>DASXKD010000158.1:0-12890 GCA_036497045.1 Streptosporangiaceae bacterium | reverse complement strand
CTGATCGCGGCGGCGGTGTTCCTCGTCGGGATACAAATCCCGGGACCTGCGGGTCCTCGCCTGCTCGGCACGATCGTGACCGCACTGTTCGCTCTGGTCATCCCGCTCGCGATCGGGATCGCCATCTTGCGGCATCACCTGTACGGCGTCAACGTCATCGTGCGCCGGTCGATGGTGTACGGGTTGCTGACAGTCTTGCTGCTGGGCGTCTATCTGGCCGCCGTTCAACTGCTGAGCCATCTGGTGAGCGGGCGGACCGCCGCGCCAGTCGCCGCGGGCCTGGTCGCTGTGCTGTTCTCGCCGCTGCGGCATTGGCTGCAACGATCAGTCGACCGGCTACTCTACGGCGACCGTGGCGATCCCTACAGGGTGCTGACGCAGCTCGGACGGAACCTTGAGATGCCCGCAGATCCGACCGGCGCGCTGGAAACCGTCGCCGGCACCGTGGCATCGGCGCTGCGGGTCCCCTACGTCGCGGTCGCCTTGCCGGGGGACCCACCGGACCGTCCTACCGCGGCGCAGGGAGCACCGGCGGGCCGCGGATACCAGGCCCGGCTTGTCTGCCAGGGCCAAGACGTCGGCCGGCTAGCGGTCAGCTATCGCGCCGGGACGTCAAGGTTCAGTCGCAGCGAACGGCGGCTGCTGGACGATCTTGCCCGGCAGACGGCAGTCACCGCGCGATCGGCGCTGCTGTTCCGAGACCTCGTCCGCTCCCGCGAACGTCTCGTTACCACTCGCGAAGAGGAACGCCGGCGCCTTCGCCGCGACCTGCATGACGGCCTGGGGCCGGCGCTGGCCGGGGTCGCGTTCGGCCTGGACGCGGCGCGCAATCTCCTGGCCGACGACCCAGCGGGCGCTGACGACATGCTCTGCCAGCTCAAGGCGGAGACCCGGCGCAGCATCGCCGAGATCCGGCGCATCGCCCACGACCTGCGCCCGCCCGCGCTCGATGAGCTCGGCCTCGTCAAAACGGTGGAGGAGTACGCGGTGCGGGTCAGCGCCGGCGAGCGGTCCCTGACAGTAACAGTGTCCGTCCCGGTCCCACTGCCCGCCCTTCCTGCCGCCGTCGAGGTCGCCGCCTACCGCATCGCCGTCGAGGCGGTGACGAACGCCGCGCGCCATGCGGGCGCAGCGAACTGCCGGGTGGAGTTCCGTCACCGGGACGGCGAGCTCTGGGTGACCGTCACCGACGACGGCACCGGTATCGGACCCGATGTCCGGCCCGGCGTCGGACTCACCGCGATGGCCGAGCGGGCCACAGAGCTTAGCGGAACGCTCACCGTAGACGCGGTCCCGCCGGGCGGGACAGTGCTCGTCGCGCGGCTGCCCCTGGCCGGGCCATCATGACCGCCCGGCGCGTCCTCCTGGTGGACGACCACCCGATGTTCCGCGCAGGACTTCGGGCCCTACTGGCATCCACCCCGGACACCGATGTCGTCGGCGAGGCGTCGACCGGCGCAGAGGCAATCACGCAGGCGCGAGCGCTAGCCCCCGACATCGTCGTGATGGACTTGCACATGCCCGACCTCAACGGCGTCGAGGCCACCCGCCAAATCCTCGCCATCGCACCCGGCACCGCCGTGCTCGTACTCACCATGTTCGACGACGACGACTCGGTATTCGCCGCGATGCGCGCCGGCGCACGCGGCTATCTGCTGAAGGACTCCGACTCCCCCGAGCTGCTCCGCGCCATCGCCGCCGCCGGCAGCAACGAGGCGATCTTCGGCCCCACCATCGCAGAGCGCGTGCTGGCGTTTCTCACCCGGCCGCTGTCCGCCTACGACCAACAGCTCTTCCCCGAGCTCACCACCCGGGAACGCGAGATTCTCGACCTCATGGCCGCCGGCAAACCGAACGGCGACATCGCACGGCAGCTGTTCATCAGCCCCAAGACGGTCCGCAACAACGTCTCCAGCATCTTCGCCAAACTCCAGGTCGCCGACCGGGCCCATGCCATCATCCGTGCCCGCAGCGCCGGTCTCGGAAGCGGTGACTCCTAGTTACCTGCAACCGGGATGGCGGCGGCGCCGGTCAGCCGCGCCGGAAGTGCCGCGGGCTGCCAGATTCCTAAGCTAGTTGACTTCTAGTTTCTCTAGATACTAGGATAACTAGCAGGCTTCCGGCACACGGAGCCACGATGGCTTGCCAGCCACACATCCCAGATCGGAGGGTCCGCATTGATCTTCTTGATCATCCCCGCGCCGCCGCGTGGCAGCGGCCACGCGGTCCGCACCCCGGCGCGGCTGTGGTGGAAGCCGGTCCGACCGAGGCAGAAGCATTCCATGACTGAACAACTCACCCGATACGGAGGCACCAGATGAAACTCGCGATCATCGCAGCAACCGGTGGGGTCGGCCAGCAACTGCTGCAACAGGCGCTGAGCGCCGGGCACGACGTCACCGCCGTGGTCCGCAACCCCGCAAAGCTCCCCGCGGCGCTGGGCGAAGCCCGGATCGTCACGGCCGACCTGGCCAGCCCGGAACCCGCCGCGCTGGAGGCAGCGATCGCCGGAACCGACGCGGTGGTCTCCGGCCTCGGCCCGGCCTCCAACTCCAGCGCCGGCATCGCCACCCGCGGTACCCGGGCTATTGTCTCGGCGATGCACGCGACCGGCGTCAAGCGCCTCGTCGTGATCAGCGCCGCCCCGGTCGGCACCGTGCCATCTCCCGGCCGCCCGACGCCGCCCAACCACGACCCGGGTGACGGGTTCTTCATGCGCCAGTTCGGCGCCCGGTTCGCCCGCGCCGCATTCGGCAAGGTCTACGCCGACCTGGCGGCCATGGAGGACCTGCTCCGCGACAGCGACCTGGACTGGACGGTCATCAGGCCACCGAAGCTGACGAACAAACCGCTGACCGGGCACTACCGGACAGCGACCGGTCAGAACGTGCGCGGCGGCTTCTCGGTCCCGCGAGCCGACGCCGCCCATCTGATGCTCGCGGTCCTTGGCCAGCCCGACACGATCGGCCAAGTCATCGGCATCGCCAGCTGAACAAACACCGGCCGCCAGCAAGGCACGGCACAGCGACCGGCCGCTGAGCCCGCGGTCCGCACCTTTGGCCTGGCAAAACCACCCAAGGAAGGCTCGCCGGCACCAGCAGCCCGGTTAGCCGATGGCGGTGCCGAACAGGTGCCCGATGCCGTAGGTGAAGGCCAGGCCGAGCGCTCCGCCGATGACCAGCCGCAGGACAGCGCGGCGGATGCTGCTGCCGCCCAGGCGGGCGCTGAGGGCGCCGGCCAGGCCAAGGGCGATCAGGACGACGGCAAAGGTGACCGGTACCCGCAGCGCGGCCGGGGGCAGCAAGATGGCCAGCAGCGGGAGCAGGGCGCCGGATGTAAACGACAGCGCCGAAGCGGCGGCGGCCTGGACCGGGCTGGGGATGTCAGCGGGGTCGATATGCAGCTCGGCGTCGAGATGTGCGGCCAGGGCGCCATGGCTGGTCAGCTCGGTGGCGACGGTGCGGGCGGTGGCCGCGGACAGGCCCTTGGCCTCGTATAGGGCGGTCAGCTCGGTCAGTTCGGCCTCCGGGCTGGCGGCGAGTTCACCTTTCTCTTGCTTGATCTGCGCGCGTTCGCTGTCGCGCTGGCTGGAGACCGACACATACTCACCCAGTGCCATCGACACGGCCCCGGCGACCAGCCCGGCCAGCCCGGCAGTGAAGATGGGGCCGCGGGCCGACGTGGCCCCCGCTACCCCGATGACGATGCCAGCTACCGACACGATCCCGTCGTTGGCCCCCAGCACCGCAGCCCGCAACCAGTTCAACCGCCCGGCGGTGCCGCCCGAATGCGGCTCCCGGGGGTGAGTCGCCCGCCCGCCGGCGGCCGCCTGGACCTGAGCGGCGGAGGGCATGATGTCATCAGCGCTCATGCCTCCTAATAAAGCAGCATGCCCCGGCTCTTGAACAGGCGCGGGCGTTCGGAGCCCGCGACCCTTGCCGAGCTACGCAGGCGGCCGCGGTCGCCGTCGGCGCTCCGGGAGCGGTGCCCGGTTCTGATGATGAGGCTCGGGCGCGCCCAGGCGACTCTTTCGCCGAAGTCCTGCTGCTCGATCAGGGCACTCCCGCGGCCAAGGCCCGGGCCGAGCTCGGCTGGTCTCCGTCGCATCCATCCCTCATCGACGAGTTCCGCCACGGGAGTTACCGCAAGTGACAGGCACGGCTGGGCGTCCTGGCTATCTGCCGGTTGGACGCGCCACCGCCGCCGCGGACTAGCTCCGAGCGCGTTCGCGTCCTGGCAGGTCAGAGGCAACCGCTGGCGGGTGGGAATGAACCGGGCACCGGATCGGTTGTGCCACCTGGTCGTGGTTGTCTTGTGTGTTGGTGTCACCTGCACGCTCGCAGAGAACGAAGTTTCATCTCCCGCGCTGATGGCCCGGACGTCTTCGTGCACTACTCCGAGATCGACGGCGACGGCTTCCGCAGCCTGGAGGAGAACCAGCACATGGAGTTCGAGGTGACCCAAGGCCCGAAGGGCCTGCAGGCCACCGATGTCCGCGCCGCGTGAGCCAAGGCAGGCCAAGCCTTATCCAGTGACAACAGGTCGCCGTGGGCCGACGTAGCTGTTGGCGCCGGCCCGCGGCTTGCCCGTCGCGACGGTGGCCCTGTCGTAACGTGGCCGAGGCCGGAAACTCGTGCGGGGGAAGTCAAAGGTGTCTTGGGACCGAGGTGGTCGTTCATGATCGAGAATATCGGCGGGAGTGCGAGCGGCTTCGCCGACTTGGCGCTGGCCCCGGAACTGCGCCACGCGCTCTCCGGCCTCGGTTATGAGGAGCCGACACCGATACAGCGGGCCGCCATCCCGCCACTGCTGGAGGGCCGTGATCTGGTCGGGCAGGCCGCGACCGGGACGGGGAAGACGGCCGCCTTCGCGCTTCCCGTACTCCAGCGGCTGCTCCGGGAAGGCGGGCGGGTGGAGCCGCTCGCCCTGGTGCTCGTGCCGACGCGCGAGCTCGCCGTGCAAGTCTCGGAGGCGATGCATCGCTACGGGCGTGACATTGGCGCGCGTGTTCTGCCGATCTACGGCGGCCAGCCGATCGGCCGGCAACTGCGGGCGCTTGATCGTGGCACCGACGTGGTGGTGGCGACGCCCGGGCGCGCGCTTGACCACATCACCCGGGGAACGCTGAGCTTGCGTGGCCTTAAGATCGTCGTCCTCGACGAAGCGGATGAGATGCTCGACATGGGTTTCGCCGAGGACATCGAGGCGATCCTCGGCAACACCCCGGAGAATCGGCAGACCGCGCTGTTCTCGGCGACAATGCCGCCGCGCATCAACGGCATGGTGCGCCGCCACCTGCGCGACCCGGTGCGGGCCGAGCTAGGCCGCCAAGCGCCGGCGTCAGCCGATGGCTTGCTGGTGCAGCAGAGTGCCTATGTCGTGCCGCGCGGGCACAAGCCCGCCGCTCTCGGACGTGTGCTCGACCTGGAGGCACCGGCGGCGGCGGTCGTCTTCTGCCGTACCAGAGACGAGGTGGACCGGCTTACCGAAACCCTGAACGGCCGGGGCTATCGCGCCGAGGCGCTGCACGGCGGAATGGACCAGCAACAGCGCGACCGAGTCATGAGCCGGCTGCGCGGCGGGAGCATCGAGCTTCTCGTGGCCACCGACGTGGCCGCGCGCGGCCTCGACATCGAGCAGCTCACGCACGTGGTGAACTACGACGTGCCCAGCGCGCCAGAGTTGTACGTGCATCGCATCGGGCGCGTTGGCCGGGCCGGCCGCGAAGGCACCGCCATCACCCTGGTCGAGCCGCGCGAGCACAGGATGCTCAAGACCATCGAACGGGCGACGGGACAGCCGATCGCGGTTGAAAAGCTGCCGACTGTCGCGGACCTGCGCACCAGGCGCCTGGAGCTGACGCGCGCTGCTCTTCGGGAGAGCCTGCTGGAGGACGACCTTGAGACCTTCCGGGCCGTTGTGGAGCCGCTCGGTGAGGAGTTCGACCTCTTCGAGGTGGCGCTCGCCGCGGTCAAACTGGCGCATGAGACCAGCGGGACCGCCGGCGAGGAAGAAGAGCTCCCGGAGGTCGAATTGCGCTCGTCGGACGACCGCAGCGGCCGTCGCAAGGCCACCGGGCGCGACCAGCGGCGTGGTCGTCCTGCAACTGCGGGCACGACACGCCTGTTCGTGGGGACCGGGCGTGCCTCCGGAGTCCGGCCACAGGATCTTGTTGGCGCTATCACCGGCGAGTCGCACCTCTCCGGCAGGGACATCGGGGCGATAGAGATCGCCGATCGATTCTCGCTCGTCGAGGTCCCCGAGTCAGCCGCCGACGACGTGGTCGCGGCGCTCCGGCAGAGCAGTATCAAGGGCCGGAGGGCAACCGTCCGCCGCGAACGCTACCCGGCGCGGTAGTCCGCGCGCCTGCGGTCTTCCCGCTGACGACGTGCACTGGCCGCCTGCCACACATGCAGAACGGCTATGCGGGGATCTGTGCGACGCGATCACCCGGCGCACGGGCGTCCAGCGATGCTGGAAACGGGTCGAGCGAGGGCTGGGGACCTGGCCATGTACCAGGCGAATACCTCGTGTGTACGGCCGCGCGCAGGTGCCGTGGTCCGGTAGCTGAACTCCGGCAGCTTCAGCGGCATGGGCGGCGCATCCGGCACTGCCGGAGCCACGGGTTTACACGGTTGACAACCATCCAGTCTGGCCGCACCGTAGAGGTTGACACTACTGTCAACCAACGCAAGGCCTCACTGGGAGGACCGGATGCACGGAATGCGCGGACCGCGGCCAGTCACCACGAGGGACGCCGATCAGAGTCGCGCGGCACTTGGTACACCTGACCGCGAGCGCCGGCCGTGGTCGCTGATGATGGTGCTCAGCGTGGCCCAGTTCATGGTCATCCTGGATGCCACTGTGGTAAACGTGGCGCTGCCGTCCATCGCCAGGTCGCTCAGCTTCCCCGCGGGGGGCTTGCAGTGGGTCGTCACCGCCTATGTCCTGGCGAGCGGTGGCCTGGTGCTGCTCGGCGGCCGGGCCGCGGACGTGGTGGGCAGGCGCCGGATCTTCCTCGCCGGCCTGGCGGTGTTCACGGCTGCGTCGCTGGCCAGCGGCATCGCCCAGGCCGCAGGCGCACTGATCGCCGCCAGGGCCGGCCAGGGGCTCGGCGCCGCGCTGCTTACGCCCGCGGCGCTGTCTATCCTCACGACCAGCTACGCGGGTGCGCAGCGGGCGACCGCGCTTGGCGTCTGGGGCGCAATCGCCGGTGCCGGCGCTGCCGCCGGTGTGCTAGCGGGCGGGATCTTGACGACCTGGCTTGGCTGGCGTTCGGTGTTCCTGGTGAACGTGCCCGTCGGCGTCGTGGCCGGCTTGCTGAGCCTGCACCTGGTGCCGCGGCATATGCCGCGGGGCCGCTTCGTCCGCGAGCTCGACCTGCCCGGTGCGGCGCTGGCGGTGGCAGGGCTGGTGATGCTCGCCTACACGCTCGCGGGCGCGCCCGCGCACGGCTGGGGATCGGCCCGGACGCTGCTGCTGCTGGCCCTGGCCTTGGCCCTGCTGGCCGGGTTCGCCGCGGTCGAGCGGCCAGCGCGGTGGCCGCTGGTGCCCGCGCAGTTCTGGCGAGCCCGCTCGCTGGTCGCCGGCGTGCTGGTCATGTTCGGCGCCACCGGGATCCTGGTCGGCACGTTCTTCCTGAACTCGCTGTACCTGCAGGACGTGCAGCACGCCTCGCCACTGCGGGTGGGCCTGGAGTTCCTCCCGCTCACCCTGGTGATCGGGGCGGGCGCCCACCTCGCCTCGCGGCTGCTGCCGCGGGCCGGGTCACGGGCGCTGATCGTCGCGGGCCTGGTGGCGATGGGCGCAGGAGCGCTCCTGCTGACCGGAGTGTCCGCCCGTTCGGGTTACCTGACCGGCTTCCTGCCTGGCCTGCTCGTAGTGGGGATGGGCACCGGCCTGGTGTTCCCGGCTACCGCCGTCACCGCGATGAGCGACATCGCCGAAGATCGGGCGGGGCTTGCCTCTGGCCTGATGACCACTGCGCATGAGATCGGTGCCGCGCTGGGAATCGCGGTGTTCTCGGCGGTTGCCGTGGCGGCAGGCGGCGGGATCGCGGCCGGCTACCGGCACGGCTTCATGGTCGCCGCGGCGGTCGCCGCCGGGCTTGCCGTGGTTGCCGCAGTGGCGGTCCCAGCGGTCCGGCCCGCGGCCGGCGCCCGCGTGGCGGTGCACTGATATGGCAGCGGCCCAGCGAACCACCGGCTACCAGCGCGAAGTCGCCGCGCGGAACGTCGAGGCGATCCTGGATGCGGCGGAGGAACTGCTGCAGTCGCAGGGGCACGCGAACATCTCGGCGGTGGCCGCACAGGCGGGCGTATCGCGGGTCACGGTCTACGCTCACTTCCCGGACTGGGCAGCGATCCTGGAGGCGGCCGTGGAGCGTGCCGTGCGCCAGACGATGGCGGCCCTGCAGGCCGTGCACCCCGAGGACGGCCCGCCCGTGGAGGCGCTGGACCGGATGCTCGCCGCGACCTGGCAGCACCTGGCGCGGTACCGGGCGATGGCGGCGGCGGTGGCCGAACTGCTGAGCCCCGAGGCCGTGACACGGACACACCAGGCCGCGCACCACACCATCGGCGCGCTGCTGGAACGCGGGCAGGCAGACGGGTCCTTCCGCACCGACCTGCCCGCCGGGTGGCTGGTGACAGCGTCCATCGCGCTCGTGCACGCCTGCTCCGACGGTGTCCGGGCCGGGCACATCGAGGAACGCGACGCGGTCCGCATCCTCATCACTTCGGTCCGCGATCTGCTCACCGGAACACGACCCAGGACGGTGCCAGCCCGTGCGCAGCACTGAATCTGCAATCAGCCAGGATGCCGCCGGGCAGGCGACAGCGCAGCGCCCGGACGCGGACGGCGCGCGACCTGTTCGTGTCCGCCCGGCGGCCCGCCAACCTCGTTAAGGCCGGGACAGGCCCCGCTGATCTGGCGCCATCGGCCCGATCATTCACGCCCACGGCGCGGCCCTGGTAGTGCGCGAACGGGAACAGGCCGGGCGCGCCGGTGAGCCGGTCTTGCCGAACTCTGTCAGTCTCGCTCAAGGCACGTGCAGACGCAGACCCTGTTGCCGTCCGGGTCCGCAAGCACGGTGAATGACGGCGCCCCTGAATCATCGACGACGGACCCACCTGCCGCGACGGCCGCGGTGATCCGGTCTGCCGCCGCCTCGGGGGCAAGCCACAGGTCGAAATGCCAGCGCTGGCGAGGGGTCTGGTGCCGGTCGGTGCCCTGGAACCACAGACCCGGGACCCGGCTGGCCGGGTCGAAGACCGAGTCGTAGATCTTGTTTTCGGGGCTGCCGGTGAGCAGGACGGACCAGAACGGGCCGACGCGGTCCTCGTTCGCGGTGTCGAGAGCGACTTCGAGCTGAGTCACGGTGGCGGGCTCGGGCGTGAGCCCCTGCTGCCGGGCGATCTGGCTGATCTTCTTTGCCAAGGCAATGTCCTTCTGGGTGACCCACAAGCCGTCCTCGCGGGTGCACACCGAGACATCGACCACGCCGCGGGTGATCTTGAGGTCGGGGTGGTGGCCGGCGGCCTCCGCCGCTTCTGCCACGGCCGCGGCGAACGCCGCGCCTGCGGTGAAGTCCGCGATCCGGTAGCGGGCATGCAGCGCCTGGGCGAGCTTCCGCCAGTCGTCCAGACCCGCGTCGAGAATGTCCTGCGTGCTGAGCTTGTTCACGGCTCCACCCTGACATGCGGCACTGACAGACGGGGCGGTGGCTGGGCGACCCCGGCCATCTGAGATCGGGGACTGGTGCGAGATAGAAGCCGAGATAGAAGCGCAGCGCAACAGTGTGATCAGAGGCTGCGGGGCCCGTATGGTCGGCACTGGCTGTAACGGGGGGCTGCGCGCTGGTGGCCTGGCCGGAGGCAGGGGCGGAGGTCGACGGCGCCGCGGCGGTTAAAGTAGGTTACTTGTGGCGCGCCCGGGGGGGCGACCTTCCGTTCGCCGCATTCAGCGTCAATTTCAGATGGAAGTCTTGGGCTCTTGGCCACGCAGACGTTCACCTTTTTGTTCACCGATATCGAGGGTTCCACGGCCTTGCTGGCGCGCCTTGGGGACCCGTACACGGAGGTACTGGCTGATCATCATCGGCTGATCAGAGCGAGCCTTGGCGCGCACGGCGGCGAGGAGGTTGACACCCAGGGGGACGCGTTCTTCGCGGTGTTCGCTTCGGCGAGTGCCTGCGTTGCAGCGGCGATCGAGATGCAGCGGGCGTTCCTTTCCCACCCGTGGCCAGCGGGCGAAGCAGTCCGTGTCCGGATGGGCATCCACTCGGGGGAGGCGTCAAAGACGACGACCGGCCTGGTTGGTCTGGGCATCCACCGGGCTGCTCGCGTTGCGGCAGTCGGCCACGGAGGGCAGATCCTGGTCTCGGCCGCGGCAGCCGCCCTGCTCGGCGACTCGATGCCGGGGAGCGCCTCGCTAAGGGACCTCGGCGTGCACCGGCTGAAGGACCTTAGCCGACCCGAGCAAATCTTCCAGCTCGAAGCTGACGGCCTTCTCACGGCCTTCCCGCCACTTCGCTCGCTCGACAACCCGAATCTCCGCAACAACTTGCCGGCACAGGTGTCCAGCTTCGTCGGCCGCGACGCGGAGCTCAGCGAAGTGCAGGCGCTGATCGCGTCATCTCGTCTGGTGACCTTGACTGGCTCGGGGGGTGCGGGCAAGACCCGGCTCGGGCTTCAGCTCGCCGCTGGGCTGGTGGATGGCTCGGGCGACGGAGTGTGGTTTGCCGACCTTGCTCCGCTTCAGGACGCAGAGCTGGTCGCGGTGGCTGTCGCGAATGTGCTTGGCATACGCGGTGAGCC
Source organism: Streptosporangiaceae bacterium (assembly GCA_036497045.1). Classification (GTDB taxonomy): domain Bacteria; phylum Actinomycetota; class Actinomycetes; order Streptosporangiales; family Streptosporangiaceae; genus DASXKD01. The sequence continues at coordinate 2,073 of DASXKD010000158.1, read as the reverse complement.
GGGCCGCCCTGTCATAGATACGCTCGTGGACGCCATCGGCAGGCGGCAGTTGCTTGTGTTGCTGGACAATTGCGAGCACGTCATCGGCGCGTGCGCCAAGCTCGCGGACGCTTTGCTCCGAAATTGCCCCAACATTGTGCTGCTGGCCACCAGCCGTGAACCGCTCGGGATCGACGGCGAGCGCGTCCATCGGGTTCCGTCCATGGACACGCCGGATGAAAGCGATGCCGTGGAGGCTATCCGCAGCAGCGAGGCCGTACGGCTATTCGCTGAGCGCGCTGCGCAGCACGGGGCGCCGCTTGTTTGGGACCAGCGGACCGCCTCGGTTGCCGCCCACATTTGCCGGCGGCTGGACGGCATCCCGTTGGCCATGGAGCTGGCCGCTGCCCGCCTGCCGGTTATGTCGGTGACCGAGCTGGATGCCCGCCTCGATCAGCGTTTCTCGCTCTTGACCGGCGGCTCGCGTACGGCCCTGCCACGCCAGCAGACACTGCTTGCCACGGTCGAGTGGTCCTGGGATCTGCTGAACGCCGCCGAGCGTCATGTGCTCGCCCGGCTTTCGGTCTTCGCCGGAGGGTTCGATCTGTCTGCCGCCGAAGTGGTCGCGGGCGGCGGCGTACCTGCGTACGAGGCCATCACCCACCTGGGCGCCTTGGTGGACAAGAACCTTGTGCAGTTCGACGACACCGGCGCTGGGCCGGCCCGGTACCGGCTACTGGAGACCGTCCGGCAGTATGCGGCCCGGCAGCTCGAAGGCAATGACTCGGTGGCGGCGTATGACACGCGGACCGCCCATCGCGACCACTACCTGGCACTCGCGGAATCGGCGGCCCCCCAGTTGATCGCATCCGACCAGGCCGCGTGGCTGGACCGTCTCCAACTCGAACTCGATAATCTGCGCGCTGCGATCGCCTTCAGCCTGAAACAGTCAAACCCCGTGCCTGGTATCCAGCTTCTCACCGCCCTGCGGGTGTTCTGGAAGGCGCGCGGACACGCGGCGGAGGGGGCCGACGCCCTCCGTGCGTTCCTCGCCGCGCCAGCTGTCCAGGAGGCAACGCTGGTCCGCGCGCGGGCCCTTGCCGCGGCAGCGTATCTGCTCGATCAGACCGGCGGCTACGCACTAGCTGATGAGTACTGCAAGGAGGCGCTGGCCACTGCCCGCTCCGCCGGCGACGCCTTCTTGACAGCTGACCTGCTGTACGTCCGCGCCTACATCCTGCTGCGCCGGGGGGAACAAGACTCCGCGCTGCCACTCATCGAGGAGGGGCTGGGCCTAGCGCACCAGCTCGGGGAGCCGCATCTGACCGCCCGCCTGCTGGCCGCCCGGGCGTTCGCCGTAGACGTCGAGGGAGACCACACGGCCGCAGCCCGCGACGCAGCCGAATCACTCCGGCTCTACCGCCAGGCCGGGGACCGGCTCCAGGTCGGCACGATGGCCGGCAACCTCGGGTATGCCGAACTCTCGCTAGGCGACCTGGACGGCGCCCGCACGCACCTGCTCGAGTCGCTCGACATCGCCCGCGCGCTGAACGACCAGTATGGCGTCGTCTACAACACCTTCAACCTCGGCCTCGCCGAATACCTCAATGGCTCGCTACCCGCAGCCGAAGCTTTCTTCACCGAATCGCTCGACCTGGCCGTGCGCATGCGAATGACGGCAAGCACCGCCTACGCGCTGATCGGCCTGGCCATGGCCAACACCAGCCAGGCACGGACAAGCCGGTCCGCGCGGCTCCACGGGGCAGCCGACCACGCCCTAGCGGAGCTGGGCGAGACCCTCGAGCCGCTCGAACGGGGGCTGCGCGACCTCGACTGTCAGCGCCTCCGCGCCGCCATGGGCAACCAGGCCTTCGACGCCGAATACACCACCGGAAAGTCCGTCACCACCGACGAGGTTCTCACCCTGGCGTTCGGCAACCAGGCCTGAGAAAGTCCTGCCTCACCCCCCGTGAACCGGGACCGGGACGCGAAGGCAGCGGCACCGGGTCAGCCCGGAGGGCTGGGATTCGGTCTTGCCGGCTTGAGAAGGCGCAGGATCAGAAATCCTGGTTCCTTGCTCAGCTTCTCGTAGTC
>DASXKD010000157.1:0-18615 GCA_036497045.1 Streptosporangiaceae bacterium | reverse complement strand
CACCAGCCGGTAGCGGGGGTGGCTGTCGTAGGACTTGGTCACCCTGCCGTACTTGGAAAAGTTGTCCAGGCCCACGACCTCGTAGCCGCGGTCGAGCAGTTCGCCGACGACGTACCCGCCGATGAACCCGGCCGAGCCGCTGACCAGAACCTTCTCCATCATCTCCCTTTCTTCACTCCCCGGGCCCTGATCTGCTCGGGGGTCAGGCGGCTGCCGAAGGCGAACCGGTACCAGCGCATGTACTTGGGAATCCACTCGGCGACCTTGAAGTTGGACACGCCGGTCGGCCGGTCCAGCCAGATCGTCGGGATCTCGGCGACCGGCAGGCGCAGGCGCTTCGCCTTGGCGGTCAGCTCGATGCCGATCTCGAAGCCGTCGCGCGAGTCGATGCCTACCTCGCGGACGAATCTCGTCGAGTACGCCTTGAACGAGTTGGTCGCGTCCCGCGTGCCCAGCCGGGCGAACAACCGCAGCGAGCGGCCCGCGGCTCGCGACATGGCGCCCTTGACCAGCGGGCCGCCGACCTGCTGGCCGCCGGCCATGTACCGGGACGCCGCGGCCACCGCCACGCCGCGCTCGACCAGCCTGGCCAGGTCATCGATCTGCCGGGAGTCGTCGCAGCCGTCGGCCATCGTGACCACCGCGACCTTCGCCGCGGCGGCCGCCATGCCAAAGCGGATGGCGTTCGCCGGGCCGGGCCCGTAGGTGTTGACCAGGCACCGCAGCCTCGGCTCGGCCTGGCCGTAGTCGCGTACCACGGGGACGGTGGGGTCGGTCTCGTCGTCGACGACGACCAGTACCTCACAGGACAGGCGGACCGACTCGAACAGGCGGTCCAGGACGGGGACGATGTGCTTGCCCTCGTTGTATGCCGGGATGATGATCGAAACGCGTGGCTCACCCATGGTCACACAACGACCCCCTTCCCGAGCACGTTCCAGACGTCGGCGACCGGCTTGCCGGTCTCCAGGGCGGCATACTCGGGATGCGGAGCCGCGATGATGAGCAGGTCCGCCTGAGCCAGCACCTCGGCCAGTGGCGTCAGGTCCGGGTCGGTGGTGACGTACGGGTCGGTACACAGCACCCGGTCCGCCTTGAACGCCAGCAGGCGCTTGAGCTTGTAGGCCAGGCTGGACCGGACGTCGTCGGACCCGCCCTTGAACGCCATCCCACAGATTCCCACGGTCGTCGAACTCAGATCGAAACGCTGCTCAAGGCGGGCCACCAGGTAAAGCGGCAGTCCCTCATTTATGGCCATCGCGGTGTGGCCGAGCGCAAAATTGTTGTTATTGAACGCGGCCAGCTGCATTGTGTCCTTGAATAGGCACGGGCCGGCCGCGAATCCGGCGCCAGGCATGTCCGCGGCCCGCGGGTAATCCAAGGCCAGCCCTTGGCGGATGCGCTCGAAATCCAGGCCGCGATCATTAGCCATCATGTAGAGCTGGTTCGCGGTGGCGAATTTGATGTACCGCCAGACATTGGTGAACAGCTTCGCCAGCTCGGCTTCTTCCGGCGTCATCGGCACCAGCGTCGGCGTCAGCCTGCGGAACAGCTCGCTGGCCCGGGCCAGACCCCGCGTGGTGCGGCTGGACACGATCTGCGGAAGCTCGAACAGTTCGGTCATGGCCTTGCCCTCGGCGATGCGCTCCGGGCAGAACGCCACGTCGATGTCCACGCCGAGGCTGGCGACCATCTTCTCGACCCTGGCTGTCACGCCCGGGTACACGGTGCTGCGGAGGATGAGGATCTGGCCGGGGCCGAGGTGGGCCGCGCAGCCTTGCAGGGCGTTCGGGATGGCTGACTGGTCGGGCTCGAGGTTCGCGCCGACCGGCGTGCCGATCACCACGAGCACGTGCTCGGCAGTGCTGACGATCGCGGGGTCGGTCGAGGCCTCGAGCGTGCCCGCCGCGATCGCCTGCTCCAGCGGGGCCTGCGCCCCGGCCTCGGCAAAGGGCATCCTGGCGGAGTTCACGCACGCGACGGCGGGCTCGCTGATGTCGAAGATGCCCACCCGCAGGCCACGGGAGGCGAAGGCGACGGCCAGCGGCAGGCCCACGTGACCGCAGCCGCCGATGACGACGACATCGCGGGCGAAGGGAACGGGGCTGGATGTTTCGGCCACCGGGCCTCCTGAAGGTTGATAGCAAATTCGGCGGATATTTCCCCCGGCCGCTCCCAATGGGCCAGCCGCCAGCCAGCCCGAATGCATCCTAGCAACTACTGGCTACATCACCGTGCACGAAGTATGGCCGGTGAAGCTGGTGCAGCCGGCTGATACCGGCTCTCGATTATTCTGCGGTGACAGTATTAACAATTCTTTGGCTAGGGATGACTAACCGTACCTGAGGTGGCAAACGAGTGCGGACGGTTCGCGGGGGCCGGGCGGCGGGTGCGCGGGCGGGCAGAGTACGGGGGAGGTGGGTGCAGCGCCGGGCGGGGCGGGGGTGCTTGAGGTGGATCCGGGAGGCTGGCCCGGAGAGATGGCCGTCCTCACCTCACGCCATCACGCTGGGCTCCTGACGAAGTCTGCGCAGGCCTAGCCGACTTGGCGGTCGCGGCCGGCGTTCTCGTCCGGCTCGGCCCACTCGCGGGGCTCGGTCCCGCGCGCATACAGCGCGTCGTCGTCCCCCAGCACGAACTTGTGCGGGACGTCGAGGCCGGGCAGGACGTCGCACAGCGCCGGGTCGGCGAACACGGCCGAGGCGCCGCTGTGCCTGACGACGTAGTCGATCTCGGCCTGGGCCAGCCGGAAGTTGATCGGCACCAGCACCCGGCCCCACCCCGAGACGCCGAAGAACGATGTGAGCAGCCGGGCGGAGTTCTGCGAAATGATCGCGACGCGGCCGCCGGACGGCACGCCCAGCTGGTCCAGCCGGGCCGCCTGGGCCCGTGCCAGGGCCGCCATCTCGCGGTAGGTGATCTCACCGAGGCTGGGGGCTGGCTGCTCTGGCTCGTCGACGATGGCGACCCGGTCCGGATATACGTGCTCGGCCCGGTCGAGGAAGTCGCGGACTATCAGCGGATACAGCACCTGGCATCTCCGGACGCGGGCTGATGAGGAGGCAGTGTCCCCTGGCACCAGGGGTGCCACGGATCGGTGCGTGCCGGTCCCGGCGGCCGCGGGTCAGGCTCCGAGAGCGTCAAGGACCTGCTGGCCGTACCTGGCCAGCTTGGTCTCTCCGATGCCGCCCACCTTGCCCAGCTCGGCCAGTGACGACGGCGACGTCATCGCGACCTCCCTGAGGGTCGAGTCATGGAAGATCACATACGCGGGGACGCCCTGCTCCTTCGCTGTGGCGGCACGCCAGCCCCGGAGCCGCTCGAAGCCCGCCGCGGCCTCGGCGGGAAGGCTGGCGGCGGGCTCGGCCGCCTTGCGGGCCCTGGGTGCCTTGGGCGCGCGCTCGGGCTCGCGGCGCAGCATGACCGGCCGCTGCTTGCGGAGCACCTGCGCGCTGGCGTCGGTGAGGACCAGGGTGCCGTAGTCACCTTCCACCGCCAGCAGGCCCTGCGCGAGCAACTGCCGGACGATGCCGCGCCACTCGGTGTCGCGCAGGTCGGTGCCGACGCCGAACACGGTCAGGGTGTCGTGGCCGTGCTGGGTGACCTTGGGCGTCTGCTTGCCGAGCAGGATGTCGATGACATGGCCCGCGCCGAACCGCTGGCGGCGCTCGCTGCGCAGCCGGTACACCGCGGACAGCAGCTTCTGCGCGGCGATCGTGCCGTCCCACGCCTCCGGTGGTGTCAGGCACGTGTCGCAGTTGCGGCATGGCTCGCTCTGCTCGCCGAAGTACCCGAGCAGTTGCACACGGCGGCAGCCGACCGTCTCACACAGCGCCAGCATGGCGTCCAGGTGCTGGCTCTGGCGGCGGCGGTGGGGCTCGTCGCCGCCGGAGGACTCGATCAGCTTCCGCTGCTGGACCACGTCCTGCAGGCCGTAGCTCAGCCAGGCGGTGGACGGCTGGCCGTCCCGGCCTGCCCGGCCGGTTTCCTGGTAGTAGCCCTCGACCGACTTGGGCATGTCGAGGTGCGCGACGAAGCGCACGTCCGGCTTGTCGATACCCATGCCGAAGGCGATCGTGGCCACCATGACAACGCCGTCCTCGCGGAGGAAGCGTGCCTGGTTCTCGCTGCGGGTCCGGGAGTCGAGCCCGGCATGGTAGGGGAGGGCCACGTGCCCGTTGCCCGCGAGGAACTCGGCGGTCTGCTCTGCTGAGGCGCGGGCCAGGCAGTAGACGATGCCCGAATCCCCGGCGTGCTCGGTGCGCAGCAGTTCGAGCAACTGCCGCCTTGGGTCGTTCTTCGGGGCGATCCGGTACTGGATGTTGGGCCGGTCGAAGCTCACCACGAACTGGCGGGCCTGGGTCAGGTGCAGCCGGGACACGATCTCGGCGCGGGTGGCCTGGGTTGCTGTGGCGGTCAGCGCGACGAGCGGTACCCCGGGGAAGCGCTCGCGCAGCACGGCCAGGCCGAGGTAGTCCGGACGGAAATCGTGCCCCCACTGGGACACACAGTGCGCCTCGTCGATGGCGAACAGCGAGATCCGGCCCCGCTTGAGCAGTCGCAGCGCCGGCTCGGTGCACAGCCGCTCCGGTGCCACGTACAGCAGGTCAAGCTCACCCGCGACAAAGGCGTCCTCGACCAGGCGGCGGGCGCCGATGTCCTGGGTGGAGTTGAGGAAGCCGGCCCGGACACCGAGGCCGCGCAGCGCGTCCACCTGATCCTGCATGAGCGCGATCAGGGGCGAGACCACCACCCCGGTCCCGTCCCTGACCAGGGCCGGGATCTGGTAGCACAGCGACTTGCCGCCGCCGGTGGGCATCAGCACTAGGGCGTCCTGGCCGCCGACCAGGTGATCGATGATCTCCTGCTGGCTGCCACGGAACGTGTCGTAGCCGAAAACCCGGCGCAGCACCTCCGCGGGGTCATTCAGACGGGAGCCGGCGCCGGGGGAGGCCACCTGAGTCACTTTACGAGGATCCCCGGACGACAGGAGGGCCGCTGCGCCTGCCCGGCAGGGTCACCACAGGTCGCCGCCGGTGAGCACGTAGATGAACGGCACGAGCGGAATCAGCACGAACAAGGCCCAGGCTAGCTTCGCCCCCTTGGATATGTCGGTACGGGACAGCAGGTCGATCCAGATGAGGATGACCGCGAGGGGATGGAGGAAGCAGAGGAGCAACTCGACAACCTTCTTCATGCCCCGAATCTAAGGGATTCAGGGCTAGCCTGGTTCCTCCGACGCACTGGAAGCGCTGATGCCCACCGACGTGCTGAACCTGCTGGACCTGAACCGGGCCCTGCTCGCCAGGCAGATGTTGCTCGAGCCATCCCCGCTTCCCGAGGGCCCGGGCCGGGCCGGGGCCGTGCTCGGGATGGTCGAGCACCTGGCCGGGCTGCAGGCCCAGGCGCCGTTCCCGCCGTACTACGGGCTGTGGTCCCGGCTGGCCGGGTTTCAGCCCGGCGACCTCGCCGAGTTGCTGGTCAGCCGGCAGGTGGTCCGGATCGCCCTGATGCGCGCCACGATCCACCTCGTCTCCGCCCGCGACTGCCTGACGTTCCGCCCGCTGATCCAGCCGGTGCTTGACCGTTCCCTGTCCGCCGTCTTCGGCAGGCAACTCGCGGGCCTGGACACCGTCGCCCTGGCCGAGGCGGGCCGGGCGCTCGTGGACGCCGAGCCCAGGACGTTCGGCGAGCTCGGCGGTCTGCTCGCGCCGGACTGGCCCGGCCATCCCCCGAACGCGCTCGCCCAGGGTGTCCGCACGCTGGTGCCGCTCGTCCAGGTGCCGCCCCGTGCCGTCTGGGGCGCCGCGGGGCAGTCCAGGCATACCTCGGTGGAGGCCTGGCTGGGCTCCCCGCTGGATCCCTGCCCGTCACCCGAGGTCCTCATTAAGCGCTACCTTGGCGCGTTCGGCCCGGCCACCGTCGCCGACGTGCAAGCCTGGTCGGGGCTGACCCGGCTGGCCGAGGTGGTGGACGGGCTGCGGCCCGGCCTGCGCACATTCCGCGACGAGCGGGGCAGGGAGTTGTTCGACCTGCCGGATGCGCCGCGGCCCGCCCCTGGTACCCCGGCGCCGGTGCGCCTGGTCGCCGAGTTCGACAACCTCGTCCTGTCCCACGCCGACCGCGCCCGGGTGATCAGCCCCGGCTACCGGCAGCGCCTGAACACCCGCAACGGCATCTTCCCCGGGACGGTGCTCGTGGACGGGTTCGTCGCCGGGATGTGGCGGATCACCCGGGCCCGCGGCGCGGCGACGCTGAAGGTCGAACTGTTCGGCCCGGTGTCCGCCGCGGACCGGGACGCTGTCACCGCGCAGGGGCAGCGGCTCCTCGGCTTCGCCGCCCCCGGCGATGACCACGAGATCAGGTTCGCGCCAGTCGCCTGATGGCCCGGCAGCGCCGGCGCAATCGCGGATCCGCTGGGGAAATTCACACCAGCGGAAAGGCTTAAGGCCATCGCCGTGGCCTGGTCGCGTCCCGCCGCCGCTGCGTGCCGTTCCTGCTCCGTGCGTCAGGTGTTAATAACAACGGAACATCCCTATCCGGAACCGTCCGTGCTGTCATGGTTTGCAGGGGGCCGTCAGGGAGTACGGCCAGTGAGCCCCAGCGGCCGCCGGGAGAGGAGCCGGATGCCAGGTCAGGACCGGGAGGTCGTGGTAGGCCTCGACAACGGCGGGACGGCCATCAACGCGACCGTGCTCGACTGCGGCGGGCGGTTCCTGGTGGACCGACTGGTGGAGACGCCCAGCCGGGTGGGCGAAGGCCCGGCGGTGGCCATCGAGGCGCTCAGCGACGCGCTGACCAGCGTGCTCAGGCTGACCGGCATCCCGCGGGAGGCGGTCCAGGCGGTGGGCCTGGACACCCCGGGCCCGGCCAGCGCCGACGGCGTGATCTCGACCAGGGGCGCGGTGAACTTCGCCGATCCGTCCTGGCGCGGCTTCGACGTCCGCGGTGCGCTGGAAGCCAGGCTCGGCCTGCCGGTGATCTACAACAACGACGCGAACGCCGCGTCCCTGTACGCCCACCACGTTCACTTCGGGCCGGAGGCCGCCCGGCGTTCCTCTGTTGCCCTGATCGTGGGGACCGGGCTCGGCGGCGGCGTTGTCGAGAGCGGGCGGGTGGTGCGGGGGGCGGCCGGGATGGCCGGCGAGTTCGGGCACATGCAGATCCCAATGGACGGGCTGCTGGCGCCGGGCCAGCCGACACCGGTGTGCAACTGCGGGCTGGCCGCGGACGGGGAGAGCGTCGCGTCGCTGACCGGTATCGAGAAGAACCTGCTGCCCTACTGGCTGACCCGCTTCCCCGACCACCAGTTGCACGCGGTGGGCTCGCCCCGGCAGGCGGCGATCCAAATGCGTGGCCACGCCGCCGCCGGGGACCAGATGGCACTGGAGATCTTCCGGCAGCAGGCGATCGCGCTCGGCCGGCTGTTCACCATCGCGGCGAACTTCACCGACCCGGACGCCTATTTCCTCGGCGGCGGCGTGGTCGAGACCACGCCGAGCTTCTGCGACTGGTTCCTGACGGCCGTCAGCGAGAACACCGACCTGCGCGCCGAGCAGCGCCCCCTGGTGACCTTCGCGCTGGTGCCGGACCTGGACATGGCGGGCGCCCGCGGCGCCGCCCTGGCCGGTGCGGCCGTGCTCGGCTGGCCGCCCCCCGAGCTGCCCAGGTCGTAGCATTACGCTGCTCAGCCCCAGCGCCGACCGGTCGTGACCCCGGGCCGTGCGGGAGGCTCCGGCGAGGGCAGTTGCCCGAGCTCACCCGAACCGGTCGAGCCACCCGCCGGCCACGGAGCGCAGGCGGTCGGTCTCCAGCCGGTAGACGTGCTCCCGCCCCCGCAGCGCGATGGTGACCAGGCCTGCCTTCTCAAGCACGCGCAGGTGCTGGGAGGTGGTCGGCCAGGAGCAGTCGAACCGTGCCGCGATCGCCCCCGAGGTCATCTCGCCGCCGCGCGCATGCAGGACGGAGAGGATGGTACGCCTGGACCGGTGCGCCAGCGCGCCGAACACCGCGTCGAAGGCGGCGAGTTCGTCCAGGCCCCTGGGCCGGCTCACGCTGCCAGGGTGACCTGTGCGAAGTGGGGAAACTCCCACTTGGGGTGCCCGTCCCGATCTTCGAGCAGGGGATCCATCGGCTCCCAGATCGCGAGCACGTCGGGGTGCTCGTGCGCCTGGCCGAAGCCGCCCTCCACCCCGGTGAAGATTTCCACGTAGGTGAGGCCGCCGTCGGTGCCGCGGAAGACCAATGCCTCATCGTCGGTGACGAAGCCCAGGTCGTGCAGGGTGCGCAAGCCGCTTGCCCCTGCCTGCGAGCGACCAAGAACACGGACTTGTTCACGCTGATACAGCGCTGGACGGCACTACCCGGACCCAGCCCTGACTTGGGCGCGTTCAGGGTTCCGGGCAACCACAACCGCTCCGAGCCCACTCCAGCTGTGCTCTTGGCCGCTGCTCCATCAAAGGCGGCCGATAATGATCTGGTGGTTGATGACGTACCGCGGGAGCCGCCGCAGGACGTCCAGGCTGCTGCTCTTCAGGCGGGCTGGTCCCATGGCCATCGCGATGTGTCGGGCGGGTGGCTGCGCCCGACGGTGTTCGGTGCGGTGGATGGGCTGGTGACCAATGCGTCGCTGATTGCCGGGGTCGGCGGTGGCGGGGTATCGGCGCACGCGGTGATTCTTACTGGCGTTGCCGCACTGGTAGCGGGTGCGTTCTCCATGGGCACCGGCGAGTACGTGTCAGTCACCAACCAGAACGAGTTGGTGCATTCCGAGGTCGCGCTGGAACGTAAGATGCTGGCCAGATTCCCTGAGGCTGAAAAGGCCGAGCTGGCCGGATATTTCCGCGGCTACGGCGCTGATCACGAAACCGCGGCCCGCATGGCTGAGGCCGTATCGGAGGATCCCAACACGGCACTGCGCGTGCATACCCGCGAGGAACTTGGTGTCGACCCTGAAGAACTGCCCTCGCCCGTCCTGGCGGGTGTCGCGTCGCTGCTGGCCTTCTCGCTTGGCGCGCTTTTGCCGCTACTGCCGTACCTGCTGGGATTCCCAATGCTCGCCGCGAGCCTTGCGATTACCGCGGTGGCTCTGGTCATCGGCGGCGGGGCTGTCGGCAAGCTCACCGGCAGGTCCCTTGTACGCTCCGGTCTGCGGCAACTCCTTCTGGGCGGGCTGGCGATCGCCATTACGTTCGCAGTCGGCAGCCTGATCGGCAGCCAGGCCTGACCCTTTGTCACCTCCGCCTGGGGCGAGAAGTCGCAGACCGGACGTGCGCAACCGGGCAGGCAGGTCAGGGAACGGCTCGAATCCCGCTTCGATGAGCTGCTCGGGCGGCGCGAGCGGCATGAAGGTCCAGGTGGCTACCGCGAGCTCGGCCAGTGGGATAGCAGCCTCGGCGCTGTCCCGGCCGATGAAAGCGACTGGGATTCCGCCGCGCTAGACGGTGTTCCACGGGCCGAGGTCCCGGGCACGGTGTCCCGGTACTTGCGCATGGTGCTCCCCGTGCTTGCGCGTGGCCAGGAGGCTGCGCCATCCTGTCCCGTGATTCCGCAGTTTGGACAGCTGCGGCCGACGAAAGGCAACGGGGCTTCATGAACACTCCCGGAAATCCGCAGGACGGCACGCAGAGCCATGCCCAGCCGGGCTACATCCCGCCCACCGGCCAGCCGGGCTACATCCCGCCCACCGGTCAGCCGGGCTACATCCCGCCCACCGGTCAGCCGGCCTACAGCCAGCAGGACAACCCGCAGGGCTACGGCCCGCGCGGGGCGTCCGATGACCAGACCTGGGCGATGCTCGGGTACATCCTGGCCCTCGTCGCGAGCATCATCGCGCCACTGGTGATCTACCTGGTGAAGATGAACGAATCCCGCTACGTCAGGTTCCACGCGGCGCAGGCGCTCAACATGGGGATTACCGCCATCATCGAATCGATAGCGATCGTCATCGTCGGCATCTTCCTCGCGATCGCCACCCACGGCCTCGGCATCCTGCTGATCGTGCTGGCCTTCCTGGCCCTCGGCATCGCGCACCTGGTGTACCTGATCCTGGCGGCCGTCCGGGCGCACCAGGGCCAGCTGTTCCGGGTTCCGACGATCATCTGCTTCCGCATGGTCAGGTAATCCCAGAGCCGGTTCCGGCCGTTGGAAAATCCGCGGCCCGGCGCACGATGACCCGGGCCGCTAGCCGACAGGCTCATCATCAGCAGCAGCGGAGCGCAACATTGCGGCAGTGGCCAGCACGAAGCTGACGGCATCCAAAGCCGGCGGCTGATCCGGTTCGCTGCCGCGCTGCTGGGCCAGTGCGCGCTCGATTGCTTCCGCTGGGCCGGTGCCGCGGCCAAGCACAGCCTCCCCACCCGCGATCTTCGACACGATCATGTGGTCGGTCAGGTAGATCAGCGCCCGGCAGGCGTTGAGCACCGCATAGGCCTCCGGCGCATGCTCGATTCCCCAGCCGAGCTCACCGGCGAGATAGTCAACGATCGCGCGGTGTGGCACGACGCCGATCAGATCCTGCGGCGGAGGGCCGCACACCGGCCAGCCAGCGGCGCGGCAGACCGCGTAATGCATCAGCAGGTCAGGATCTCCCACTGACGGGCTGTCTGTCCGAACCGTCCGGTCAGGCTTGCCGGGACCGGCCGTGACATGCAGCACGAACGGCCACGGCGGCGCGGGCTGCCGGGCCTGCGCCACGGTGACCACGCTGCACTCCAGCTCCCGGCCCGGGCATCCGGCTGCGCCCGCAAACAGAATCTCGCCCATCCGCGTCACGGCTGCGCTGCTGATGCCATCGGCGGCCACGAACAGCATGTCCACGTCACTGCGGCCTGGCACCCAGCCGCCCAGCGCAGCCGACCCGTGCAGGTATGCCGCGTGGAGCACGCCATCAGGCACCATCATCAGCTGGCCGGTCAGCGCCCGGGCATAGGCAACCACCGTGCCTGGAGGCTGTGCACTAGTGTCCATGGACGGGGCCCCTTCGGCCACGCCGAGCCTCGCCCAGACGGTAGCAACGCCCACAGCGGGTGCGCGGCGCGGAGCCGGTCAATATCCGTTTCGGGTTGCACGCTACCCCCCGGAGTCTGCGCACCGGGTTGCGTCCATGGTCGGCAGCACCGGCCAGCCCGTCCACCGGCTGACGGTGCCGGTATCGATCCGCTGCGGCTCCACCTCGGCCAGGCCCTTGCGGGCCAGTGATCGGATGGCGCGGCGCAGACTCGTCACCCTCTGCGCTGGACCTCAAGCTCGGCGCGCAAGACCCCAGCGTCTCGGGCGAGTCACCATCAGTGGGTAACTGAGAAGTGCACCGATCCGTCAGACGCCTTGGTGAACTTGACGACGTTAGCGGCGCTCGGAGCGGCGGCGGCCGAGGATCCCGGAGCAACAGCCTTGGCCGTCCAGGAGAGAGAACCCGCGCCGCAATCCTGGAGGCCACCCTCCTTATCGAACGAGGCCTGGTCGATGGACTCCTTCCCGGATGCTCCCGCGGAGGTGACCGTCCCGCTCCAGTGCAACAGGTGACCAAGGTCGTTCAGCACGAAGTTGAACTTCCCGTTCCTGATGGGAACCCGGAACCCCGTGAAGCCGTCCGCTTCCCCGATCACCTCGCCGGTCACCGGGCAGCGGAGGATCTGGCTGATGAAGATCGGCTCGAACTTCGGGCCGCTGGCGGTGTGCACCACGGCGAACCGGAGCTTTTGGCCTTGGGAGTTCTTGCCCGCGTAGATGGTCGGCGTCGGTGTCGGCGTCGGGCTCGACGTCGGGGTCGGTGTCGGCGTCGGACTCGACGGCGTTGTGCTGCCAGCAAACGCGGCCGCCCCCGGCGCGAGCATTAGCAGGCACACGCCGAGCCCCGACAAAACGAGATACTTTCGCATTGCGATCCTCTTTCCTCCCGGGGCTAGCCGGGGACTCGGCCGCACTCGCCGGATCGGCCTTGGCACTGACCGGCAGGCTACTGGGCCGGAGAACGCTAAGCCCCTTGAACGCGGCCACGTGTCGCCAGCTAGCAGTGGGTTCTCATGATCAGGGGGGTAGAACCCCGCGGGTCTGGCGCGCCGCGGGCGCCGCACGTTGACCCCCGCCGCGGCACCGGCGTTGACCGGCACCTATCCGGGAAGCCCGGCCCCGGCCTGATCAGGCCGCCCACGCGGCCCGGAAATAGTGCGGCAAGTTCAGCTCGAACGCATATAAGCGGTTCATGATTCTAGAAATTATTTGCTAGATTTCTGGTTCAAGCGTAACGTCGGTCGTAGGCACAGCGAGGCCCGGCTGTCGCTGACCGCCAGGGGTGCTCGAGGGGTCAGCGAAAAGAACCGAGGCATCTCATGCACGCACCGGCTGACAACGTCACTCCCCCGCTATCTGCATCTCCGGGCGGTCTTGGCCAGTTCCTGCGAACGACCCTCGACAGCGCACTTCTTCCTGCGGTTATCTGCGCTGCGCTCTGGATCGCGATCTCTTACGCGACCGGCGCGTCGGCCCTGTTCTCCCTCGGTGGCGGCATCCTGATCGGCGTGATCGTCTTCATCATCGGCTATGGTCTCCGACGGCTGATTTTCGACCGCGGAGGCCTTCCCCGGATCTGAGCCAGCCGCCTCAGCTCCGGTGAAATCAACCGGGGCTCCGAATGGGTGGCTTGCTCAGGAGCAGGATGGCGAGCCTGCCCGCGAGCTCCTGCACGCCGCGCGCCCGCTCCGCGGCCAAGCCAGGTGCTGGTACGCCATCGCGGGCCTGTCCGGGGTGTCATGCCTGTCCGCCACCAACTGCACCGCGGTCGGGAGCTGCAGCTTCCATGGGGGGCGGGGTACCCACGCGCTGGCCGATCACGAATAGCGCCAGGTACATGGCCGTCTGCCTGCCGCTTGGCACCGCCATCCGGACTACATGGACCGTGAGAACTCTGACCTTTCCCTGTTTGGCCGATTGTGCAATGAGGCGAAGAAGAGGCCCGTTGTGTATGGCCGGAGCTATCCGTGCTGCGTATTTGCTCAACCGGTGGGCCAGGTCGATCCTCGATACATAGCCGCTGGGAGCCGTGGGACCATCCGGGGCTCACGCTCATCGATGACTGCCTTATTCTTGTGCAAGCGGCACGTTTTCGTCATCGCACGATTCACTGGATATTCGCGCTGGAAAGGTCACGGATTCATCCAATATTCGCGTTAGGGACATGATGGAACAGCCCGAGCAGAACATCGCCACCAACTTTCCGCGGCTCAAGCCGACGGCCCAGCAGGCGGAACCAGTGCCGGGTGCGCCCATCTTCGACGTGAAGAACGTCTCGATCTGGTACAGCGCCTTCAAGGCCGTCACGGACGTCTCGCTGCCCATCTACGAGCACGAGATCACGGCCTTCATCGGCTCATCCGGGAGCGGCAAGACGACGGTGCTGCGGGCATTCAACCGCATGAACGACCTCGTGCCGGGTGCCCGTCTGGAAGGGGAGATTGACTACCGCGGGGCCTCGCTGTATGGCAGGGACGTCTCGCCGATCGCCGTGCGCCGCCGTATCGGCATGGTCTTCCAGAAGCCGAACCCGTTCCCGAAGTCGATCTATGACAACGTCGCCTATGGACCGCGGATCAACGGCGAGCACAACAAGGACAAGCTGGACGAGATCGTCGAGCACTCGCTGCGCCAGGCCGCGCTGTGGGACGAGGTGAAGAACCGGCTGAAGTCGTCGGGCCTGAGCTTGTCCGGTGGGCAGGCGCAGCGGTTGTGCATTGCCCGCACGCTCGCCGTCGAGCCGGACGTGGTCCTCATGGACGAGCCCGCCTCGGCGCTGGATCCGATCGCGACCGGCGCGATCGAGGACCTGATGCACGAGATCAAGTCGCGGTACACCATTATCATCGTCACGCACAACATGCAGCAGGCCACGCGAGTCAGCGACCGCACCGCCTTCTTCTCCGTACTCATCAATGAGAAGGGCGACACCCGCACCGGCGTGCTCGTCGAGTACGGCACCACCGAGCACATCTTCCACGACCCGACCGACAGCCGCACCCAGGCCTACGTCACCGGCCGGATAGGCTGAGCCGAGCGACGGGCCTGGCCGCGACGCGCAGATCCCGGATCGCGGCACCGGATGCTTGCGGTCCGGCAGCGGATGACTGGTCTGTGGTGTCCCGTGGAGTCCGAGTGGCAGCGGCAGGATGCCGCTTGGCAGGGCTACGGCGGGTCAGGCGACGCGGCGCCACGAGTCGCCGAAGTCGGCGATGACCTTGAGTTCGCCGCCGAGGGCGCGGATGTAGTCAGCCAGGGTGGCGAGCTCTGCGACGGAGCCGCTCTCGATGGCGGAGACGCGCTGCTGGGAGACTCCCATGGCCTCGGCGACCTCGGCCTGGGTGAGGCCTGTCTTCTTGCGCATCTCGATGAGGTACTCGGCGCGGACCTGTAGTGCCCGCTTCTGGTGTGCCTCTTCGAGGGCAGGTCGGTCGTCGGGGTGGACGAACTCGTCCAGGAACTCCTCGCGCGTGTAGGTGAAGAACTCCGGTTCCTCGCTCATCGCCGTCCCTCCAGGTATGCCTCGTACAGCGCCTCGGCCGCCGGGATGGCCTCGGCATACCATTCCCCCCAGCGGCCTGACTTGTCGCCCACGACCAGTAGGACTGCGTTGCGCACCGGGTCGAAGATGAACAAGATCCGCACCTCGCTGGCGCCGCTGGACCCTGGTCGTAGCTCTTTGAGGTTGTGCAGCCGGGATCCAGCGATACGGTCGACCAGTGGCCGCCCGAGGGCCGGGCCGTCATCAATCAGGCGGTCGATCGCCTCGGCGACGAGCCGCCGTGTGACCGGGTCACCGGAGCGGAGCGCGTGCAGCCAGTCCCGGACCTGCGCAGTCATCACCAGCCTGTGCGGCACGGCAACCTCCCGGCATGACTAGGGTACAACAGTATTGTTGTCACGACTAGGGCGAGGGACCTGGCGGACATCGCGAGAAGCAAGGTGTCTGCCTTCCCAGGATCGCCTTTTATCCTGTTGTTGGTTTCAGTCCCAAGGCGGCCCTGAAACGCCTTCAGAGGGGAATCTCAGGTCGACGGGGCGTACTGGAACGCGGACGGTAGTAGGTGAGGATGGCGGGGTCCTTGAGCGCGGTGAAGTAGCGTTCGCTGCCCCAGGTCTCATGGTTGCCGATAACGTACAGGCGGCGCTTGGCGCGGGTGACGGCGACGTTCAGGAGATTGGGGGTCTCTCGGGCGAACCGGCGTGAGCCCGGCTTGTCGGGGTCGCCGCCTAGGACCAGGATGACCGCGTCGGCCTCCCGGCCCTGCATCTTGTGCACAGTGCCGATCCACTGGTCCAGGTCGTCGTCGCTAGCCCCGGGAAAGACTGCACCCGCAGCGGATCGCCGACCCACACGTCGTCTCCCTCGGGCCGGGCAGCGAAGTCCCGGCGATGGCGAGCCGGTCCGCGAGCTGCTGCGTGGAAGACCGGCTCGGCGCCCATAACGGGGCGACCTTGAACTCCTCTAGCAGCGCCGCTGTCCGCCCCACGGCAGGGTTACGACCGGCTGCAGCTGCATCGGGTCGCCGACGATCACCGCGCGCCGGCACCGCCACAGCGACCTCACGCGCAAGCCGGAGAAGGTCTCCTGGGAGGTGGCCGGCGGCCTGTTCGTCGCCGGCACGACCGCGTGGGGGGCGGTACACGCCGCCCAGCCCAAACAGGGCGAGACCGTCGTCATCGCCGGAGCCGCCGGGGGGGTCGGCTCGCTCGCCGTTCAGCTGGCGCGCCGTACCGGGGCCACGGTCGTCGGCCTGGCGAGCGAGAGCAACCACGAGTGGTTGAAGAGCCACGGCGTGATCCCGGTCGTCTATGGTGACGGCGTCGCGGACCGGATCAGGGCCGCCGCGCCCAGCGGCGTGGACGCCTTCATCGACACCCACGGCGGCGGGTACGTCGAGCTGGCCCTCGCCCTCGGCGTCGCGGCCGAGCGGATCGACACCATCGCCGATTACGCGGCCGCCGCGAAGTACGGGGTGAAGACTGACGGGGGGCAGAGGCCGGGCCGGGCGCCCAGGTGCTCGAGGAGCTGGCCGGCCTGATCGCCGACGGACACCTCGAGGTGCCGATCGCGAACGTCTACCCGCTGGCGCAGGTCCGCGAGGCCTACACCGAGCTCGAACGCCGCCACACCCACGGCAAGATCGTCCTCAGGCCCTAGCCCCGCTTGGTCATGACGAAGTCTCCGGCCAGATCAAGTTGCCGCGTTTACGCTGGGGCCAGCCCGTCGCCGATGAAGCATCCAGCCGACCGCACACCACCGACGGAAGAATGATCCCGTGCCCCGTATCTTCATCACCGGCTCCACCGACGGGCTCGGCCGCGCCGCCGCCGGTGTCCTCATGAGTGAAGGCCATGACGTGGTCCTGCACGCCCGCACCCGCCAGCGGGCGGCGGCGCTCAGCGACCTCGCCCCCGGCGCCGCGGGAGTGGTCATCGGCGACCTGGCCAGCGCGGCGCAGACCCGGGCACTCGCCGATCAGGTGAACGGCATCGGCCGGATGGACGCGGTCATCCACAACGCCGGCGTCTTCCTGGAGCCGTCCCGCGCGGCGACCGCCGACGGTCACCCGACGACCCTCGCGGTGAACACCCTCGCCCCCTACCTGCTCACGGCGCTGATCGACCGGCCGGACCGGCTGATCTACCTCAGCAGCGGACTGCACCACGCCGCTGCCGGGTCCCTGCGGGACATCGACTGGACCGCGCGGCCCTGGAACCCCATGCAGGCGTACGCCGAGAGCAAGCTGCACCTCACCGCGCTCGCGCTCACCCTCGCCCGGGCGTGGCCGGACGTACTCAGCAACACCGTCGATCCGGGCTGGGTCCCGACCAAGATGGGCGGCCCCGCAGCAACCGGCGACCTGGAACAGGGATACCTCACGCAGACCTGGCTCGCCGTCAGCAACGACACCGCCGCCACCGTGAGCGGCGGCTACTGGTACCACCGGCAGCGGCAGGAGCCCGCGCCACAAGCCCGCGACCCGGCGTTCCAGGACCAGCTGATGGAACGGCTGGCCGCGCTCACCGGTGCCGCGCTCTTCTAGCGCCGCAGTTGCGTCCAGCGAGACCCGAGGAGAGCCCTCGGCCCGGGCCCCCAAGCCAAAGAGCGCCGCGCCGCATAACACCTGGATCTGGGCCGCCAGTGCCGTGCCCGAGATATGGCCGATATTCGCGCATTAGGCGGTTCCGGCGCGCGCTCACCCAGGTCCGCGGTCACGTTCTGTGACATGCTAACCGTCACCGGGCAGCTGCTGCAGGCAGTTCCCGATGGCTGCCAGGCGCACCTGCTCGGCGAGCGCATCGACGGCACTGCCCGGAATGTGGGCCGTGATCAGGTGAGATTGCCGCTGCGGACGGCGGCCACTGGAATTGCCTGCTTGCAGCCAGCGCCGTTTCGGCGGACGCCTCGCGCCCGGCCCGTGCATACTGTGCACGTGGGGGTGGCATGCTCGGTTACCGGCTGGTCGGCGGTGGCTTCCGCGACGGCGAACGCGACTCTGGCCGCTGTCTTGGCGGGCTTCATGCTCAACGGGATCATTCTGCTGCTCGGCAACAGGACAATGGCGGCCGCGGCTGGCTATGTGCAGGCGCTGAGCTTGCTTTTCGCGGCCTTCGTCGCCCTGGGCCTTGACGCTTACCTCTTCGGCCTGGTTACCGGTGACGGCACGAGGGTCATCGGCACGGTCAGCGCATGTCGGCGGACGTGGACCGAGGCGATGTTCGCTGCCGGGCTGCTGGGGATCGGGACAGGTGCGATCATCGTCGGGTTCGTTTTCCTCTTCGCGGTGTACTTCGAGGACGCAAGGCGGGGCAAGAAGGAGGAGGAGGACGATTTCACGCGTTCGCTGGACATGCTGGAGACACTGTGCAATTTCCTGCGCGCTGGGGTCACTCTCGTTGTGGTAGCCATCCTTTACATGACGGCGCGAAGCTACCTGCTCGCGCTTTTCGGGGGCGAGGTGCCGATCTGGGGCAAGATATTTATCTATGCGTATCTTGTGATCGGCCTGGTCGTTGCCGGGGTCTTCATCATCTCTGCCGCTGTCGCGCACAGCATCAATGACAGCTGGATCTCGCGCTTGCTAAGGGTCAGGAAGGAGAAGCTCATCACGGCACTGAAGCGTGCCATATTCACGTCGGTTGGCTACTCAATTCTCACAGTCATCTTCGCGACGGTTACCGCCACCACTGCGGCCCATTTCTGGGCTTCGTCCCACTTGGCCGTAAAGGCGGTAGCCCTGCTGACCGTCATTTGGATCTCCATGGTCTCGCTGCTGCCATTGGTGCTGCTGACTGGGCGCACCGTACCGGAATTCGCGCCGCGAGCAGAAACGTCAGGAACACCACGATCACAACAACGCCGATAATGAGGATCACGAAGATCAGCAGACCGGCGAATCACCTGGGACCCGCCGCTGTCACCCACGGTCGGCCCGCCCAGATCAAGGGGCGTTAAACGCAGCCGCGACCGCAGGGAGTCCGCGCCCGAGAGTCGCCCATATCGGCGGCGATGTGCGCATCGCTAAGTTGAGCAATGATTACTCAGCGTGAGCAGGCGAACTGCCCGGGTGTGCAGCGTGTGCAGCGTGTGCAGCGTGTGCA
>DASXKD010000156.1:0-8687 GCA_036497045.1 Streptosporangiaceae bacterium | reverse complement strand
TCTGGCCGCCGGACAGGGACCTGACCTTGCGCCGCTCAAGCCCGGCGAGCCCGACGAGGCTGATGACCTCGGGCACTGCCCTGGGAGCCTGGTAGTAGCCCGCCTGGTGGGCGATGGTCTCGCGCACCGTCAGGTAGGGCTCGACCGCGATGTCCTGCAGGACCAGCCCGGTACGCTCGCGCAGCTCACGCACGGCTGCCTTGTCGCCTGGATCGAGGCCGAGCACCGCGGTGGCGCCGCCATCGCGGGCTCGGAACCCCTCCAGTATCTCGAGGGTCGTGGTCTTGCCCGCTCCGTTCGGCCCGAGCAGGGCGACGATCTCGCCGCTGCGGACACAGAAGCTGACGTCCCGCACGGCCTGCACGGAGCCGTAGTTCTTGCGCAGCCCGGCCACCGTGATGGCATCCGACTTGCTTTGGGTGATGGCCGCGGCAGCCGGAGCCGCCGCTTCGGTCAGTTCCGGGTGCACTGGATCTCCATGGTCAGGTTGAGGTAGCGGGCGGCCAGGCCGCGTGCCGCGGTGATCCCGAATTCGGTCCGGTCGATGCGGGCCGTGGCGCGGGCGGTGAAGGAGCCGCGGGACACCTCGCACCGGGTGACCGTGAGAGTGACGGGGCGGGCCGTGCCGCGCACCGTCAGCGTTCCGGTCAGGGCCTGGGCCTGCTGGCCTGGGGGGACGACGCCCCTGGAACCCCCCGATGGCTCAAACTCGATCTGGTCCGACCGGAAGGTCATCACCGGGTGCCCGGCTGGGTCAAGGAACCGTGGGGACAGCACGCTGTGATCACGCTGGCGGTTCTTGGTGCGGAAGCTCGCGGTCTCGATCTCTGCGTAGATGGCGGACGCGGCGATGGGGTCGGCGACGTCGGCGGTGCCGCCGCGGATGGCGAAGCTGCCCTTGACCCGCCCAAGCCCGAACAGGTGGCGGGTGGCGAACGTGACGCGAGAGCGGTCCGGGTCGATGTCGTAGTGGCCTGGCTGGGGTGTGGTCGCGATGACCGCTGGTTCGATTTGCATGTCCCCAGTGCAGCCCGGCGGCCGTGCGCCGGGGCAGGGCCGCCGGTCGGGTCCTGCCGCGACGAAAGGATGCCGCGCCGGGGCGGCATGCGACCTTAGTAGGTTCCTGGGCCGGCCGAAGGTATCGCGGGCCTGGGTGGCGGGGTGCGATGTCATAGCGTGAGCAGCATGAGCACCCGATCATGGGCCCCGCGGCACCGCGTGGCGGTGGACGTGGGCCTCGCGTGCTTCTTCGTGCTGCTCGACACCACCGCCACGCTGGCGGGCGCCTCCTGGTGGCCGACGCACCCGGACAAGCTCGCCTGGGCCATGCTGGTGCTGCAGGCCCTCGCGGACGCCTCGCTGGTGGCCCGGCGGCGGGCGCCGATACTCGTCATCGCCATCCTGACCGGGTTCACGCTGTTGATCTCGCTGCTGATCTCCCCGGCCGGGGCGCTGACGCCAGCGCATGCCGGGACCGTGTGGGCCCCCTACGGGACCGTCCTGGCCGCCTATGGGCCGTTCTACTACTGCAAGGACCGGCGCACCGCGTTCGCGGCGGTGGGCATGATGACCCTCGTCGTGGCCAGGGTCTGGGAGCCGACCGTGGGCGTGATCACGGTCGCGGTGCTGCGGACGGCGGTCGGGCCGTTGCTCGCCCTCTACTTCAGCGCGCGGCATGAGATGCTCCAGGCGCTGCGGGACCGCGCCGAGCGTGCCGAGCGGGAGCGGCATCTGCTTGCCGAGCAGGCCAGGGCGGAGGAACGCGCCCGGCTGGCGGGCGAGATGCACGATGTCGTGACCCACCGGGTGAGCCTGATGGTGCTGCAAGCGGGGGCGCTCGGCATCACCGCGGCCGATGAGGCCACCCGGCAAGCGGCGGAGCAACTCCGCGCGGCAGGCGTTCAGGCCCTCGATGAGCTGCGCGACCTGGTCGGCATCCTGCGGACGGAGCCCGAGGATGACCGGGCACCTGCCACCTCGGGGCTGGCTGAGCTGGTCGCCGAATCGACCGCTGTCGGCACGCCCGCCGAACTGGTCGAGCAGGGTGACCCCGCGCTTGCCTCTCCGGTGGTCGGGCGTACCGCCTACCGGATCGTGCGCGAGGCGCTGACGAACGTGCGCAAGCACGCACCAGGCGCGCACGTGGTCGTCCTGGTCAGCTACGACGAGTCGCAGGTCCGGCTGAGCGTCCGCAACACCGCGGCCGCCGCTCCGCCGGACAGGAGCCTGGCCGCGACCGGCTCCGGGGTCGGCCTGGCCAGCCTGCGCCAGCGCATCGAACTGATGCACGGTACGCTGCGCGCCGCCGGCACGCCGGACGGCGGGTTCTGCCTGGAGGCGACCATGCCGTCGTACGTGCCAACGGCAGAGCCGGCGGTATGAGCAGCATGATCAGGGTGGTCGTCGTCGATGACGAGCCGATGGTGTGCGCGCACCTGCGCACGATCCTCGGCTCCGCGCCTGACATCGAGGTCGTGGATGAGGCGCACGACGGCGCGGCGGGCGTGGAAGCCGTGACCCGCGCCCGGCCCGATGTCGTGCTCATGGACCTGCGCATGCCGGTGCTGGACGGGATCGGCGCGATCGAGCGGATCGTCAAGCTCAGCAATCCGCCGGTCGTGGTGGTACTGACGACCTTCGACGCCGACCAGTACGTGCTGCGCGCACTGCGCGCCGGAGCGGCCGGGTTCCTGGTCAAGTCCACGCCGCCGGAGGACCTGATCGGGCTGGTGCGGGTGGCGGCCGAGGGGCACACGGTGCTCTCCCCCGCCGCTGCCCGGCGGCTGATC
This sequence comes from Streptosporangiaceae bacterium, assembly GCA_036497045.1. Lineage (GTDB taxonomy): Bacteria > Actinomycetota > Actinomycetes > Streptosporangiales > Streptosporangiaceae > DASXKD01. Next base: position 5,898 of record DASXKD010000156.1, on the reverse strand, counting down.
GCCGCTTCCGCCGATAGCCAGCCTGCGCGCGAACGGGCTCGCAAGCTGATCGGCTCGCTGACCGAGCGCGAGGCGGAGGTGCTCACCTGCCTGGGCGAGGGGCTGTCCAATGCCCAGATCGCGGCGCGGCTCTTTCTCTCCGAGGCAACGGTCAAGGGCTATGTCTCCCGGATGCTGGACAAGCTCGGCCTCGAAAACCGCACGCAGGCGGGCCTGCTGGCGCATGATGCGGGCCTCGCCAGCCAATAGCGGTGGCCGGCCGGCAGGCTCGGGCGTCCAGGGCGATGACCTCACCGGCTGCGGGTTCCCTTCGGCGGCGGCGCCGACGGTTTTCTTGGCGCAGCCCGCTGGGCAGCAGCGGTCTGGGTCAGCCTGGTGCGCGATAACAGGCAGGCACGCTGGTCACTGTCGCGCCCCGGGTGAGACTATGGACTGGTGAGCGCCACCGGAGACAGCCCGCTACGGCAACTCGCCGATGCCTGGCAGGCCGCGACAGCCGTGGCGGCCGAGTGGGCCGAACGCACCGCTGCGGTGACCGCCGAGGCGTTCCACAAGCTCACCAGCGACCCGGCCGTCCGGGCGGTGATGGAAACCTGGCGCGTCGCGGTTGTCTGGTCGCAACGGGACTGCGAATGCCCCTGCGCCGTCGCGCACCCCGATGACGTCGGGGTATGTGACAACCGCGCGGTCATCACCCGCAAGATCGCTACCGGCGCGGGCGGCGGGACGGACGTTTCGCTGTGCGCGCCATGCGCAGTAGCGCAAGGCGTCGCGGAAATGCCCAGTTAACCTCGGCCTGCGCTCCTGCTGCCGGGAATGGCACTAGCTGGAAATAACCCGAACAACTGATGGTCGGGGCCGGATCAGATCCGCCATGACCAAGTCATGCCTCAGTCGTGCTGATGCGCGGAGTCAGCGGCCAAGCCGGCCAGCAGCCCGGCCGTAACCTTCGGCTCAGGTCTCCGCCGCGCCCGCGTAGAAACGCAGGTCGTTCCGCGCTCCCTCCATGAGCTGCCGCACCGACTCCTCTGCTTTCCGCACGTGGTGCCGCCTGATCGCGATGGCTACCCGCTCATGCTGGCTGACAGATGCGGCATACCGCGCCGGCCGCGCGGCGGGTAGGCACGGGAGGGCACGGGTCGCGTCATACGGCAGGTCCCTCCCCTGGCGTTCCGTCCTGTCCCATCGGCGGCATCAGCCAGCGAACCTCAGCGCGGGCCGCCCGCGGGTCGAACCGGTACACGAGCCCGGGCAGGATGTCCAGCCACACCAGCCGCTGCCGCTCCGCATCCCACACCGGCCCCTCGCCGAGAATGGCGCGGCCGTCGAAGGCGATGTCAGGCCGCTGGCTAGCTGGCATCGCGGCTCCTTTCGCGTGCGGGACCGCTCACAGGACGCCGAACCGGTCGTAGGCGCTGCGCAGGGTGCTCCCCGCCGCGAGCGCGTCCCTGACACCGTTTTCCTTGGTCACCTTCTCCAGCGCCCGGCCGACCGCCTCGGTGACAAGCCCGGCGGGCACGACGACCACACCGTCGGCGTCGGCGATCACCAGATCACCCGGCTGGACCGGCAGGCCGCCGACGACGGCCGGCTGCCGCCATGCGGTCAGCGCGAGCCGGCCCTTGACGTCCAGCGGCAGCATCCCGCGGCACCACACCGGGTAACCGATGGCGGCGATCGTCTGAGCATCGCGGCAGTACCCGTCGATCAGGGTGCCGCGGGCGCCCCGGACCCGCGCCGCGGTGGAGAACAGTTCTCCCCAGCAGGCGGCCCTGGCCGAGCCGCCCGCCCCGATCAGGACCACGTCATCGGGTGCGATGTCGTCCAGCGCAGCGATCTCGCCGGCGTAGGGTTCGGCCGGGATCTCGTCCACCTCGGTGACGAGGAACGGGTTCGCCCAGCCAGCGATCACCGCGCCGTCGCCGAGCGGGCGGATGGCGGGGTCGAGGACGTGGTCACGGTGGCCCAGGTCGTCAAGGATGTCCGACACCACTGCCGAGGACAGCCGCTCCGCCGCAAGGCCGGGCAGCGCGCTGCGATCTGTGCTCATCCTGGCTCCTCCGGCTGGACAAGTATCTTCACGTGTTTCCCTGGTTCGTCACGCAGCAACGCGAGGCCGCCGCTCACCGCGGCGCTGAGCGGGATCCGGTCGCTGATGAGCGGCGCGGCCCGCACGGCGCCCCGGCCCAGCAGCCCGAGCGCGATGCGGAAGTCTTCGTCCCAGACGTGGGAGAGCGAGCCGATGATGGATTTCTCGCCCACGACGAGGTCCAGCGGCGGCACCGTCGCCGGGTGGGTGCTGATGCCGAGCACGACGGCCCGGCCGCCAGCGCGCAGCGCCTGGATCGCGGTCTCGATGGCCGCCGGAGTGCCAGCGCATTCGATGGCGACGTCGGCCTGCAGCGCGGCGGCGTCGCCGGGCGGCACATGGCGATCCGCCCCCAGGCGCATGGCCAGGGCCCGGCGCTCCGACAAGGGTTCGATCACCGCCACGCTCTCCGCACCGAAGGCGATCGCCGCCTGCAGCGCCATCAGCCCGACAGCCCCCAGGCCCACCACCGCGACCCGCTCACCGGGCTGGAGCCCACCTCGGCGCAGCGCCCGCACTGCCACGGCGAGCGGCTCCGCCAGCGCAGCCTCGTCGTCGGCGACGGAGTCCGGCACCGGCAGGCACATGCGCGCGGGCGCGTTGCATACTTCCGCCAGCCCGCCGTCGGCGTGCAGGCCGAGTGCCCCCAGCGACGGGCAGCGGATCACTTCGCCGCGCCGGCACCAATGGCAGGTGCCGCAGTAGACGATCGTGTCGACGGCGGCCCGCTGGCCTGGCGCCGGTTCGGTGACGCCTTCGCCGACCGCCGCGACCACGCCGGCGAACTCGTGCCCGAGCACCAGGGGCGCCCGGGCTCCGGTCACCGGGTGCGGCGCGTCGACCGGGATGAACAACGGCCCGCTCTGCCACTCCTCAAGATCGGTGCCGCAGATGCCGCACCAGCTCACCCTGAGCTGGACCTCGCCGGGCCCCGGCGGCGGGGGCGGCGGCACCACGTCGACCCGCACGTCACCGCGGGCGTGCCAGCGCACCGCCTGCACGTCATCCGCCTTCCGCCGACGGCCCAACCACTTCGACCACGTTACGCAGCTCACCCAGCCCGGTCGTCGCGATGATCACTTCGTCCCCGGTGCGCAGCGTGAAGTCCGGCGGCGGGACGATCGCGGTCCCGGTGAGCAGCACCACGCCCACCGGGAAGTCCATCGCACGGAAGAGCCACCGCACCAGGTCGGCGGGGCTGCGGTGCAGATCGGCCACCTTGACCGTGTCGCTGACTACCGTGCTGCCGTCCCGGACCACCAGCAGGCTGATCAGCAGCGACGCCAGGCCCGGGACCTCGTCGGGCGTGGCCAGGCATGGCCCGATGGCACAGCTCCCCGTATAGATCTTGGCCTGCGGCAGGTACAGCGGGTTTTCGCCTTCGATGCTCCGTGAGGACATGTCGTCGCCGTTCAGGTACCCGACGATGTGCCCGCGGGAGTCGGCGACCACAGCCAGCTCAGGCTCTGGTACGTCCCACCCCGAATCGCCGCGGATGCCTACCGGCTCTCCGGGCCCCCGCGCCCGGCCGGGCGCTGCCTTGAGGAAGAGTTCAGGTCGCTCGGCCAGGTAGACCCGTTCGTAGGGATCCGGTGTCCCGGACTCGAGCACGCGGGCGTCGCGGCTGCGGGTGTAGGTCACCCCGGCGGCCCAGACCTCCTGGCCGCCGATGGGCGCAACGATGTGCGCGCCCGCGGGGACGGGTCCTGCCGAAGGCCCGCCCAGCGCCGTGGCGAGCGCGCCTGGCGCGCCGCCGAGCAACGCATCGATGGTGAGCGAGGCTGGCAGCAGCTCCTGAGGGCCGTCAGCGGCCGGGCCCCGGGCGAGCCTGCGTTCGCCGCCGGCGGCCAACTGCCACAGCGCCATCCGTCTCTCCTTCCCCTCCACCCCCGCGGGGACCGCTTCAGATCCGCCCGCGTGGACCGCTTCCCTTCCGCCCCGTGAGGGGCCGCTTCCCTTCCGCCCGTGAGGGGCCGCTTCCCTTCCGCCCCGCGTGGGATCGCTTCCTTTCGCCCCGTGAGGGGCCGCTTCCGTCCGCCCCGCGCCCGCCGCGTCTAGTGGTTGTGCCGCGGCACTTCAGCGCCGCTTGCGCCGACCAGGAAGTCCAGGTCGGCGCCCTGATCCGCCTGCAGGACATGCTCGTGATACAGCCGGGCGTAGCCCCGGGACCACGGGGGCTGGGCTGGCGCCCATCGGGCCCGGCGGCTGGCAAGCTCGTCGCCGCTCACGTCGAGCGTCAGCTTCCGGCCGGGCGTATCGAGCTCGATCCAGTCGCCACTGCGGACGAACGCCAGCGGCCCGCCCACCGCGGCCTCCGGCGCGACATGCAGCACCACGGTCCCGAAACCGGTGCCGCTCATCCGGGCATCGGAGATGCGGACCATGTCGGTGACGCCACGTTCGAGCAGCTTGCGCGGCAGCACGAAGTTCCCGATCTCCGGCATGCCGGGATACCCCTTCGGGCCGGCCCCGCGGACGACCAGGATGGTGGACGCATCGACCGGGAGGTCATCCCGCCCGGATACTCCGTGGTATTCCTCGATCGAATCGAACACCAGGGCCTGGCCCCGGTGCTTGAGCAGGTGCGGGGATGCGGCCGATTGCTTGATCACCGCGCCATTGGGGCACAGGTTGCCGCGCAGCACGGCGGTCCCGCTGCCGGGTGGCTGGAGCGGGGCGTCCAGGCTGGCGATGACGTCCCTGTTCCAGCATTCGGCGCCTGCCACAGTTTCGGCGAGGGGGCGCCCGGTGACCCCGACGTGATCGTTATGCAAAAAATCTTGCAGTTCCCGCATGACCGCCGTGAGGCCGCCGGCGTAGCAGAAGTCCTCCATCAGGTAGCGCCCGGAAGGCATCAGGTTCACCAGCGTCGGCACCGGCCTGGCGAGCTCGTCGAAGTCGTCGAGGCGGAGTGGGACACCAAGCCGCCCGGCGATGGCGAGCAGGTGGATGACCGCATTGGTGGACCCGCCGATCGCCGCGTTGACCCGGATCGCGTTCTCGAACGCCTGCCGCGTCATGATCTGCGACGGGCGCAGGTCTTCCCGGACAAGTGCCACGATGCGCTGGCCCGCAGCCTGCGCCGTGACGTAGCGGCGCGAATCGGCGGCCGGCCACGCCGCGGATCCGGGAAGCTGCATGCCCAGCGCCTCGGCCAGGCACGCCATCGTGGAGGCGGTGCCCATCGTCATGCAATGACCGCAGGACCGGGCCATGCCGGTCTCCGCGGCGACGCACTCTTCCTGGGTCATCCGCCCCGCGACGAGTTCCTGCTCGAACCGCCACACATGGGTGCCGGAACCGACATCAGCGCCCCGGAATTTGCCGTTCAGCATCGGGCCGCCAGTGACCATGATCGCCGGGAGATCGGTGCTTGCCGCCGCCATGAGCATCGCCGGGGTGGTCTTGTCGCAGCCGGACAGCAGCACCACACCGTCCAGCGGGTTGGCCCGCAGCAGTTCCTCGACCTCCATGGCCATGAGGTTGCGGAACAGCATGGCGGTGGGCCGCATCAGGGTCTCGCCGAGCGACATGGTCGGAAACTCCAGCGGGAACCCGCCGGCCTGCCAGACACCACGCTTGACGGCGTCCGCCACCGAGCGCAGGTGCGCGTTGCAGGGGGTGAGCTCGGACCAGCTGTTGGCGATGCCGATGACCGGCCGGCCATCGAACACCTCGGGCGTGATCCCCTCGGACCGCAGCCACGACCGGTAGATCATTCCGGCCCGGCCTTCAGCGGCGAACCAGGCTCCGCTGCGTGGCCGGCCCGCGATCGCGGAATGGTCCCGTTCGGCGGTCATCGTGCCCCA
>DASXKD010000155.1:0-6522 GCA_036497045.1 Streptosporangiaceae bacterium | reverse complement strand
TATGGGGAGTTCCGGGCGTACGTCGTCGAGGTCTGCCAGAGTTGTGGCTGGAACCACCTCGCATCGTCGTACGTACTTGGCACGGGCGAGCCGCGCGCCCGGCGTGGCCGGCCTGGGTCCCAAACAGCGAGCAAGACGAGTTAAAGTACCTGGTCGGGCAGCCCCCTCCCGGGCGCGAGGCAGAGCCACGAGGCAAGGTGGCGAACGGCACGACGCCGTGCACCGCCAGGTACGGTGAACCGCGGTGGGTTGACTGCCCCCGCCCGGACTGGCTCATCCAAACCAGCGAGGACGCGTGAGTAACCCAGACATTCCCGCACCATACCGGCCAGGCCGGGGCGGTTCCTTCCCGTCCCGCCCGGGCTCTCCCGACGGTTACGCCGCGGCCTCCCAGGCCGGCGGCTATGGCCGCACTTCCGGGCGCCCGGGCGGTGCCGGGCGGCACGGCGGGCACTCGAACCGGCCGTCGCGAGGGTCGCAGCGGGACGGCGGATCGCCGCGCCACGGCGGGCCGGCCGCGGCCGACGGCACCCGCGGCGGGGTCCGCGAGGACTTCTACTCGCCGCGGCGGGGCGGCGCGCCCGGCCAGGACGGGCCGGGGAGCCGGGACGGCAGCGCGGGCCCCTGGGGTGAGCGAAGCACCCGCAGCCGCACGACCTCCCGGCTCGGCACCGGCGTCCGCGACGTCAGGGACGACCTGCGTGAGCGGCTGCGGCGCAACGGCGTCCAGGGTGACTGGGATGACCAGGGCAGCCGCCGGTCCAGGCGCCGGGACGGCAACAGCAGCGGCGACGGGGGCGGCCCGGGCGCCCCGGGCGGCAAAGAGCCGCGCCGCAAGGGCAGCTGGTGGCGGCACTGGAGCTGGAAGAAGGCGCTGACCATCGTCGCAGCGATCATCGGCCTCTTCATCATCATGATCACGGTGGGGGTGGCGTACGCCTACTCCAAGACCCCCATCCCCAACGTCCAGACGGCCGTCATGCAGCAGGCGTCCAAGGTCTACTTCAGCGACGGCAAAACCGAGGTGGGCCAGTTCGGCCAGACCAACCGGGTGATCCTCACCTACAGCCAGTTCCCTGCGGTGCTCCGCGACGCGGTAGTGGCGGCCGAGGACAAGAACTTCTGGCACGAGGGCGGCATCTCGCCCAGCGGTATCCTCCGCGCCGCCTACTACGACCTCACCAGTTCCGGCGGGAGCCTGCAGGGCGCGTCCACCATCACCCAGCAGCTGGTCAGGAACTACTACAACGACATCGGCACGGCGCAGACCGCGAGCCGCAAGATCAAGGAGATCTTCGTCGCGCAGAAGCTCGCCCAGGCCAAGTCCAAGCAGTGGATCCTCCAGCAGTACCTGAACACGGTCTACTTCGGCGGTGGCGCCTACGGTGCCGCCGCGGCGGCGCAGGTCTACTTCGGCCTGGACCCCAGCCATCTCAGCAAGATCACTCCGGCGCAGGCCGCGATGATCGCCGCGATGATCCAGAGCCCGAGCTACTACAAGCCCGACCCCAGCGCCGGTCAGGCCCACACCGCCCTGGTGTACCGCTGGAAGTACGTGCTCCAGACCATGCAGACCATGGGCACGCTGTCCCCGCAGGCTCATTCGGCGGCGCTGCAGAAGTTCCCTGCCATTGTTCCGCCGGTGAACAACACCTGGAACGGCTACCGCGGGTACATCATGCAGGCCGTGCTGAACGAACTGGAGAACACCTACAACTACTCGCTGGGGCGGATCAACACCGGTGGCCTGCACGTGGTCACCACGTTCAACCAGGACCTGATGGCCTCGATGTACGCCACGGTCCGGCAGGCCGACAGCCTCATGAAGCACTGCACGGTGCCTGCCATCCTGTCTTCGGCGGCGCGCGCGACCTGTACGGGGCTGAAACACTGGGTCCGCACCGGAGCGGTGCTCGAGCAGGTGAAGACCGGTGCCATCCTGGCCATGTACAGCGGGCAGAACTACAACAAGACCCAGTACGACAACGCGCTGCAGTCCCGCAACCAGGTCGGCTCCTCGTTCAAGACCTACGTCCTGGCCACCGCCGTCAAGCGGGGGATGAACGTGCAGACTTCCATCCTGGACGGCGACTCGCCGCTGTGGATCCCGCCTGACTCACTGCCGACCGCGTTCGCCAAGCCGGGGAACCAGTCGCCCGGTCCTGGCTACTACCAGGTCGTGAACGACGAGAGCGGTACCAACAGCTTCGGGCCCACGCCCATACAGAAGGCGACGGCCCTATCGCTCAACACGGCCTACACCGACCTGTGGCACCAGGTGGCGTATGACCCAACGACCGGCCGGCACCCGGTGACCGACATGGCCAAGGCCTTCGGCGTGGACGTCCATCTCAGCGGGATGGTCGGCGGACCAAGCCCGATGCAGGATGAGGCGGGGATCGCGCTCGGCCAGGCGTCCCTGACCGTCGAGGAGCAGGCGACCACCATCGCCACGCTCGCCGACAACGGCCTGTACCACACCCCACACGTCATCAAGAAGATCATCGTCGGCAACTCGGTCACCCCGGCGAAGATCACCACGCGCCAGGTGCTGACCGCCGGCCAGGCGGCGGACGTCGACTGGGCACTGTCGGCCGACACCAGTGCCGGCGGCACCGCGGCGGGCCTTGGCCTGGACAACGGCCAGCCGGTCATCGCCAAGACCGGGACGACCAACCTGGCCCAGTCGGCGTTCTTCATGGCGGCGACGCCGAGGTACGCCATGGCGGACGCCATGTTCGTCAACAAGCCACACTGTCCGGCACGGCTGGGGTCGCAGTGCTCGGCCACTTCGTCCCTGGCGTACGCGCCGCCGGCGGGCGTACAGACGCTGTTCGGCATCGGTGGCCTGTCCGGTTACGGCGGGCAGTGGCCGGCGTACATGTGGCACCAGTTCTTCGTGAAGAACTTCGAAAACCTGCCGATCGAGAACTTCCCCCCGGTCAACAACGACGGGGCCAAGTGGAACCTGTACGGCGCGCTGCCCAAGCCCAAGCCCAAGCACGACAACAACCCGGGCGGCCAGCCCTGCCCGGGACAGGGGCAGGGCCAGGGCCAGGGCCAAGGGCATGGCTGCCATACCGGCGGGCCTACGCCAACCGGGTTCCCGACGCCGACCGGGAGCCCCACCGCGACGGGGAACCCCACCCCGACCGGGCACCCCACCCCGACCGGGCCGCACGCGGCGGGCTCCCAGCCCACCCCGACCGGTGGGTCCGGTGGGGCTGGTGCCGGGGCCGGGGCAGTGGGGCTGGCCCTCGTCGTGGTGGCCGGGCCGTCCCTACCGCTGGTGACTAGGCTGCGTAACAGGCGATCCAGAGCACGAAAGTCAGCGGAACGGCCGCCGGGCGGTTAGCCAGGCTCGCCCGGGCCGGGGCAGGAGCCGATGGCTGAACACGACGGGGCGGAGACGGCCGCCGGGCCGTCCGTGACGGCCGGCGCGCGTCCGCCAACGGCGCAGCCGTGGCAGCACCGTGCGGCGATGCTGGCGGGTTCCACCACGGCGCTGATCCTCGCCAGCCTGGCCGGCAGCGCGCTCGGGTTCCTCAACAAGGCCGCGTGCCGCAGCGGTGACTGGAACGTCTACCTCAAGCAGTTCCAGGCCCACTGCTACACCGACATCTACCCGCTGTATTTCAACGAGCGGCTTTCGGCGGGCAAGGTCCCCTACACCGGTCACCCGGTCGAATACCCGGTGCTCATCGGTGCGGCGATGCAGGCGGTGGCCTGGGTGGTACGGCCCATCTCGGATCCATTCGTCCGCGGCCGGGAGTTCTTCGACGTCACCGTGCTGGTGCTCACGCTGTGCGCGGTCGCCGGCACGCTGGCCACCGCGTACCTGGCGGGACGGTCCCGCCGGTGGACCGCGCTCGGGGTCGCGCTCGCTCCCGGGCTCATCCTTGCCTCGTTCATCAACTGGGACCTGATCGCGATGGCCCTGGTCGCGGTCGGCATGGCGGCGTGGGCTGCCCGCCGGATGATCCTGGCCGGGGTGCTGCTCGGCCTGGCGGTGGCCACCAAGTTCTACCCGTTGCTGTTCTTCGGCCCGTTGCTGTTGCTGTGCCTGCGGGCCGGGCGCATGCGCGCCTTCTGGACAACCACGGTGTCCGCTGCCGTCGCGTGGCTGGTGGTCAACCTGCCTGTCGCGTTCGCCGCACCCGCGGGCTGGGGCCGGTTCTACGCACAGAGCGCAGGCCGTCCCGCGGACTGGGGCTCGGTATGGTACTTCTTCGAGACCGAGCACTGGCCGTTCGTCGGCTCGCTCACCGAGGGCTCGCTCAACCTATTCTCGGCGGCGGTCTTCGCCGCGGGCTGCGTGCTCATCGCTGCCCTGATCCTCACCGCGCCGCGCCGTCCCCGGGTGCCGCAGGTGTTCTTCCTCGTGCTGGCCGTGTTCCTGCTGGGCAACAAGGTCTGGTCACCGCAGTACGTGATCTGGCTGGTCCCGCTCGTGGTACTGGCGAGACCGCGGCTGTGGGCGTACGCGGTGTGGCAGGTGGCCGAGGTCACCTACTTCTTCGCCATCTGGGCCTACCTGATCACCATCGCGACGGGCACCGCCCAGGTGCCGGTGGCCGAGAGTGGTATCAGCCCAGGGGTCTACTTCGCCGCCTTGCTGTCCAGGTTCGTCGCCGTCCTGATCCTCATGGCGCTCGTGGTCAGGGACATCCTGGAGCCCGGCGTTGACCTGGTGCGCGCGGCCGGCGACGACGACCCGGCCGGTGGCGTGCTCGACGGCGCCGCCGACACCTTCGTGCTGCGCCAGCAGGAGGCCGCGCCCGTCAGCCCGTGAGGCGCTCCCGCAGCCAGGCGATGTCGGCGGCCGGGTCCGGGGTCTCGGAGACCGCCGGGGCACCGGCCGCGCGGACGACGTCAAGCAGGAGTTCCGGCTCGATCGTGCCGGACTCGATGGCCGCGTGCCGGTCGCGGAAGGAGCCGAACTCGTCCCGCGAGTTGTTGCAGTGCACCAGGTCGATCCGGCCGGTGATGGCCCTGACCCGGTCCACGATGCCGGCCAGGTCCTCGCCGCTGGCGTAGGCGTGGCAGGTGTCCAGGCAGAAACCGATCTGGCCCGCGCCGGTCCCGTCGTCTCCCGACAGATCCCCGATCGCATCCCAGAGGCGCTGAACCGCCGGCAGGCCCCGGGCCATCGCATGGTCGCCGCCCGCGGTGTTCTCGATCAGCAGGGGTACCGGCCGTTCTATCCGCTCGATCGCCTTGCGCCAGTTGGCGTATCCCTCGCTTTCGTCGATGCCGCCGGTGACGTGGCCGCCGTGCACGATCAGGCCCTTCGCGCCGACCGCGGCCGCGGCGGCGAGCTGCTGGCTCAGGAGCTTGCGGCTGGGGATACGGATCCGGTTGTTCGCGCTGGCTACGTTGATGCCGTACGGCGCGTGGATGAAGACCTCCAGGCCCGCCTCGTGGAGCGCGGCGCGGAGCTTGCCCGCGTCGCCGCCGGGGAAGGTGGGTGCGCCCCAGCCCTGAGGGTCGCCGAGGAAGAACTGGATGACCTCGGAACTGGTGGCGCTCGCCACCGTCAGCGGATCACCTTCGCGGTCGTGGGCACCGATGCGAACCATGCCCCCGAGCGTAGAGCAGCGGCCCCGGGCTCAGGGGATGAAGCCGCCGTGGGCGAAGCCGAGGGCGGTGCCGACGAACGCGGCCACAAGCCCAGTGACGATGATCATCCGCTGTTCGCGTGTCGCGGAGATCATCTGCGCGTAGAGGCCGACGAGCATGCTCACGATGCCGAGCACCGAAGCGAGCACATGCAGGTGGACCACCCACCCGGCCGCGAACACAATCAGCCCCGTGACCAGGGTGAACACGGCAAGGCTGTTCTCCAGCGGATGCCGCTGGCCGTCGCTGTTCAGCGTGACGTGGGAACGGGGGCGGGTGCTGGTGCTGGCGGCTTCCGGCATGTCGGCCACCCTTCTTTTCAGATCCCCGGCTGGTCGAGGAGGATTGTTCCCGCGTGGCACCACGGAGAATCCTTGCCTGCGGGGGCGGGAGAATCCTTGCCAGCCGGGGCGGGGCAAGGGATCCACGGTCAAGCACAGGCAGTGGCAATGAATCCAGGCGCCGGGAGAACTGCTCCGGGGCTGGTAGGCTGAGCCCCTGCATCCCGTCGGCACGACTGGCCCTAGCTGATGCAGTTCCTCCTGCCACGGAGAGACCGTGGCCGTCAGTCCAGAGGGGGCAGTTCCGTTTATGCGTCATTACGAAATGATGATCATCCTCGACCCAGGTCTCGAGGAAAACACCGTCCAGCCGTCCCTTGAGCAGTTCCTGACCGTGGTCAAGACCGACGGCGGGAGCGTGGACAAGGTCGATGTGTGGGGCCGCAGGCGCCTTGCCTACGAGATCGACAAGCGGTCCGAGGGCATCTACGCGGTCATCGACATGAATGCCCTGCCGGACTCCGTCGCCGAACTCGACCGTCAGCTCAGCCTGAACGAAGCGGTTCTGCGCACGAAGGTCATGCGCATGGAGAAGCACTGACAGACCCTCCCGGTAACGTCG
>DASXKD010000154.1:0-2109 GCA_036497045.1 Streptosporangiaceae bacterium | reverse complement strand
GACCATTGTGAGGTGGCGGCCGGGGATGGCGACCGGTGGGGGAGCGCCGATCCTTGCCGCGGCCGCGGCGGCCTGGGCGGCATCCATCTGCGGGTCGTCGCGGCCGTAGACCACCAGCTTGGGAACGGCGGTGGCGCGGAGCTCACGCAGTTGCTGGTCGCTCATGCCGGGGATCCCGTGCTCTACTTCGTAGGCCACGACTTGGAGGAACCCGGGCTGCTGGAGTGGCCTGCGCCAGGTCTGGACCCCGGCCGCTGACAGCGGTCGGCAGGCCGGGCCGCACTGGGACGCATAGATCCGCTGGATCAGCCAGCCCTGGCTGAGCGCCAGCCGGACCAGCGTCGTGCGGTACGGGTTGATCAGCAGTCTGCCCAGGAAGGCCGGGAACGCCAGTGGCGTGGCATCGCCGTCCAGGAAAACAATCCCGGCGGCCGCGTCACGGTTCGCCAGTACTGCCATCCCCACCACGGCCGCGCCGCTGGAGTGCCCGACCAGCACGGGCGCGTCAGCGCCGGTCAGGTGCATGGCCCGCAGGAAGGCCAGCACCTGCGCGGCGAGGTGGGCGGCGTCGAACGGCGGGCTCGGCGCGCTGTAGCCAGTCCCGGTGAGGTCGATGGCGAACACCCGGTGGCTGGCGGCCAGCACGGGACCGAGCGCGGCGAAGGTGTCCGCGGTCTCAACCGCCCCCGGCACCAGGACGACCGGCGGCCCGCTGGTGCCCCACTCCCGGTAGCGGGTGTCGAACCCACCCGCCCGGACCATCCGCAGGCCAGCCGGCCGCGCCGCCGGGCCGTCCGTGGCCCAGTTGTAGATGAAGCTGAACGCCGTCACGGCCACGATCAAGGCGGCCACCACGGCAGCGCCACACCTGAGCCAGCGGCGGGACCGCCGGTTGCGCTGGGGGATGTCAGATCCGGCTGGCGTCATGGGCGGTACAGTCGATCCTCACCCGGGAACCGGCTCCCCACTTCGCCGAACCCCGCGGGTGCCCCGCATGAGATGGCGGCAACCCATGCGCCCCGCGGCGCGGCTCCCGGGAAACGGCGCTGGCGAGGCAGGGCTTGGCCGCCGGACGACTGTATCCGCCCGGCCTACTGGAGCCTCGGTTCCGCATAGCGGTACTATACAGTAGCGAAACGATTCCGTAGCGGAAAGCGTGGCGGTACAGCCGAGGAGGACAGCATGAGCGCGCCCCGGGGAGCCGGCGAGGTGGATAAGGCCCGCCACCATGGCGGTCGTTACCTGGACAGCTCGCGTGACCTGGTGTTGCGGGACGCAGCGCTGGCCCTGCTGGCCGAGGTGGGCTATGACCGGCTGACGCTGGACGCGGTGGCCGCGCGTGCCCGCGCGGGGAAGACCACGATCTACCGGCGGTGGCGGAACAAGGCGGAACTCGTCGTCGATGCGCTGAACAGCCTCAAAGGCGTCCCCGACATCCCGGACACTGGATCGCTGCGACGCGACCTGCGCGCCCTGGCGGAGTCCCTCACCAGCGCGGAGAGCCGGTTCGGCGCCCAGGTGACGATCGGCATGGTAAGCGCCCTGGCCCGTGACGGTGAGCTGCGGCGGGTGTTCGGGGAGAAGTTCATCGCGCCGCGGATGGCCGGTTTCCGGACGGTGTTCGAGCGGGCCGTGGCCCGGCGTGAGATGCCCGGCGGCCACGATCTGGACCTGCTGGCCAGGCTGTTCCCCGCGCTCGCCCTCCAGCACCTGGTGACGTCTGGCGAGCTGCCCGGTACCCAGCTGGCCTGCCAGATCATGGACGAGGTCGTCTATCCCCTGGCCACAGCACCAGCCGCCCGCACTAGTCCTGCCCCGCACGCCACCGCAGAAGGGAAGCCACATGGGTATCCGTAAGGCAGTCCACGCCAGGAAGGGCACGCCATGACCCAGCCCGCAGATGCCCGACCCGGCGGAACGCCTCCCCAGGCCGGGCCCGCGGCGCCGGACCGCCGGTGGCTGATCCTCGGGGTGATCGCGCTCGCCCAGCTCATGATCGTGCTCGACGCGACGATCATGAACATCGCGCTGCCGAGCGCGCAGCGCGATCTGGGGTTTTCCATCGTGGATCGCCAGTGGGTCGTCACCGCCTATGCGCTGGCGTTTGGC
>DASXKD010000153.1:0-10167 GCA_036497045.1 Streptosporangiaceae bacterium | reverse complement strand
GAGGCGAACCTATGCGATCCAAGCCCATGATCCTTATCGCGCTGTTGCTGGCAGCGTTCCTGGTCAACCTGGATACGACGCTGGTGAACGTGGCGCTTCCGGCCATGGTGCGCCAGCTGCACACCACCACCACCCAGCTGCAGTGGGTCGTCGACGCCTACAACCTGGTCTTCGCCGCGCTGCTGCTCACCTTCGGCAGCCTGTCCGACCGGTTCGGCCGCAATGGCATGCTGCTGACCGGGCTGGCCGTGGTCGGGACCGCCAGCCTGGTGGGGGGTTTCACCACCAGCCCGGCGCAGCTGATCGCGGCCAGGTCGGTGATGGGGCTGGGCGCCGCCATGACGTTCCCGGCGACGCTGTCACTGATCTCCAACGTCTTCACCGAGCGAAAGGAACGGGCCCGCGCCATCGGCTTGTGGGGCGCGGTCGGGGGAGTGGCCATCGCGATGGGGCCGATCGTGGGCGGCTGGCTGCTCGAGCAATACAGCTGGGCGTCCATCTTCATCGCCATGGTGCCAGTAGCAGCCGTGGCCGCGGTCTTGGTGGCGCTGGTCGTGCCCACCTCGAAGGACCCGGACGCGCCGGCTCTGGACATTCCCGGCCTGGTCCTGTCTTCGGGGGCCATGGCGCTGCTGGTGTTCACCATCATCGAGGCGCCCACCTACGGGTGGACAGCCGCGCGCAGTGTGGCCGGGTTTGCCGCCTCGGCGGTCCTGCTGGCCGCGTTCATCGTGCGCGAGCGAACTGCGGCGCACCCGATGCTCGATGTGCGGCTGTTCCGCAACATGCGGTTCAGCGCGGCCAGTGGCGCGGTGACGGTGTCGTTCTTCACCTTGTTCGGTTTCATCTTCCTGATCACCCAGTACTTCCAGTTCGTCCGCGGCTACGGCCCGCTGTCCACCGGGGTACGCCTGCTCCCGGTGGCGCTGGCGGTCGGCGCCGGGTCGGTCGCCGGGACCCAGCTCGCCGTGCGGGCAGGGACCAAGCTCATCGTCACCACCGGGCTGGTCGCGATGGCCGCGTTCTATGGCTGGGTGGCGGCGACCACCAGCGCCACGCTCAGCTACAACATCATCGCGGCCCAGATGGTCCTCTACGGGCTGGGCATGGGCCTGACCTCGGCGCCGGCCACCGAGTCCATCATGGGCGCCATCTCGCGGCGCAAAGCCGGCGTCGGCTCGGCCATCAACGACTCCACCCGGCTCGTCGGCGGCACGCTCGGCGTGGCGGTGATCGGCAGCGTGTACGCATCGGTCTACGCATCACGGCTGTCCGCCACCATGCCCGCCAGCGTGCCGGGCACGGTGGCGGCGATCGCGCACCAGTCCGTCGGCGCCGCCTACGCAGCCGCCGGCAAGATCGCCGCCCTCGGCCACCCGGCCCTGGGGCTGGCGCTGCAGCACGCGTCCACCAACGCATTCCTGCGCGGCCTCACCATCGGTGCCCTCGTCGCCGGTGCCGTCGCCGCTGCGGGAGCCGTTCTGGCAGGCCTGTTCCTGCCCGCCCAGCCCGCACCGCCCGCCCCGCCAGCGAGTGCTACGGCCGGCGAAGCCGGAAGGGCCGAAGGCGCCCGCGAACCCGCGATCCAAGCGGGCCCTGCCTAAGCGGCCGGGTAGACCGCGCCTGGCGAGACCGGCCTGAGGAGCGAGATGGACAGCATCAGCGAGGAATACGTAGATCAGGCAGCCATAGGCTCGGCCCAGCCCGAGCCGGTGGTCAGCGTGCGCGGCCTGGTGAAGCGCTACGGCAGCCACGAGGCGGTCGCGGGCATCGATCTCGAGGTGCGACGGGGAGAGATCTTCGCCTTCCTCGGCCCGAACGGCGCGGGTAAGACCACGACGGTTGAGATCCTCGAAGGCTTCCAGCAGCGCACGGAAGGACAGGTTTCTGTCCTGGGGCATGACCCGGCCACGGCGGGCGGCGCCTGGCGGGACCGGGTGGGCGTGGTCTTGCAGGAGTCGCAGCCCGAGCCCGGCCTGTCCGTCCGGGAGTGCCTGGCCATGTACGCCGGGTTCTATCGCGCGCCGCGGGATATCGACGAGACCATCGCCCTGGCCGGTCTCACCGAGCAGGCGGGCGCGCTCGGCACCAGGCTCTCCGGCGGCCAGCGGCGCCGGCTCGATTTCGCCCTCGCCCTCATCGGCGACCCGGAGCTCATCTTCCTGGGGCTAAGCCCGCTGACCGAGCCAGGGCCGGGAGGATCGACCGTCGTGCACAGCGAGAGCCCTCTCGTCCACCTGCAGATGCTCGGAAGCTGGGCGCTCGGCCGCGGCTTCGACCTTCCCGATCTCGACGTCCACCGCCCGACCCTGGAAGAGGTCTACCTCTCCCTTACCGGACCCGCGCGCAAGAAGGATCAGCGATGATCAGGATGGCCCTGCACCTGTTCGGCTACGACCTGCGCGCCTTTCTCCGCAACCGCCAGTCCCAGTTCTTCACCCTGGCCATGCCGGTGCTTTTCCTGGTGATCTTCGCGTCGGTGTTCGGTGGCAGCGGGCACACCACCCAGGTCGCAGGCGGCCAGATCAGCACGTCGGTGTACTACGTGCCCGGCATCATCGCACTCGGGGTTATCGCGGCGTGCTTCGGCAACCTGGTGGCCTCGGTGACCGCGCAGCGCGAACGCGGCGTGCTGAAGCGCCGGCGCGCAGCCCCCGCGCCGGCCGGTGCCGTCATCGCCGGGCGCGTGCTCACCGCGGTCGTCATCGCGGTGGTCATGGCCGCGGTGCTGCTCGGCATTGGGTGGGCCGCCTACGGCGCCCACGTCCCTGGCCGTACCGCCCTGGCCCTCGCGGTCACCGTGGTGATCGGCGCCGCCTCTTTCTGCTGCCTTGGTTACGCGCTTACCTCGCTCATCCGCAACGAGGATGCCGCACTGCCCACCACCCAGGCGGTCCTGCTGCCGCTCTACTTCCTCTCGGGGGTGTTCGTCGCCGTCACAGTACTGCCGCACTGGCTGGCGGACATGGGAGAGATCTTCCCGGTACGGCACCTTGCCAACGCGCTGCTCGTCGCCTACAACCCCACACCACCGGGCTAGGGTTCGCCGGCCTGGACCTGCTGATCGTGGCGGCCTGGGGAGCCGCAGGCCTTCTCGTCGCCCTCCGCAAGTTCAGCTGGCTGCCGCTCGGACGCTAACCCGGACAGCCACACACCCATCTCACAGGAGGAAAACCATGGCAACAGAAGTCCAGACCCAAGCCGGACGATGTTCCACGCACTGAACAGTCGAGGCAACGCGTGAGATCCCGACAATGGGATTCCCCCTCATCGTCTACGCCCCCTGGCGGGCCATCGCCCAGCGCCGCCCGTTCCTCTGCCCAGAATGCGGAGCAGCCGTCCAGGCAGCCTGAGCCTGGCCGGAGTCCCTTCCGCCAGGCACCGCCTCCGCGGCCACCGCCCACCGATGACATAACCCCCTTGAAAGGAAACGGAACCACCATGACCAGGATGACCTCCTTGCTCGGGCGTAACGAGCAGTTCGCCCGCACCTACACCCCCACCTCCCTCGGCCTGCCCACAGCACAAGTGGTCGTCGTCGCCTGCCTCGACCACCGCGCCGACCCCGCGATCGTCCTGGGACTCCAGCTCGGAGACGCTCCCGTCATCCGCAACGCGGGGGGCCGCGTCACCCAGGCCGTCATCGACGACATCGCCTTCCTCGCCTTCCTCATCGGGCAACTGTCCGGCGGCCAAGGCACCGGTGACACACTCTTCGAAGTCGCGGTCGTCCACCACACCCAATGCGGCACCGGCCTTCTCGCCGACCCCAGCTTCCGGCAGCAAGCCGCAGCGGCGACCGGGCTTCCCGAGGCAGCACTGGAAGCTTCCGCCGTCACCGACCCGCACACCACCGTCAAGGCCGACGTCGAACGCCTGCTCACCTCACCCCTGCTCTCCCCGAAGGTGAGTGTCTCCGGCCACGTGTACGACATCGCCACCGGGCGTGTCACCACCACCGTGGACGCCCGGTACCCGTAGTGGCCCCGCCCGCGTTGCCGCGGCTGGGTGCGGCTCGCCCCGCCGCGTCGCGGCCCCGCGCGGGCCCGGCAGTTCGGCCTGATCCGCTGACACCGCATCCCACCGGCCCCGGTAGCACCTTCGGGTGACAGATCGCTGCGCAGCGACATTCCACCCGGCACGCACCTTCGGGTGACGCCCCACGGCGGCCAGGATTCGTACCGTTTCCCCGAAGAGCCGGGCTACCCATCTACTGATGGAGGACGTCATGTACGACCCGCCTGTCTATATATGGGCGATCACCATCGCCGGGCCCATCGCGATCGCGGCTGCCAAGATGGGCGTGGCCACCGGCCTCGATCAAGGAGGCCGATATGGAAACCTGTGACAAGTGCGGCCCCGGGACTGAAGCGCATGTGAGCTTCATGACCTCGCAAGGGCCGATCATTCTCTGCCGGCATCACGCCCGGAAGTTTGCGACGGCTCTGCGCGCGTATCCGTCCATGCCAGTGGGCAGCGCCTCCGGAGCGCGGCCAGCCTTGGGTACGAGGGTAAAGCCAGCCTGGCGCGGCGTGATGTGGCGGCCCGAGTGACGCGCTTTCATAATGCGCTGTCCTGCACAGTGCCTCACGAGTCGTCGGCATCGACGTGAGCCCCCGGATGATCGAGGAAGCCGAGCGTCGCTGCGGCGGGCGCGGCCGGTTCCTGGTCGCGGACTTGGCCAAGCCACTGCCCCTGGAGCCGGGGTCGCTGGATGGCATCACCTGCTCCCTTGCGCTGCATTATGTCGCGGACTGGAGTGTGCCGCTGCGGTCCTTCGCGTCGGCGCTGCGGCCCGCCGGCTGGGCCGTCATCTCTCTCGATCACCCGTTCGGGGCGCCGCTGCCGGGCCAGCAAGGGGGCTACTTTGACACCGAACTGCTCGCCGATACCTGGCACAAGGGTGGCGTAGAAGTCTCCCAGCAGTTCTGGCGCCGGCCCCTGGGGGCCGTCCTCGGCGCATTCGCCGACGTTGGGTTCGTCGTGGACCGCGTGGTGGAACCGCAGCCCTCGGACGAGACACTGCGGCTGTTCCCAGACGACCTCACTGGCATCGTCGGAGTACCAGTGTTCATCGCCTACCGGCTGTGGCTGCGGCCCGAGTGAGCCGGTTCGGAGATGCGTGAGCAGTAGCGACAGATGCGGTCGATGATCTGGTCGGCGGTCTCGGTCCACCGGAACGGTAGCAACGTCACTCGGCGTCTGGCGGGCTAGCCGCGTCCATGGCACAGGTCATCGGGACATCATCTCCGGCCGTGCCTGCCGAACCTTCACCGCCGCGCCAGGACAGGACTGGGTGGCGGCGGCTCTCAGCGGACCGATGGGATGCCAGACGCGCGTCAGCCGCTCGTCCAGGGCCGGAGTTTCTCGGGGTTGCGCACTACCCAGATGTGCCTGATCCGGCCACCTGCGACGTCGAGCGCGAACACCGTCACGGTAACGCCGTAGACATCGTGGAGGATGAGCGCGACGCGCTCGGCCGGGGTCAGCGATTCCAGGACGACGAGGAAGGCCATGCTGACCGACTCGTCGAGGGTGACCCGGTCGGCTGGGTCGGTGGTGGTGCCGCTAGGCCGTCCGGTGATCCACTCCGTGCGTTCGGGCAGCGGCTCGGGGATCCATTCGCCTACGTAGCGCTCCCGCCGGACCCGCGCGGAGCCGAGCAGGTTGAGGCATATGCGGCTGGCGACCCTGGTCAGCCAGGCGCCCGGGTTCTCGATGGCTTGCTGCTGCTGCCGGGACAGGGCGGACCAGCGGGCGCTACAAGGCCATCAAGCCGCAGACCCTGGCCATGGACCGCGTCACCGCTGCTGACGACATCCGGCGGCTGCGCGCCGTCCCCGACGTTGTCGTGGGCAGCGTCCACGCGGTCACCGAAACCGGCTCTCTTGTGGCCGCCTCGGGCACCGGGAGCCAGCTGCCCGCCTACGCCGGCGGCGCCGCCCGCGCGATCTGGATCGTCGGGGCGCAGAAGCTGGTACCCGACCTGCCCGCCGCGCTGCGCCGCGTCGCAGACCACTGCCTCCCGCTGGAAAGCGCCCGCACCCAGACAGCCTACGGGTCCCCCCAGTGCCATCAACCGCCTGCTCATCCTCAACGCCGAACTCCACCCCGGGCGCGGCACCGTCCTGCTGCTCCGCGAGGCCATCGGCTTCTGAGGGACCGCAACCCCGCGCACTCCTGGGACTACGCCGCGGCGCTTGGTGCGGTGCAGAAGTTCATCGCCGCTCACCTGGGCGATCCGGAGGCGATCCTGGTACTGGATGAGACCGCGGAACTGAAGAAGAGTCGCATGACGGTGGGGTCGCGCGCCCACGACGTGCTCCGCAACGGTCACCAGCGGGTCTTCCACCCTCGGTCAGGCTTAGCCGGCAGGTGGTCAGGAAGTCGGCGGCAGTTGGATCTCGATTATCAGCCCGCCACCGTCGCGCGGCTGGGCGTGGATGGCGCCGTCATGGGCGACGGTGATAGCGCGGACGATGGACAGGCCCAGGCCGGCCCCTCGGTGGTCGGTGCGGTCGGCGGCCAGCCTGCGGAACGGCTCGAAGACTGACGGGAGCGCGGAGGCGGGGATGTCCTGGCCGGTGTTGCGCACGGTCAGCGTGGGCTGGGCGGAGACGGTGACCTCGGCCCAGCCGTCCGGCTGGTTGTACATGATCGCGTTGGTGACGAGATTGCTGATGAGCCGCTCCAGCAACTGCGGGTCGCCTGGCACCAGCCGTTCGGCGAGCACCCGGCGCAGGCTGACCCCGCGCTCGGCGGCCATTTCGGCGTGGGCGTCCAGGACCGACGCGGTGAGCTCGTCGAGACGCACCGGGACCTTGCCGGGCAGGCCGCGTTCGCTTTCGGCCAGCACCAGCAGCCCTTCGATGAGCTTTTCGTTGCGCTCGTTGGCGCGGAGCAGTTCACCGCCGAGCCGGTGCAGGTCCGGGCCGCTACCGGGGTCGTCCATGGCTACCTCGGTGAGCAGCCGCTGCACGGCGAGCTGGGTGCGCAGCTCGTGCGAAGCGTTCGAGGCGAACCTACGCTGGCTCTCGTAGCCGGCCACGAGCCGGTCCAGCGCCGCGTCGACCGCGTCGGCTAGTTCCTTCAGCGGGTCGGCCGCGCCGGTCATCCGGATGCGCTGGCCCAGGTTCTGTGGTCCGAGCTGGCTGACGATGCCGGCCAAGTCGGTCAGGGGGCGCAGCAGCCGGGCGGCGAGCCACCAGCAGCCCCACCCCGCGAGCATCAGCCCCGCCACCAGCAGCACGAGCAGGGCGATCCGCACCAGTGGTGAATAGCCGGGTGCGCCGCAGCCTGGGGCCAGGTGGGGGAGGAAGGGAATTTGCGTGCATGCCCCGTATCCGTCGTTCTCGAATGAGAGCCCCACGTTGATCACCGTGAACACAGCCGCGCTCAGCGCCAGGAAGCCAGCGACGGCGACCAGCGCGAAGGTCAGGGCGAGACGCCGCTGCAGCGGTGGCACTTTCCGGGTCATGAGCCGATCCGGTAGCCGGCGCCGGGTACGGTCTCGATCAGCGGGGGGTCGCCCAGCTTGCGGCGCAGCGTCATCACCGCGACCCGCACCGCGTTCGTGAACGGGTCGGCGTGCTCATCCCACGCCTTTTCCAGCAGTTCCTCGGCGCTCACCACGGTGTCCCCCGCCCGCATCAGGACCTCCAGGACCGCGAACTCCTTGGGGGTGAGCGGCAGCAGCAGGCCGTCCCGCGACGCCTGGCGGCGGGGCAGGTCCAGGGTGATCCCGGCACGTTCCAGGACCGGCGGCAGGGCGGGCCGTGCCCGCCGTCCGAGCGAGCCCACCCGGGCGACCAGTTCGGCGAAGGCGAACGGTTTGGTGAGGTAGTCGTCCGCGCCCAGATCCAGCCCGTCCACCCGGTCCCTGATGCCGGATGCCGCGGTGAGCATCAGCACCCTGGTTTCTCCGCCCTCCGCCACGATCCGCCGGCACACCTCGTCGCCGTGGACATGGGGGAGGTCACGGTCGAGGATCACGACGTCGTAGTGGTGGGTCGTTACCCGTTCCAGCGCGGCGGCCCCGTCGTAGCAGACATCGACCGCCATGGACTGCCGCCGCAGCCCGGCGGCGATGTTGTCCGCCAGCAGTGGCTCGTCCTCGGCCACCAGCACGCGCATCGGACCCTCCTGCCCCGCTATGCCTCCCAGTATCCCCGGCCGCCGGATAAGGACGGGATAAGCGCCACGCTTACCGCCCCGCTACCGGCGGGTCGTTACAACATCGTCCATGGCGATCACCGCTCTGCGCCGATCCGCCCATCGGGTCCCGGCCCTTGCCAGACGCCGCGCTGGCGCGTCCGTGACCCCGGGCCCCGTCTCGCGGGCGGGCAGGCTCGACCGCGTGCTCCGGGCCATCACCGTCGCAGTCCTCGCCCCGCTCACGGCCTGGGTCATCATGCGATGGTTCGCGGAACCCGTTGACTTCCACATCTACCGCTACGCCTCGATCTGGGCCCTGCATGGATCGGACATCTACGCGGGGGACATCGCCGGGCCGGGAATCGGCGGTCACGGGCTGCCGTACACATACACCCCGTTCGCCCTGCTCGCCCTGCTCCCGACGACCCTGGCCAGCTGGAGCACCGCGTACCACGTATGGGGCGTGGCCGCCGCGCTCGCCGTCGCGTGGGCTGAGAACGCGGTAGTGGTCCGGATGATCCCGCTCGGATCCGGCACCCGCCGCGCGGTGGTCCTGGCGTGCGCCCTGACACTCACCGCCGCCTCCACGATGATGGTCAACGAGATCTCGATGGGCCAGGTCAACAGCCTGCTGATGCTGGCCTGCCTAGGCGATCTGTTCCGGCCCCGGCACGGGCGGCTGGCCCGGCTGATCCCGCCCGGCACGCTGATCGGCGTCGCCACCGCCATCAAGCTCACGCCGGGCCTGTTCATTTGCTACTTCGTGGTCACCCGGCAATGGCGGCTTGCCCGGAACAGCGCACTGGCCGCGGCCGCCTGCATGATCGCCGCTGCCGCCGTGTACCCGGCGATGAGCGAGCAGTTCCTCACCTCGGTGGTGTGGCACCTGCCGCACCTGGTCGCGTACGGTCACACCTTCTCCGGCTCGGGAAACAATTCAGTCCAGGGGATACTCGCCGCCATCGGGCCCTGGACCAGCCCGCTGCGCGCGCCGTCCTCGATCGCGGTGGCCGCACTGGGCCTGTGGGCGGCCCGCGTCTGCCACCGGCTCGGACATGAACTCGAGGCGTGGCTGATCATCGGTATCACGGCCCAGTTGGCCTCACCTGTGAGCTGGACCCATCACTGGATCTGGCTCGCTCCGGCCGTCCTGCTCGCCGCCCTCGACGCGCGCACCCGCGTCCAGCGGACGGGCGCCGCCCTCGTGGTCGTGATGCTGTTCATCGGCTCAACCGCCGGCCAGTACCTGCTGGTTCACGGACCAGCCTGGGCATTGCCGCTCGCCGTCCTGCAGCGCGAATGCCTGGTATCCGCCGGAATCTGGTGCTGCGTCACGTTCCTGATCCACGCGATCCGAGCCGCGCGCGACCGCGCCCCAGGGACAGAGGCCGAAGCCGCGTACCAGGCTCACCACGACGATAGCCAGCCGGCTGCCGCTCACACATACGAGGCGTGCCTTGCATCGCCGTGAGCCGGCCGCCACGCCCATAGCCGCCCGGGGTTTTGGGTGGCCGTCCCAACCTCGGTCAGGGTCCGGTAATCATGCCTCCCGGTTGACCCCGCCAGAAGAAGGATCTCCGGCCTGCGCGGGTGAGGACTCGCTTTCGGCGCTGGCCGAGGGCTGCTCAGCGGGGATCCGGCGGCTGGTGAACAGGGCGATCAGGGCAAGCAGGGCAAGCACAGCCAGCGCCGAGCGGAGCCCGTCGATGCGGGCGTTGGCGTTCTCGGTGACGATCGCGTCGGCAGTCTTACCCGTGACGCCCGCCTTGGTGAGCGCGGCCGTGAGGTCCTTGTCGGACATGAACGGGACGCCGCCAGACAGTTGCACCTGCCCCTGGGCGGCGAGGTCTTTGGGCACGGCGGGATTGTTCTGGACACCGGTGAGGAACGAGGAGGTCAGCGCGGCGATCAGGATCGCGCCGGACAGCGCGGTTCCGATCGAGGCGCCGAGGTTGGTGACGGTGTTCTGGATGCCGCCCACCTCGCCACTTTGCTCGTCGGGCACCGCTGAGA
>DASXKD010000152.1:0-8187 GCA_036497045.1 Streptosporangiaceae bacterium | reverse complement strand
CATCGTGATGCTGGCTCGGGGCGACAGCCTCATGCGCATCCCCCTCTGCACCGGGGCCCCGGTGCAGCGTGTCAGGCAAAGCTATTATCGCGCGACCCCCCGAGGGCTGGGGGGCGGGACTGCGGCTGGCGGCGCTGTCGCTGGCCGGGCACCCGGACCCCGAGCGGTTCGCCCAGGAGTTCTCCGGCAGCGAGCGGACGGTCGCGGACTACCTGCTGGCCGAGGTGCTCGAGCGGCAACGCGAGCCCGTGCGGGAGCGGCTGCTGCTGCGCACCTCGGTGCTGGACCGGGTCAGCGGCGAACTCGCCGACCTGCTGACCGGCGGCACCGGCAGCGAACGGATGCTGTACGACCTGGAGCAGGCCGGCGCCTTCGTGGTTTCCCTCGACGCGCGGCGGACATGGTTCCGCTACCACCAGATGTTCGCCGACCTGCTCCAGCTTGAGCTACGAAGGACCGCGCCGGACGAGGTTCCCCCGCTGCACGCCGCCGCCGACTGGTTCGCCGGGCACGGCTACCCGGCGGAAGCGGTCCGGCACGCCCAGGCCGCGCAGGACTGGGACCTGGCCGCCCGCGTGCTGACCGACCATTGGCTCGGCCTTTATCTCGACGGACAAGCCGCCGCCGCACGGGAGCTTCTCACCCAGTTCCCGCCGAGGTGGCGGTCGCGAATGCGGAGCTCACCGCGCTGGCGGCAGCTTGGGAACTCACCGGGGATCGTTGGAGGAGGCGGAGCGGCGGCTCGCGCTTGCCACCCGGCAGCCGGGATCGGTGCCCGCAGGCCGGCGCGGGCGCTTCCAGGTCATGCTCACCATCGTGCGGCTGTTCCTCGCCCGGCAGCGCGGTGACCTGCCGCGCCCGTCGCCGAAGAGGCGGACCGCCTGCTGGCCGCCCTCGACGCCCCGGACGCGGTGCAGCCCAGGCTGTCCCCCAGCAGACGACCGTCTCCCTCGCCACGAACCTGCGCTACTCCATGGAAGATCCCTACGCGATCCGCCTCGCGTTCCACGTCGGGCTCAACGAGCCGGTCGAGTGGCTGTTCGCGCGGGATCTGCTGTCCCTGGGCATCGGGGGCCCCACGGGCCTCGGCGACGTCGTCGTCTGGCCGTCCTCCGGGTCGGCGGACGGCGCACCGGGCCGCGTGCTGAAC
The DNA here is from genome assembly GCA_036497045.1 of Streptosporangiaceae bacterium. Taxonomy (GTDB): domain Bacteria; phylum Actinomycetota; class Actinomycetes; order Streptosporangiales; family Streptosporangiaceae; genus DASXKD01. The sequence goes on along the minus strand of DASXKD010000152.1, from coordinate 7,037 downwards.
ATCGAGCTTTCGTCTCCCTTCGGCCAGGCCCACTTCGAGGCGCCGATCAAGGAGATCTCCGACTTCCTCGGGCGGACGTACGCGATCGTCCCGGAAGGCGAGGAGAGCGACTTCGTCGATGTCGCGGCCGAGCTGACCGACCTGCTCCGCCAGGCGTAGCAGCACCACGAGCTTCCCGCCCCGGCCCGTAACGGGCCCGGGAAACCCTCACGTCCCCAACCCCCTCCCTCCACGCTGAAGCCAACGCGGGTTTGGCACGGGCAGCCCAGCTGCCGCGTTCATGTATTCGCGCGCCAGCGCAGTACCTCGAGTGCCGCTGCGACGTTGACGCGCTTACGCGGTCCTGAACACCTGACCCGACCGCGCCTTCAGGCCAGGCAGTCTCCTGGGTTCAGATCAGCAAGGCGTCCCGGGCGAAACGCCGTGGCTTCGCGCCGTCTGCCCGTGCCCCTGGCAACCGGCGGAACGGGCGAAGACAACGGCCCGTTCGCTCTGATCGATTTTGTTCTTTTGTTTTATCAGAACCGCCAGGGACAGCCGGAACCGCGGACCTCCGGGTGATCAGGCGGGATGGGTGAGCAGGTCAGCTTGCAGGGCAAGGCTCAGCTCGGTCACGTCCTGCGGGTTGGTGACGGAGCGGCCGGTGTGCTCGGTGACCCGGTTGAGCCGATAGCGGACCGTGTTGGGGTGACAGCTGAGGGCCTTGGCGGCGGTGTCGGCGGATCCCCCGCAGGCCAGCCAGGTACGCAGCGTGCCGACAAGTACCTCTCGCTCGTCATCGGGCAGGTGATTCAGGGAACCCAGCACCGTCTCGGCTATGTAACCCATCACATCCGGAGCACTGGCGGCCAGGACCGCGACTGGCGCCTCGCTGAAGACCGTGACCTGGCGCGACCCGCGCGGCGCGCCGACCATCGCCAGCTTGGCGAACCGCAGCGCCCGGGGAGCCTCGTCCGGGATCTCAAAACGAGGGCTGATCCCGACCCGGTGCTCCCACACCGACAAGACCTCGGTCAGGCTCTCGAACCGGGGGGCTTCGCGGACCGCCGCGATGCCGACGTGCGCGTCGGGCAGCGGCCGCCAGGCCGAGGGAACGCCGGCCCGCGCCAGCCGGTTCTCCACTACGCGGATCCTTTCCTGCTCGCTCATGCCGAGGACCTCCGCGGCCTCCACGGCCACGACGACATAGGGGATGTCGTGCGGAAGCCGCAGGGCCTCTACGGTGTCCCACAGCTGCTGATCATCCCCGACATGCCCGTCCACCAGGGTTCCGACTAGGGCGGCCCGTTCACGCTCGCGGGCCACGGCCTTCTCGTGCACCGCCTTCTGGTACGCATCGGTCATGCTCGGCAGCAGTACGTCCGTCAGGTCCCACAGCGCCGAAGCGGCGCGAACAAGCCCGTCATGGTCGAGCGCGCGCGGACCGCGATCCGCGTGCAGGACTGCTTCCCACAGCACCCGCAGTCCCACCCGGTAGCTGTCCATGAGCACCGCCAGCGGCACCCCGTCGGCCGCGCGAGCACGACCGTAGGCAGCTGCCATGGCACCAATAGCCGGGTCGTGCGCGCACCGAGCCAGCCCGATGGTATCGACGTGGGCGTGGCAACTCTCCAGCACCACCGCCGGTGGCACCAGCGGCTGGTAGTCCCCCATCTCGCTCAGGATCCGGCCCGCCAATGCCTCGGCCATTTCACTGGACCGGTCCTCCAGCACCCACGCCAGCGTCGCCAGCTCGGCGCCGCACTTGCCGTCCCCGTCACAGTTCATCGCCCACCCCCCGTACTCTTCCTGTCCCCGCCGTCCTACCGACCGCGCGACCGCGAGAGATAGGCGTCGGTAGGTGACCAGGGAAGGCCAGAGCAGCAGCCCAGGCTGGCCCCCCGCTGAGGGGGCGCCGAGCGTCTGCCCAGTCGGGGAAGGCCACGCCGGCGTCCGTCGTCCCTGCCCTCCGTCTCGGAGAGGCATTCCATGGCGAGTTCGCAAGCTTTCCCTGGTCACGAATTCAGCCTGCCCCGCCATGTCCAGCCCGTCGATGGAGCAGGGAACAAGGCCCATTGGACTGTTAACGTTGGCGGTCGAACCCCGCCAGCTGTGGCGTCACAGAATTCCCTGTAGCGCCCGGTTCAGCCGGTACCGCACAGTGTCTGGATGGCAGAGCAAGGCCTTGGCCGTCGCCTCGGCGGATCCGCCGCAGGCCACCCAGGCACGCAGCGTGCCGACCAGCACTTCGCGCTCCTCATCTGGCAGCCGGTTGAGCGAACACAGAGCGGCCTGGGCCATCTCGGCCAGCACGTCCGGTGCGCTGGCCGACTGGCCAGCTCGAGAACGCGCGGCATCTCGCCGCGGTCTCCATGTCCGGATTGCCGCTGCCAGGTGGGTCCGCAGGAATTGGCCTTCCCTAGCCCACCGACGGGTGCCCTCGAGAACAGCGGTGACGGGCGGACTCACACGTGGCCGTCGCCCGAGCTGGAGCCAGGAACGTTAAGGTGGCCTCCCGAGCCGGGTGGCACGCAGGTCATCGTGTAGCTCACATGGAAGGCTGGATTTACGGGCTCGCAGCGGTTGCGGCCGTCTCCTGACATGGTCACGGATAGCGTGACCAGCGTTATCAGCAGTCCGGCCACGATGCCCAAGAAGGTCATGACCAGCCGGCTGTGAGATGACAGCAACCCCGGGCGCCCGGAATTCCGCCAACCAGCGCGTGAGTTTGGCGCCCCCAGCCGTTCAGCCGCAGGCAAGCCCGCTCGCAGAGTCAGACTGGTGAAATCCGAAAACTGATCGGCGAGGCCTTGGTCTGCCTGCAATTCCTGCTCTATTTCCGCGAGAATCTGCAGCTGGCTGTTTGGGAGGCCCATTTGGTTTCTCCATACTCGTCTGCGAATAGCTATACTCTGTGCTATTTCAGCTTCGCGGCACATATCCGTCATGTCGATGGAGCCTTGTACAAACCTTGCTGTGATCGCCGACAGACGGCTTGGCTACAGGGCAATGAACTACGCGGATACGTGGTGTCTGCGCGTCATTGTCCCGCGCATCCTAGGTATCGAGATCTGAGTTGCAGGTGTAAAAGCTCCCGAATTGAGAGGATTATGACAAGTCGTCATAGTCCAGGTAGGCCGTTGGCGGTTACGGCCCTGGGCACGATGGACTCGACGAAGGTGCCGTGCGAGACGCCCGGCATCGTGGCTGTGGCGCGGGTGGACCACAGGACGAAGAACATCACCAGCCGGCTAAATCCTGGCGAGATCGCGATCATCGACCACTGCGACCTGGACCAGGTCAGCGCGGAGGAATTGATCCGATGCAAGGTAGCAGCCGTAGTCAACGCGTCGGTGAGCATCACCGGCAAGTACCCGACCCTTGGCCCGCAGCTGCTGCTCCACGCGGGCATCCCGGTGCTTGACGGGGCCGGGGACGTGCTAGCCAGGGTCGCCGACGGCGCGGTCGTGCGTCTGGACCACGAGAGCCTTTATCTGGGCGATGAAATTGTCGCCCAGGGGACGCGGCTCACCGTCGGGCTGGCGGAGGCGGCGATGGCGGAGGCCAGGTCCGTGGTCGGGGTGCGGATCGAATCGTTCGCCGCGAACACACTTGCGTTCCTTGCCCGCGAGCAGGAACTGCTGAGCCAGGGCATCCTGGCGCCCGCGATGGAGACAGAGATGGCGGGCCGGCATGTCCTTGTCGTGGTGCGCGGCTCCTGCTACCGGGAGGACCTGGCCGCGCTGCGGCCTTACATCCGTGAGCACAAGCCAGTGATGGTGGCTGTCGACGGCGGTGCGGACGCACTGATCGAGGCCGGCTACCAGCCCGATGCCATCGTCGGAGACATGGACTCTGCGTCGGACGGAGCGCTGCGCTGCGGCGCCGAGCTCGTGGTGCACGCCTACCCAGACGGCCGCGCCCCCGGGCTGGCCCGGGTGCGCGGCCTTGGCCTGGAGGCGGTCACCTGCCCGGCACCGGGAACGAGCGAGGACGTGGCGCTGCTGGTGGCCGAGGCCAAGGGGGCCAGCCTGATCGCCGTGGTGGGCACGCATCATTCGCTAGACGAGTTCCTGGACAAGGGCCGGCCGGGAATGTCAAGCACGTTCATCACGCACCTGCGGGTCGCCGGGAAGCTCGTCAATGCTCGGGGCGTGCACCAGCTCTACAACAGCCGGATCCCAAGCTGGTGGCTGCTCGCGCTGGCGGGTGCCGCGGCGGTGACCATGCTGGTCGCCGTGGTGTTCTCGCCCGCGTCGCCGATCCTGGCCAATTACTTCGACGCAACGTGGCAATCGTTTACCTACTGGCTCAGTGGAAAAATGTAAGATCCCGGCAGGCCCATCAGGAGCTGGAACGCCTAGATACACGCCTGATCATGATTCTGCTGCTAGATCTGTGGCACCGAGGAGCAGCTCATGGCCATGCTCGGTCATCAGTTCCACCGGAATTACGCCGTAATGCTCCGCGCGGCGCTGTTCGCGTTCGATCGGCACCGGGCCGTGAGCGAAACACCGGCCCTTGGCACACGGGCCGCCTCAGTTGCTGGCGACGTGAGCGGGCACGCCAAAGGGTTCGAGTAGGGGAGCGTGTCCGCGCGCGCCTGCGCGAGCGGGTGAGGACCTTTCACCACTTCTGCCGTTTCGGCGCCTGCGGGCCGCGCCTACCAGACGCCGTTGATGGCGACCTGTAGGTGCCGGGGCCCGCGCAGGGTAGGGTTCTGGCGGTAGGGCGGCGGGTCCTCGACAAGCCGCGGGTTGTCCAGCCGGCGGGCGAGCTCGGCCAGCGCGACCTGCGCTTCCTGCCGGGCCAGCGCGGCGCCGAAGCAGTAGTGGATGCCGCCGAAGAAGCCGAGGTGCTGGTTGTCGGTCCGGTCCGGGTCGAACCGATCGGGATCGGGGAACCGATCCGGGTCCCGGTTAGCGGCGGCGACTGCCAAGACGATCCGGGCGCCCTTGGGGATCGTGGCGTCGGCTACCTTGATGTCGTCAAGCGCGACGTAGAAGCCGGGCACGAGCTGCACCGGGGGCTCGTAGCGCAACAGCTCCTCGACCAGCGGGATGGCCAGGTCCGGGTCGTGGCGCAGCCGGTTCAGGACGTGCGGATGCCGGAGCAGGGTGAGCATCCCGTTGGCCATCAGGTTGACGGTGGTCTCGTGACCGCCGATCAGCAGCAGCCTAGCGGTGGCCAGGATGTCTTTGGTCGCCATACCTTCTTCATTGGCCAGCCCCGACAGGAGGCCAGGCCCCGGAGCGGCACGGAACCGCTCGACCAGCCCCGACAGGTACTCGCCCATCTCAGCTTGCGCGCGCTCCACGTCGTCCTGCTGCCCGGGCCGCGGGTCGAGGTTGGTCACGATGGCCTCGGCCCACGGGTGGAAGCGCGGCTCGTCCTCGCGCGGCACCCCGAGCTGCTCGCAGATCACGGTGACCGGGTAGGGGTAGGCGAAGTCGTCGACGATGTCGACCTGCTCCCGACCGCGTAGGCGGTCGATGAGGCGGCCGACGATGCGCTCCATCTCCGGCCGGACCCCGGCGGACTGGTCGAAGTGCCGCGTGGCCTGGCGACGCAGCCGGTCGTGCTCGGGCGGGTCCATGCCGATAAAGCTGCCACCGCCCCCGCTCCTGCCGCCGGTGCTGAGCCGCGGGTCGTGGATCAGCGCGGTGACATCCCGGTACCTGCTGACGACGTAGCTGCCGTCCTGGGCGCGGAGCACCGGTGTCTTACGCAGCTCGGTGTACAGGGGGTAGGGGTTGGCGCGGCTGGCGTAGACGAGGATCTGCGCGTAAAGGTCCGGCTGGGTGCTCATCGCCGTCACCCCATCTCCTGCACGGTCGTCCACTGCCGTTCGGTCGGCGAGTGACCGGTGCGCACGATCCGCGGGCGCTCGGCCGGCACGGCCGGGTCCGGGAACCCGGCGGGCTTGGGCCGCCGGGACGCGGGCTGGTCCACGTTGGAGTGCCGGGGCGGGAACGGGGCGCCGGCCTCGATCTGCTCGCGGTAGAAGTCGAGCCACTTGCCCTGGTCGAACGTGACAGCGGCCACGGTCCGGCCCTGGCGGCCGTAAAGGGCGACGAAGCGGCGCTCGTCGGCCGATCCCTGCATGACCATTACCTCCTCGGCGAGTGACGGCATCCCTACCGACTTGACGGCCACGCCGAACTGGAACGACCAGAACGTCGGCACGTGCAGGCAGGGGCGCCCCTGCGATTCGCTGGCCAGCATGTTGCGGGCGGCGACCCGAGCTTGCTCGACCGCGCTGCTCCAGTGCTCCAGGGCCAGGAACTCGTAGCCGAACACCGGGTGCGGGGCGCGGGCGACATCGCCGGCGGCGAAGATGTTGTCGGTGACCAGGCCGTACATGTCAAGCGCGCGGCAGCCCGCGTCGCAGGCGACGCCTTCGGGCCCAGCGGCCAGCCCCGACCCGCGCAACCACTCGGTGTTACGGAGCGAGCCAAGGGCGACCACGGCCACATCCACATCCAGCGTGGTTCCGTCGTCCAGGCAGGCGCGGCGCAGGTGACCGCTTGCGTCCCCTTCCAGCGCGGTCACGCTGACTCCGCAGCGCAAGTCCACGCCGTGCTCAAGCTGCAACTGGGCCGCCACCATCCCGATCTCCGCGCCCAGGGCGCCGGCCAGCGGCGTCGCCGCCCGCTCGACCACGGTCACCGCCACGCCCACCTCCCGGCAGGCCGAGGCGACCTCCGAGCCGGTGAACCCGGCGCCGATGACCAGGACCCGGCGCGGCCCGGCGGCCAGCTCGAGCCGCAGCGCGGCCGCGTCGTCGCTGGTGCGCACCATGAAGACGCCGTCCAGGGCGGCCTCGGCCGGGTTCGGCCAGGGCCGGGCCCTGCTGCCGGTGGCGATCAGCAGCCGGTCGAAGCCGATCCTTCCGCCATCGGCCAGGTGCACCCGCTTCGCGGTTAGGTCCAGCCCCTCGGCCGGCACGCCCAGCCGCCACTCCGCCTTCAGCGCGCAGGCGCGTGGAAGCGTGGTCTGGCGGGCGTCCGCCCGGCCGAGCAGGACCTGCTTGGACAGCGGCGGGCGGTCATACGGCT
>DASXKD010000151.1:0-8112 GCA_036497045.1 Streptosporangiaceae bacterium | reverse complement strand
GTCCGGCCGCTGAAGGAGATGACCGGGGACTCGCTGTTCAACGAGGTCTTCATCGACGACGTGTTCGTGCCCGACGGCCTGGTCGTGGGCGAGGTGAACGGTGGCTGGAAGGTGGCCCGCACCACGCTGGCCAACGAGCGGGTGTCGCTGTCGCAGTCGTGGACGTTCGGCTGCGGCGCCGCGGACCTGCTCGAGGTCGTGGCCGGGCTGCCGGATCGCCCGGACGCGGCGCTGCTGGAGCGCACCGGGCACCTGGTCAGCGAGGGACACGCGATCGACCTGCTCGGCGTCCGGGCGACGCTCAAGCGGCTGTCCGGCACCGAGCCCGGCGCCACCGGCAGCGTCCGCAAGGTCCTAGGCATGCGCTACGCGCAGCGGATCGCCGAGGAGTGCTGGGGCCTGTCCGGCGCGGAGGGCGCCGTCTACGGTACCCGCTGGTCCCGCGCCGTCCTGTTCACCCGGGCGCTGACGATCGGCGGCGGCACCACCGATGTCCAGCTCAACATCATCGGCGAACGCCTCCTCGGCCTCCCCCGCGCCCCTGCTCCGGGCGGCTGACCCCTTGGCCTCCCCCGCGACCCTGCTCCGGGCGGCTGACCCCTTGGCCTCGCCCGCGGCACGTGACCCCGGAGCGGTGTAATGCCACCGGCCACAACCCCCGATCCGGGCCCCGTCCAGCCCGCTTCCAGCAACCTTCAGGTTCTTCCCATGACGTCACGTCAGGTATGACAATCAGTCACATCCTGATAACGCCAGCTTTGATTCCATTACCAGATGTCATCATGACGAAACGGGCGCAGCCTTCCCGCTGGGCGTGGCGTACACGTTGCCCGCCTGCATAGGGGATTTGCGATGACATCGCCCGGGAAAACGGTCATTCCCGCGTGCGCCCGCACCGCGCCGGGCGCGCGCAAGTCATTCTCGGTCCTGGCCGTGGCCGCCGTCGCCGCCGCCGGGCTCACCGCAGCCACCGCGGCCGGGCCGGCCAGCGCAGCAGCCACCCGCACGGCCGCGCACCATCATGCGGCCGCCAATTCCGGGCCGGCCGGTGACGAGACCACCGCCTCGCAGAACGACCTGCGGGACGGGTGGGATCCGAATGAGCCGACGCTGACCCAGGCCGCCGTGGGAGGCGGGCAATTCGGCAAGGTCTTCAAGACCGCGGTCAACGGCCAGGTGTACTCGCAACCGCTGATCATCAGCAACACGCTGGTCGTGTCAACCGAGAACGACTGGGTGTACGGGCTGAACGCGACGACCGGTGCGATCTTGTGGAGCACCTCGCTCGGCACGCCCTACAACATCACCACCTGCCGGGACCTCGTCCCCAACATCGGGGTCACCTCCACGGGCGTCTATGACCCCTCGACCGGGACCGTGTACGAGATGGCACTGGTGCACGAGACCAGCTGGGAATGGCACCTGTTCGGGCTGAACGTCAGCACCGGGGCGATCACGTTCAAGAAGCGCGTCGTCGGCACGCCGAGCAACGACCCGCATCTGACGTTCAGCGCCCTGCCCCAGGACCAGCGGCCCGCCCTGCTGCTGATGAACGGGTGGGTGTACGCCGCGTTCGCGGCACACTGCGACCACAAGCCCTACGCCGGCTACGTGGCAGGCGTGAACACCTCCACCCACGCCACCACCCTGTGGACCGATGAGGCCGGGGTGAGCGACGACCAGGCCGGTATCTGGCAAGCCGACGGCGGGCTGATGTCCGACGGGCCTGGGCGCATCTTCTTCACCTCGGGCAACGGCGTGTCCCCGGTCAAGGCCCCCGCCAACAAGCCCCCGGGCCAGCTCGGGGATTCCACGGTCCAGCTGCAGCCTCAGTCCGACGGGTCGCTCAAGGCCGTGGGCTTCTTCAGCCCGGCGAACGCGCCCAAGCTCGATTCCGGCGACCATGACTTCGGCTCCGGCGGTCCGGTCGGTCTGCCGTTCGGCACGACCACCTACCCGGACGTCGTCGCCCAGGCGGGCAAGTATGGACGGCTGTACCTGCTCAACCGCGACAGCCTCGGCGGCCGCCAGCAGAGCTCCACCGGCGGGGACCTGGACCTCTTCGAGGTCGGCAACCTGGCCAGCCTGTGGGGCCACCCCGGGATCTTCGGCGACACCACGACGCTGACCGCCGCCAACGCCCCCAGCTCCAATGACTACCTCTACTACATCGGCCAGAACGACTACCTGCGCGCCTTCAAGTTCGGGGTCAACGGCAGCGACGAGCCAACCCTGACCGACCAGGCCAACAGCACCTTCCTCTTCGGATACGGCTCCGGCTCCCCGGTGGTGACCTCCAACGGCACCGACCCCAGCTCCGCGATCCTGTGGGTGGTCGACAGCCCCGACACCAACGGGGACGGCAGGCACTCCTCTCTCGACGCGTTCGACGCGACACCGCAGCCGAAGACGGGCGGCGGGACCAAGATGCACGAGATCTGGACGGGCGCCATCGGCACGTCCAGCAAGTTCATGATGGCCGCCACCGGCAACGGCATGGTGTACGTCGGCACCAGGGGCGGCAACGTCTACGGGTTCGGCATCACCAGCGGCGCGGCGCTGAAGAGCGGCGGGACGGCCACCTTCGCCGACACCGCGGTGCACTCGGCCAACACCGCCGCCGCCACCGTCACGGCGACCACGACCGTGACCGTCACCGGCGCCTCGCTGAGCGCGGTGACCGAGCCGGACCCCTTCACCATCAGCAAGGTGACCGTGACCCGCCACGGCGGCGGCACGGCGGCTGCGACGTTCCCGGTCACCCTGGACGCGGGCGACATGCTGCGGGCACAGGTGAAGTTCACACCGGGCGCGGTGGGCGGCACCGCTGGCGCGGTCTCCTTCGCCACAAGCGCGGGACCATCCGGCACGGTCTCTGTGCCCCTCATCGGCGACGGCATCCGCACCGGGCTGTACGCGAGCGTCACTCACCTCGCGCTGGTGTTTGACAACAACCGCGTGATTTCGAACGTTCCGGTCGGGCTCAATTCCTGGGCGACGACCAGCATCGTCAACGGCGGCGACACCCCCGTGCGGGTGACCTCCGTCAAGGCCCCCACCGGCCAGTACACGGCCGCTGGCCTGCCTACCGTGGGCACCGTCATCAAGCCCGGTGCGGCGATCCCGGTCCAGGTGGAGTACTCCCCGACGCTGGTCGGCACCGCCCCCGACTCGTTGAGCGTGACCACCAACACGGGCCAGACCGTCACGGTGACGCTGTCCGGCACCGGCCTGAAGCCGGTGACCAAGTTCGCCGCCGTGCCATCGCGGGTGAACTTCGGGTCAGTCCAGGTCGGCCACACCGCGAAGGTCTGGGTCGATATCACCAACCAAGGCAACCAGCGCGCGCTCATGTCGGGTGGGGCCACCCAGGGCACGCCGTTCCGTGCGCAGTTCAGCATCGTCAAGAACCTGCCGGTGGCCTCTACCGAAGACCTGACCATCCCGATCATCTTCACGCCGCGTAAGGCAGGCCCGTTCCACGGCCTGTACAAGGTCACCTGGCGAGACTTCCAGGGCAGCCACTCGCTGGAGGTCCCGATCTCCGGTACCGGCGTCGGGTAGCCGGACCCGGGGCACCGAAAACGGGGGGGCCGCCCGCCGCGGACGCGGGCGGTCCCCCCGTTTCGCGCTACGTCGGACTCAGGCCGGCGGCGGCCCGTCGGTGTCACCGAGTCCCAGCTCGGCCTCCTGCTGCTGCAGGGCAGTAACCAGCCGCTCGATCTTGTCGGCGGTGTCCGTACCGCCCCGGCCGGTCCGCTCGGCGTAGACGGCCGCGCCGAGGTCACGGAACATGGCGTCCGCGCGGCGCTTCGCCTGGGCCTGGTCCAGCTTGGCCTTGCCCTGCTGGGCCGCCTCCTGGGTCGCCTGACTGGCCCGCTGCGCGGCCATCGCCGCCTGCTCCTTCACCCGGTCCATGAGTCCCATGGCTGCCTCTCCGTTCTGCGCTAATACCACATTCTCTACCTGCCACCCGCGCCTCCCGGCAACCACACCCGTCCCGGGGCACCCAGGCTGGGCCCCGCGTTGAGATCATGGCGCTACGGCCTACCCAGGTGCGCCACTTCCATGACCAAGTGATTCTGTACATACATACTGTGAGCAGAATCCCGTGATCATGGGACTCAGAGCAGTGCGGCCAGTTTCGGTCTGGCACGCCATCCCCCATGGGCCACTCCCCCATGATCACGTTCGGGGCCGGGCGCTGAGCAGCGGGTTTGCGCCGGAAATATCACCTTTGCCCCGGCCGAGGCGCCAGTTACACTTGCAGGGACGAGGCATGAGTGCCAGCATCGCGGCTTCGGCCGGCTGGCAGGCGAGGAGGCTGCACCCGTGACCCGCCCCGAAGGCGTACCGCGTTGGGTGCCCTTGGTGTGCCGTCGTCACGTTGACCTGCTCCGGGTCTCCAGCGCCATCTGTTCCTTCTGCTGCTGAACCTCAGCTCCCGCTCGCGCCGTGAGTGCCTGCTCGCGTGCGCGGCCCTCCTCACCGCAGAAGGACAGGACACATGCCATCCCGGACCCATCGTGGCCAGGGCCAATGGGCCCACGGCCATCTTGAGCCGCTGAACGCGGCCGAGCGGTTCAAGAAAGACGACGACGGGCTCAACGTCCGCCAGCGGATCCTCACCCGCTATGCCCACCAGGGCTTCGACGCGATCGACCCGCTCGACCTGCGCGGCAGGTTCCGCTGGTGGGGCCTGTACACCCAGCGCCGGCCGGGGATCGGCGGGGGCAAGACCGGAGCTCTTGAGGACGCCGAGATCGAGGACGCGTTCTTCATGATGCGCGTCCGCATCCCGGGCGGGCAGCTTTCCGCGGAGCAGTTGCGCACCGTGGCCGGCATCGCCAAGGAATACGGGCGGGACCTCGCCGACATCACCGACCGGCAGAACGTGCAGTTCCACTGGATCCGGATCGAGGACGTGCCGCAGATCTGGGACCGGCTCGAAGGCGTGGGCCTGTCCAGCCTCCAGGCCTGCGGCGACGTGCCCCGCAACATCCTGGGCTGCCCGGTCGCCGGCCTCTGCGCCGACGAGATCATCGACGCCAGCGCGGTACTGCGCGCCACCGAGGCGGTGGCCGCGGGCAATCCCGAGTTCACCAACCTGCCGCGCAAGTACAAGACGGCGATCAGCGGCTGTACCGCCCAGTGCACCGCGCACGAGATCAACGACATCTCCTTCGTCGGCGTCACCGGCCCCGACGGCACGCCCGGCTTCGACCTGTGGGTCGGCGGCGGCCTGTCCACCAACCCGATGCTCGCCCAGCGGCTCGGCGTGTTCGTGTCCCCGGACCGCGTCCCCGAGGTGTGGAGCGGGGTCACCGGCCTCTTCCGCGACTACGGTTACCGGCGGCTGCGCAGCAGGGCGCGGCTGAAGTTCCTGGTCGCCGACTGGGGGGTGGAGCGGTTCCGCGAGGTGCTGGAAAAGGAGTACCTCGGCGGGGCCCTGCCCGACGGGCCGGAGCCGCCGGCCCCGCCGCCCGGCGCGCGTGACCACGTCGGCGTGCACCGGCAGCGGGACGGGCTGTTCTACCTGGGGGTGGCGCCGAACGTGGGCCGCACCTCGGGCACCCAGCTCTGGCAGGTTGCCGACCTGGCCGAGGCGTACGGCTCCGGCACGATCCGCACCACCACCACGCAGAAGCTGCTGATCCTCGACGTACCGGGCGACCGGGTCGCCGAACTGACCGAGGAACTGGCCGGGCGCGACCTCCAGGTGAACCCGTCGGCGTTCCGCCGCGGCACGATGGCCTGCACCGGCATCGAGTTCTGCAAGCTGGCGATCGTCGAGACCAAGCAGCGCGCCATGGACCTGTACGCCGAACTGGACCGGCGGCTGCCCGGCTTCGACACCCCGATCAGCATCAACATCAACGGCTGCCCCAACTCCTGTGCCCGCTTCCAGATCGCCGACATCGGGCTCAAGGGCTCGATCGTGGAAGGCGGCGAGGGGTTCCAGGTGCACCTGGGGGGCTCGCTCGGCACGGACCCGGCGTTCGGCCGGAAGCTGCGCGGCCTGAAGGTGACCGCCGACGGGCTGCCCGACTACGTGGAGCGGGTGCTGCGCAACTACCTCGCCGACCGCACCGAGGGCGAACAGTTCTCCACCTGGGCCCGCCGCGCCGACGAGGGATTCCTGCAATGAGCGAAAGCGGCGGTGAGCGTCAGGTTCCCTTCTACTGCCCGTACTGCGGGGACACCGACCTGCGGCCCGATGCCCCGGAGGGCGGCTCCTGGCGGTGCGCCTCCTGTGCCCGGGCGTTCCAGCTGAAGTTCACCGGCGTGGTGCCCGCGGGGCAGGGTTCGTCATGAGCCCGGTCCTGCTGGCTGTCGCACATGGCAGCAGGGATCCGGCCGCGCAGGAATGCGTCCTGGCCCTCACCGGCCGGGTGGCCACGCTGTCGGCCGGGGCACGGGTCACCGCGGCCTTCGTTCAGAATGCGATGCCGTCACTGCCGGTAGGCCTGCACGATGCGGTGGCGCAGGCCGGCGCGGACGGGGTGGTCGTGGTGCCGCTGCTGCTTTCCAGCGGGTACCACCTGAGCTCCGACATCGCCCGGGCGGCGCGCGCCGCCGGGGTGCCCGTGGCGGCCCCGCTCGGGCCCGGCCCGCGGCTGGTGCGCCCGCTGGCGGACCGGCTGGCCGAGGCCGGGGTGCCCGGGCAGGTCCCGGTCGTGCTCGCGGCCGCCGGGTCGCGCGACCCGCGCGCGCTGGCGGACATCAGGCGGCAGGCGGCGATGCTCGCGGCGCACCGGCATGCCCCGGTGGTCGCCGCGTTCGCCTCGACCGCCCGCCCGACGGTCGACGAGGCCGTGTCGTTCCTAGCCAGCCTGACCGGTCAACCGGTCGCGGTGGCCAGCTACCTGCTGGCACCCGGCCTGTTCCACGACCGGCTCCGGCTCAGCGCGGGCCGCTGGGTCAGCGCGCCGATCGGCGACCACCTGGTGGCCGCGGAACTGGTGCTGGACTCCTTCCGCGCCGCGGCGGGCCTGGACGTGGCGCCCGCCGCCGCATGACATCCCCGTCCGGCACCCGGACCCGGCCGGGCGCCGGACGGCGGATGGCAAATCTCCGGACGGCGGATGGCACACTGGTTGGGGGTGCGCATGGAGATCGACGAGCGAGTGCGAGAGGCGCACCTCAGCCATTTCTGTCCCGGGGGCGCCAGTTTCCCGGTGACGGACTCCCGCCCCATCGGGCTCGACCCGGGACAGGCCGCCCCGGCCCAGGCGCTGACCGGCACACCGGTACGGGCCGCCGGGAACCACTGCGGTCGCTGCGGCCAGCCGATCGGGGCCGGCCAGGACGCCCGGCGGCAGGCCAGCGGCACCTGGGTGCACGAGAGCTGCCCGGCCTGACCACGCCTGCGGTTATCCCGCGGCGCGGTTTCCCCAGGACCGGTTATCCCTTTGCCAGGGACGGCGGTACCCGCCCAGAATCGATTTCATGACATCGCCGCACTGGCCGCTCACGGGCCTGCGGCTGCGCACGACGCGGCTGGAGCTGCGCTGGCCCAGCCTGGAGGACCTCGACGAACTCATCACGCTCGCGGCGGCCGGCGTACACGACCCGCAGGTCCAGCCGTTCAGCGCCGCGTGGACCGACGTGGACGCCGCCGAACTGCCCACCAGGTCGCTGCGCTTCTTCTGGTCGCAGTGGGCCTCCTGGCAGCCGGCGAACTGGGAAATCAGTTTCGCGGTCGTGCACGAGGGCGCGATCGTCGGTGTCCAGGGCCTCAAGGCGGCCGACTTCGCGATCCTCCGCGAGGTGCACACCGGATCCTGGATCGGCCGCCGTTACCAGGGGCGCGGCATCGGCACGGAGATGCGGGCAGCCGTGCTGTCGCTGGCGTTCGACGACCTGCACGCGCAGTACGCCCGGTCCACCGCGCACAGCGACAACGCGGCCTCGCTCGGCGTGTCACGCAAGCTCGGCTACGCCGAGGACGGCATCGAGCATTTCGTGGTCCGTGGCCGGGCCGTCAACGCACAGCGGCTGCTGCTCGACCGCGCGGCCTGGCAGGCCCGCCGGCCGTTGCGAGCCCGGGTGTCCGGGCTGGAGCCGTGCCTGCCCTGGTTCGGCCTGGACCCGGCCGTGGCGGCTACCGCC
>DASXKD010000150.1:0-15688 GCA_036497045.1 Streptosporangiaceae bacterium | reverse complement strand
CACGCAGGTCCGGATCGGAGGCCCGGATCGCGGGGCAGGCAAGGACCGCCTGGCCATTCCGGACGTAAGCTTACCGCGCCGGCGCGTCGGAGGTGCCGTGGCCGGTACGCGGATCGGCGGTGCCGCCCCCCGGCCGGGCGCCGCGGTCTCCGCCAGGCCTGCCATCATGCTCTCCGCCGGGCCTTCTGCCTGCGCTGTCATTACCGCCCGGATTGTCGGAATGAATGTCGATCTTCCAGCCGGTCAGCTTGTGCGCCAGCCGTGCGTTCTGCCCCTCTTTGCCGATGGCCAGGGACAACTGGTAGTCCGGCACGATCACCTGGGCCAGCCTGGCGTCGGCATCGACGATGTTGACCCGGGAGACCCGGGCCGGGGACAGGGCATTGGCCACGAACTCGGCGGAGTCCTCCGAATAGTCGACGATGTCGATCTTCTCGCCGTGCAGTTCGGTCATCACGTTCCTGACCCGGCTGCCCATCGGCCCGATGCAGGCGCCCTTGGCGTTCACGCCGCTCTGGTGCGAGATCACCGCGATCTTGGTGCGGTGACCGGCCTCGCGCGCGATCGCGACGATCTCCACCGCACCCGAGGCGATCTCCGGCACCTCCAGCGCGAAGAGCCGCTTGACCAGGCTGGGATGGGTGCGGGACAGGGTGATCGAGGGCCCGCGGTAGCCCTTGCGGACGTGCAGCACGAAGCAGCGCAGCCGTTCCCCGTGCACGTACCGCTCGCCGGGCACCTGCTCGGTAGGCGGCAGGATGGCCTCGACCTTGCCCAGGTCGACAAGGACCGCGCGGGGGTCCTTGCCCTGCTGGATCACGCCAGCCACGATGTCGCCCTCACGCCCGGCGTACTCGCCGAAGGTCAGTTCGTCCTCGGCGTCGCGCAGCCGCTGCAGGATGACCTGCCGCGCGGTGGTGGCGGCGATCCGGCCGAAACCGGCGGGCGTGTGGTCGTACTCGCGCAGCACCTCGCCGTCCTCGCTGGTCTCCGCCGCCCAGACGGTCACGTGCCCGCTGCGCCGGTCCACCTCGACCCGCGCGGTCGCGGCCGAGTCGCCCGACTTGTGGTAGGCGACAAGCAAGGCGTCCTCGATGGCCTTGATCGCCATGTCCATCGAAATGTCCTTCTCGCTCTCCAGGCTGCGCAGGACGCTCAGGTCAATGTCCATCCTGGCCTCCCCCGTTCCCCGCCTGGGCGCGATCAGGCCTGGGGCCCGGCTCTGTGCCGGCGGCATCGGCCCGGCCGAACTCGACTTGCACCTGCCCGGGGCCGAGTTCGGCGTAGTCGAGCTCGACCTTGTCACCGTCGATATCCAGCGTCACCGAGGTGTCACCGGCCACGAGAATCCGGCCCTGGAAGGTCGGCGGCCGGCGCGGCGCTCCCGTTCGGCCCTGATCGTCTCCGCCCGCCACCGCGAGCGGCGCGCTGACCAGCCGGCCCTGCGCGCGGCGCCAGTGCCGGGGCTCGGTGAGCGGCCGGTCCACGCCCGGGGACGACACTTCGAGGGTGTAGGGGACCTCGCCCATGGCATCGCTGGCATCCAGGCGGGCCGACACCACGCGGCTGACCTCGGCGATCGCGTCCAAGCCCACCCCGCCGTCGGCGTCCACCACCAGCTTGACCAGCCTGCGCCGCCCGGCCCGGCTGACCCGGACCGACTCCAGGTCCATCCCCGCCGCACGGACCACCGGCTCCAGCACGCGCGCCAGGTCGTCCGGCTCGGGCAGCGGGCCAGCCCCGCGGCCGGCACCGGTACGAGCACCGGTACCAGCACCGGCAGCGCCCTGGGCTCGCCCTTGGCCACGCCGGGGGCGCGACTGTGCGTGACGGGAGTCACCGTTCATCACGACCTCCTCGCCCGCACCTGTGCTGTTGTCTGTCGGCTCACTAGCCTAGCCGGATCACGAGGGCAACTTGACCTGGTCAAGGCGCGATGCGGCCGATCGAGCCCGGGCAGGCGGCCGTCGGGGAGGCGGCGGGCCGGCGGCCACGGGGCGCGCGGCCGTTCCTGGCCAGGCGCGGCGCCCGGCCGTGGCATGCTGGGAAGCCCGCCACTACGCTGCGTCCGCGGCAGGACAGCAACGGCCATACAGTGGCGGCCAGACAGCGCCGGCCAGACAGCCCCGGCCAGACAGCGCCGGCCAGACAGCGGCGGGCAGTGGCCGGCAGCAGCCTCCTCGCGCGGCGCGGCAGGCAGTGGCGGTCAGCGGCAGGAGGTGCGCGATGGCGCGGGACGCGACGCGGCGCCGCGTGCTCACCGCGGCCGCGGCGGTGCTGCCCCTGGTGGCGGCGGGCTGCAAGGGCATCGCGGCGCTGGGCACCCCGCCGAAAGCCGCTCCGGACGTGACCGTGGCCACGGACGCCGTCGCGGTGGAGACCCAGCTCATCGCCCGGTACCAGGCGGTGTTGGCCGCGAACCCCACGCTGGCGCCGGCATTGCGCCCGCTGCTGGGCCAGCATCACGAGCACCTCACGCGGCTGCACGCCCGGCTCATCGTCCCGGCGGGCGGGCAGCCGCTGCCCACGCCGCGCGCCACGGCGCACCGCACCGCCCAGGTGCCGGGCACGCCAGCGGCCGCGCTCGGCTACCTGCGTGACGCCGAGGACGCCGCGTCCGGCGCGCTGCTGGCCCACCTGGCGACCGCACCGCCGTCGCTGGCCCAGTTGCTGGCCAGCATCTCCGCCTCGGAGGCCACGCATGCGCTGATCCTCGGCACCGCCGCGAGGCACTCGTGACCGCCGCGGGCCCCGCCGCCGTCGCGGCGCTGCAGCAGGCGCTGGCCGCGGAGAACTCCGCCGTCTACGGCTACGGCGTGGCGGGCGCGCACCTGACCGGGGCACGGCGGGCCGCCGCGGTCCGCAACTGGGTCGGCCACCAGAACGCAAGGGACACCCTCACCGCCATGCTGGCCGCGCGCGGCGCCCAGCCGGTGGCCGCCGCGGCCGTGTACCAGCTGCCGTTCGGCGTGCACAATGCCGGGGCGGCGGTCGCGCTCGTGACCCTGCTCGAGGACCGCCTCGGCGCGGCGTACCTGGGGCTGGTCGGGCTGGGCGACCCGGCGCTGCGCGCGTTCGGCGCACGGGCGGTCCGGGCGGCGGCGCTGCACGCGGCCACCTGGCGGCGCAGCACCCTGGCCTTTCCCGGGCTCGACGTGCCCGCGCCGCGGGCTCCCGAGCCGGCCAGCCAGGGCACCGGCTCGCCGGCCCCGTCCGGCCAGGCGCACGGCAATCCGACCCCGTCACACCCGGGCTGATCCCCGGCTATCCGCAGGTCCGCCTGGTGAGCACCTGCTCGATCCTGGCCTAGGCGTCGTCGACGTCCGCCGTGCAGGCGATCCACTCGGCCCAGGACCACCAGAACCACCAGGTGCCGTCCTGGCCACGCCAGGCGTAGACGTCTTCGGCCGGCCCGGCCGGGTGCGCGACCTCCAGCCTGGGAATGCGGCCGGGCGCGGAAATCAGGCTCGCGGCCAGGCCCGGCGGTGCAGCACTCCGGCCAGGTGCTCGAGGCGGTGCACATTGGCGTCTCGAAGGCCGGGAACGTCCCGCTTCGGCTGCGTTATCGATGCCATCGAAGATCATCCTTAGTGACGAATAATCAACGCTGAGTAATACTACGGCGGAAAGTACACCGCGGGGGGAGGTTGCACCATTCGGTACCCGGCAGGCGGTGGCGGTGCGAACGGCCGCGGGCCGACGGGGCTCAGCCAAGCGGCGCGGGCAGCGGCTGGGAGTGCAGCACGGTCAGCCGGGACACCGCGCGGGTGAGCGCCACGTACAACTGATGCAGCCCGTAGGAGTGCCCGGCGGCGATGGCGGCAGGCTCGGCCACGATCACGTGGTCGAACTCAAGGCCCTTGGCCAGGCTGACCGGCACCAGGGTGAGCCGGGCGTCCGGGCCCTCGCTGCCCAGGACGCGGTGCGTCATCCCGGCCCGGCCCAGCGTCCGGGCCAGCGCGCTCACCTGGCCGTCCGCGGCGATCACCGCGGCGGAGCCGGGCCGGTCCAGGGCGCCGGCGCAGGCCTTGGCGAGCGCGGCGGGAAAGGCGCCGGGCGTGGTACCGGTCACTGTCAGCGCGCCCGGATCCTGGCGGAACGACCTGGCCGGGGGGACACCGGGAGCGATCTGCGGCAGCAGCAGGCTGGCGTAGTCCAGGATCTGCCTGGGCACCCGGTAGCCGGTCTCGAGCAGCCGCAGCCCGGCGCCCGGCTTGCCCAGGTGGCCGAGCAGGTCGGCCCAGTCCGCCACGGCCGCAGGCGTGGTGGCCTGGGCGAGGTCGCCGAGCACCGTGGCCGAGCCGGTGGCGCAGCGGCGGCCCACGGCGCGGCACTCCATCGCCGACAGGTCCTGCGCCTCGTCCACCACCACGTGGGACAGGCTGGGGATCCGTTCGATGAGATCGCGGGCCTCGTCCACCAGCACGGCGTCCGCGGCCGACCAGCGCGCCGACCGGGGCCCGCGCGGCGCCGCAGGCCAGGTGATCTCGACCTGCTCCGCGGCGTCGAGCAGGCCGTCGGCGGCGCGGGCGAGCAGTTCGGGATCTGACAGCAGCCGCAGCACCAGGCGGACCGGGTCCGCGGCCGGCCAGACCTCGTCCACCACCGCGCGCACCTCACGGGTACGGCGCACCGACTCGTGGGTGCGGTCGTCGCACGTCTCCCCCGCCGCCTCCATCCGGGTGAGCACCACGTGCGCGATCCGGTGGCCGAGCATGCCCCGGCCAGGTCCGTAGCGGACCCCCCGGTCGCGCAGTTCCCTGGCCAGGCCGGCGATCTCGTCCGCGGGCACCCTCCACCGCCGGGATCCGCGGCTGAGCATGAGCCCGCCCGAAGGCTCGGACAGCCCGGCCCACAGCGCACGGCGCAGCACCTCCGCCATTTGGGCGCCGCCCTTGACGCGGGCCGCGCGCTCGGTATCGGTGGCCCGCACTTCGACGGTGGCGACCAGGTCGGCGATCGTCACCTGGCTCACCCCGACCTCGCCCAGCGCAGGGAGCACGTCGCCGATGTAGGAGAGGAACGCGCGGTTCGGCCCAATCACCAGCACCCCGCCCCGCTTCATCCGGTTCGCGTACGCGTAGAGCAGGTACGCGACGCGGTGCAGGCCGACCGCGGTCTTGCCGGTGCCCGGCGCACCCTGCACGCACACGGTCGCGTCGGCGTCGGCGCGGACGATGTCGTCCTGGTCGGGCTGGATCGTCGCCACGATGTCGCGCATGGGGCCCGACCTGGGCCGTTCGATCTCCTCCAGCATGATCCGGCTGGGCTGCTCGCTGCCTGGCGCCGCGCCGCCGAACTCCTCGTCCTCGTAGGCGGTCAGGCTCCCGCCGGAAAAGCCGAACCTGCGCCGCCGCACCAGATCCATCGGATCCGACGGGCTGGCCCGGTAGAACGCGCGGGAGACCGGCGCGCGCCAGTCGATCACGATCGGGTGCCCGGCCGGGTCGTGGACGTGCCGCCGGCCGATGTGGAAGCGCGCCCCGTCCGCTCCGGCCTCACCTTCTTCAGTCCAAACGCTCCCCGGGGCGTAGTCGAGCCTGCCGAAGAACAGCGGGGCGTCGGGGATATCACGCAAGGCCTCGGCGCGGTGATAAAGGTCTGCCTTGAGGTACTCGATGGATACGCGATCGCCGCCCAGCGCGGGCAGCGCGAGGACGTCCTCCCGCATCAGCCGCAAGTACTCACGGGACTCGCGGAGATGCTCACGTTCGGCGGCGAGAACGGGATCGGCGGAATCGGCCGGATCCGCGGGTCTGGATGGCTCGCCAGGTTTGGCGTCTGTCCCGCTCGGCGAGGGCATGCGTCATCACCTCGGAAGGTAGGAGGGATGCGGGCACAAGAGCCCAGAAGTTTACCTGCGCCTCGCCGGAACCTCACCTGATTTTCCTCGCCCCGGAACCCATCATCCGCCCGGGACCCGGGCGGCCCGGAACCGTGATCCGCCCCAAGCCCCGGGCCGGGGCTAACCGGCGGGCGCGGCAGGCTCGCTGGCGGACGGGGCGGGATCGCTGGCGGGGGTGATCACGTACTGGCGCAGGCACAGGTCCTCGAAGGT
This sequence comes from Streptosporangiaceae bacterium, assembly GCA_036497045.1. GTDB lineage: Bacteria > Actinomycetota > Actinomycetes > Streptosporangiales > Streptosporangiaceae > DASXKD01. The sequence continues at coordinate 9,630 of DASXKD010000150.1, read as the reverse complement.
GACCGGGCCGCGCGGGCCGGGCACGTGGTCCACGTTGATCCCGGTCTCAGGGACGCCGCGCAGCCGGAACCCGTCGAGCAGCCGCGTGCTGGCGTTCCAGAAGGCGCCGGTCCCGGTGTAGGCGTCGAGGAACGCGCGGGCGGCATCCGGATCCGTGGTCACCACGCTCGCCGCAAGCCCCGAGGTCTCCTGGTTGGCAACCGCGGCCGCCTGCGCCGGGCCGTCCACCGGGGCCACGGTCACGGTCGCCTCGCGCCCGGTATCCAGTGCCCACTCGTGGCCAAGCGGGTGATCGTGCGGGGGCATGGACGCCGCCACCCCACGGCCGCGCAGCGCGGGCCCGGCCACACCGAGCATCTGATCCCATACCTCGGCGTGTACCAGCAGCAGGTTCAGCCGGTTGCACACCCCCAGCCGGTCCAGGCTCGCGCTGATCAGCTCGGCGGCCAGCGCCGGGTCCGCGGCGCGGTCCAGGTAGAGCACGCCGCCGCCGTCGGCGTGGGCGAGCGTGCGGACCCCGTGTCTGGCGGCCTCGGCGGCGAGCGCGCGGGTGGTGTCCCCGCTCCCCCGCAGGATCACCAGCGGAATCAGGCCAGGGCGGGCAACCAGTTCCATCGCGGCCTGCCGGTCGGCGGACCTGACCAACTGCAAGGCGCCAGAGTCCAGCCCGGCATGCTCCAAGGCGGGCGAGATGACATGGTCGAACAGTGCGGTGGCCGAGCGCAGCGCCGCCGCTCCGGTGCGCAGCACGCCCGCGTTGCGGGATTTCAGCAACTGCGACGCAACATCCACCGTGACATTCGGCCGGGCCTCGTAATTGGCGCCGATCACACCGACCGGGACGCGTCGTTCGGCAAGAAAAAACCCGTCAGGCAGATCCCGCAACCGCCTGCGCACCGGCGGGAAGGGGGCGGCGGCAAGCAGTGAAATCTGCCGCGCCATCTCCGCGATCCGCACGTCGCCGAGGGTGAGCCGGTCCAGCAGCCCGCGGCCCAGACCGGCGGCCGCGCCCGCGGTGACGTCGGCGGTGTTCGCGGCGAGGACCACGGGCGCCGCGTCGCCGAGCAGCTTGGCCATGCCGTGCAGCGCCGCGTTGACGGCTTCGTCGGGGGCGGCGGCGAGGTGCGGGGCGGCGGTTTTGGCCGCGTGACCGCACGCGGTCACGGCTGTCGCGGCGTCGGGCCCGGTCATCGCGGTCAGAACAGCACGGACGCGAACGTCGCGATCTGGGTGAAGCCGACCCGCCGGTAGGCGGCGCGGGCCGGGCGGTTGTAGTCGTTGACGTACAGGGAGACCACCGGCGCCACCCGGCGCAGCGCGTCGTTGACCAGCGCGGCCATGCCTGCCTCGGCCAGGCCGCGGCCGCGCAGTTCCGGCCGCACCCAGACGCCCTGCACCTGGCAGGCGAGCGGGGTGACAGCCCCGATCTCGGCCTTGAATATCACCCGGCCGTCCTCGATCCGCGCGTACGCGCGGCCCGCGTCGATCAGCTCGCGCACCCGGGCCCGGTAGGCGCCTCCGCCGTCGGGGCCGATCGGCGAGACGCCCACTTCCTCGGTGAACATGGCCACCGAGGCCGGCAGCAGGATGTCGAGTTCCTCCCGGCGCACCCGGCGGACCAGCGGGTCCGGCGCCACCTGCGGCGGCCCGGAGATCTCCATGACCGGCTGGCTGGCCCGGATCTCGCGGGGTGCGCCCCAGTACGGCCGCAGGGCGTCCCACAGGCCCATCACGGCCGGGGACAGGCCCACGATCGAGGAGCAGCGGCGGCCCATCAGCCGGGCGCGGTGGGCGAACGCCGCGACCGCGTCCGGGGTGGCCGCGATCGGCACCAGGTTGGCGCCGGCGTAGCACAGGGAGGCGAGCTGGCCGCCCGGCTGATAGCCCCAGACCTGACCGCCCAGCCGGGCCAGTTCGAGCCCGGCCTCGCGCAGGCGGGAGCTGACGAACACGTTGACCACTGGGTCACGGTCGCACAGTGCGAGAACCTCGCTGAGGTCGCGATCGTCGAGCAGGCGCAGTGCCGACGATCGCCCTGCCTTGGTGCGCAGCACTCATCCAGCGTATCGGCCGGCCGGCCGGGCGTGGCACGAAGGACGCTCCTTGCGCGCACCATCGCCGGCCGTCACGGCCGGGCTCGGTTCAACCGGGCGGGGCACGAAGGATGCTCCTTGCGCGCACCATCGCCGGCCGTCACGGCATGGCCAGGCTCAGCCGTTCGGCGACGGGTTGGGCAGCGCCGGGCAGGTGGCGTTGACGGGCCCGGGGTGGTGCGGCAGGGCGCCGGTGGCGAGGTAGTTGTTGAGGTAGTTGTTGACGCACAGGTTGGGCGGCGAGGACAGCGACTGGCCGTGGTTCCCGCCGCCCTCGACCACCACCATCCGCGCGCTCGGCAGCAACTTGTGCGCGACCTGGGCGCCCTGATACGGGGTGGCGGCGTCGCGCGACCCCTGGATCATCAGGATGGGTGGCAGGCCCGCGCCCTTGATGGTCAGCGGCTGGGCCGGGCCGTGCACCGGCCAGAAGGCGCAGGCCGCGTTGAACCACGCGTTGTCCCAGGCCTCGAACGGCGCGGTCCGGTACACCCGCCGGGTGTCGGCGTCCCATTTGGACCAGTTGCGCGGCCAGTTGACGTCGCTGCACTCGACCGCGTTGTAGACGGCGATCTCGTTCTCGTTCTGCCCGCCGAGCGCCTTGTACTCGCTGAGCAGCCCGGTCGCTGATCCCGTATGCAGGTAGGCGGCGAGGGCGGCGGCCAGCCCAGGCCAGAGCGCGTTGCTGTACCCGCCCTGGAGCATGGTGTCGTCGAACTCGTCAGGCCCGATCATCGGGCCCCTTGGCCCGTCGGCCGGATGCGAGGTCAACTCGGCGCGGGCCCGGTACCAGGCCTGCTGCACCTGGGCGCGGGTGGTACCGAGCTGGTAGGTGGCGGAGTGCACGGCGACCCAGGCGAAGAAGGCCTGGATCCGGGACTCGAACGCGTAGTCCTGGGAGATGTTGTCGGCGTACCAGGCGCCCCGCGGGTCGACGGTGCTGTCGAGCACCATCCGCCGTACCCGGTTGCCGAACAGCGTCGCGTAGACCTGGCCCAGGTAGGTGCCGTAGGAGTAACCCAGGTAGCTGATCTGCTGCTGGCCCAGTGCCGCCCGGATGGAATCCATGTCCCTGGCGGCGTCCTCGGTGGTCATGTGCGGCAGCAGCCAGCCGAACCGGCGCTCGCAGCCGGCGGCGTAGGCCTTGGCCCGGCCGAGGAGGGCCTGTTCGGCGGCCTGGTTCGCCGGGATGTAGTCGGGCCGCACGCCGGCGAAGAACGACGGGTCGCAGTGCAGCGCAGGCACGCTGGCGCCCACGCCGCGTGGGTCGAACCCGATGATGTTGTATTTAGAGGCCACCCTCTGGTCGAGGCCAAAGGCGACCGTCGCGGCGAGATACCGCCCGGCACCGCCCGGGCCGCCGGGGTTGACCAGCAGGTCGCCCTGGCGCTGCGCCTGCGGTGCGGTCGCGGGGACCATGGACAGCGCCAGCGTGATCTTCCGGCCGGACGGATGGGCGTAATCCAGCGGCACGGCCAGGCTGGCGCACTGCATTGAGGCCCCGGAGACCGTGCACGGCTGCCAGTTCAGCCGCTGCGGTGCCGATGCCTTGGCGGCCGTGCTCCCGGCGGCCTTGGGAGCGTCAGGGGCAGAAGATGACGCCGACGTGCAGGCGGCCAGCATTATCGCGGCGCAGGACAGGGCGACGGCGGTCAGCGTGGCGCTCCCGCGCGGGAGCACCCGCGCGAGCCCGCGGGTGAGCGGCATGCCTGTCATCTTGCCGCACGCCGCGCAGTGGATCGGACGTCAGGCGGTCTTGCCTTCCGCCTTGCGACGTTCCGCCAGTGCGCGCCGGTATTCGTCGATGACGATCTCGTTGAGCTCGGTGACCGAGGTGTCCTTACTGGGCTTGTCGAAGGTGATCTCGCCGTGCTGCAGCAGGTTGATCCGGTCGGAGATCTCCAGCACCTGGCCGTAGTTGTGGGCGATGATGATCACCGAGACGTCGCCGCGCTGCTTCAGGTCGCGCACCAGGTCCAGGATCATGGCCGCTTCCTTGGCGCCCATGGCCGCCAGCGGCTCGTCCAGCAGCAGGATCTTGGCGTCGGTGAACACCGCACGGGCGACCGCGATCGCCTGGCGCTGCCCGCCGGAGAGCTTGGCGACGTCCACGTCCACCGACGGGATATCGACGCCCAGCTCGTCCAGGTGCTCGCGGGCGATCCGGCGCATCTGCTTGTTGGCCAGGAACGGCCAGCGGATGATTTCCCGCTTCAGGAACATGTTGTGGTAGACGCTGAGCTGGTTGACCAGCGCGAGGTCCTGGTACACCACGTCGATGCCCAGCTCGCGGGCGTGGTCCACCGAGTTGATGGTCACCTCTTGCCCGTTGAGCAGGATCCGGCCGCCGTCCGGCTGCTGGAATCCACAGAGGATCTTCATCAGCGTGGACTTGCCCGCGCCGTTGTCGCCGAGCAGGGCCAGCACCTCGCCACGGGCCAGCCGCAGGTTGATGTCCTGCAGCGCGATCACCGCGCCGAACCGCTTGCTGATGTGCTCGACCCGCAGCACTTCCTCGCCCGGGGCGGCCACAGCCTCCTGGCCGTCCGGCGTCACGGCGGTCATAGCCCTCTCCCTCGATCACGCAGCTTGGCGAACTGGACGTTGGCGGCCATGGCGAGCAGGATCGCGACGCCGAAGATCAGCGGCAGCGGGTTCGCGCTGACCCCGATGACGTTGAAGCCGTCGGTGAGCACGGCCAGCATCACCGAGCCGAGGAAGGCGCCGATGATGGTGCCCGACCCGCCGAGCATCGCGGTGCCGCCGATGACCGCCGCCGCGATCGAGTAGAACATCGGCTGGTAGCCGCCGGAGCTGGGGTCGATGACGCTGGCCTGGAACGCCACCTGGAGGCCGACGAACGCGCCAAGCGTCGCGGTGAGCATGAAGTTGCCGTACTTGATCTTGGCCGCGTTGACACCTGCCTCCTGCGCCCCGAGCTGGTTGCCGCCCACCGCGATGGTGTGCAGCCCCCACCGGGTCCGCCGCAGCACCAGGTGCAAGATGATCGCGAAGAAGACGGCCCAGCCGATCTCGGCCCAGGCGTAGGTGCCGATCCAGTGACCGATGCCCTGCACCGAGACGGGGATAGCGGACTGCTCAGCGTGCGAGGTGATGAGCATGATGCCCTGCAGCGCGAAGCCGGTGCCCAGCGTGGCGACGAACGAGGGCAGGCCCACCGTGACGGTGAGGAATCCGTTCACCCAGCCGACCACCAGGCCCATGACCAGGGACAGGATGATCGCCAGGATGGCGGGAACCCCGTAGAAGTCGATCAGGTAGTGCATCATGAACGGCGCGAGCGTATAAGTGAAGCCCACCGACAGGTCGATCTCCCCGCAGATGAGCAGGAACACCTCGCCGCAGGCGATGATGATGATCGGCCCGGCGATCTGCGACACGTTGATCAGGTCGAGCTTGGTGAAGAACGTGGCCCGGCCCACCGACGAGATGAACCCGAAGTAGATGATCAGCAGCAGCACCACGACGAAGACGGTCGCCTCACGCTGCTGCACGGCCCCCACGGCGGACCTGCGCAGGAACCCCTGGGAGAAACCCCTGCCCGTCGGCCCGCCCGGCGGGCCGCCTACCGAAGCGCTGGTGCGCTCAGCAGTATCGCTCACCTCGACCTCATCCTTCCGTGCGCCCGTGCGCCCGCCATGAAACCTGCGGGCGCGCCGGCGACCGTACTGGCCTCGATCGCATGACCAGTATCTGCCCGCCGGCGCGCCCGCCCAAGACCCGTTGTCCCCGCAGCCGTCAGGTGCTGGTGGTGGCCGGTGGGTTCTGGATCGGGCCGGATCGCGGCACCAGGGTCGGGCTCGCCGCGGAGCCCTCGTAACTGGTCTTCGTGTGCAGGTACGGCCCGACGTTGGACTTGGTGACGAAGGACAAGCCGGTGTCGGTGTCCGGCGGCAGCACCAGCCCGCCGGTCAGGTTGAACAGGTAGAGGTACAGCGCGGGCAGGAAGCCCTGCAGGTACGGCTGCTGGTCAATGGTGAAGTTCAGGGTGCCGGCCTGGATGGCACTCAGCGTGCCCGGCGTCAGGTCGAAGCCGCCCGCCGGGATCTTGCCGGTCAGGCCGGTGGATGCCATCGCCTGGGGGAGCAGCTCGGTGGAACCCGCGTCCACCGCGAACGCGCCCTTGAGCTTGGACTTGTTACCGAGCAGGAAGGCCTTTTCCGCGGTCAGCTCGCCGGCCGTGGCCGCGCCCGTGGTGGAGGAGTGGACGGTGAAGCCCGCCGGGGTGAGCACTGAGGCGGCGCCGTCGAAGCGCGGCTGGATGTTTCCGGCACCGGGCGTGGCGATGAAGATGACGACGTCGCCCGGCGTGGTGACCAGCGACTTGATCCGCTCACCAAGCTGCTGCCCGGACAGGTAGAGCGCCTGGCCGACGTAAGCGAGGCGGTTGGTCCCGATCTGCGGCGTGCCATTGCTGGTGTAGGCACCGTCCGCGTTGTAGGTGACCACAGGGATGCCCGCGTTCATCGCGTTGGCCACCGGGGTGGTGAAGGCGGTGGCGCTGATCACCGGCACGGCGATGCCGTTCGCCTTGCCGGCGATCGCGGTGTTCATGTAGCTGACCATCTGCGGGACGACCGAGTTCTGCGAACCGCCCCACTTCGGCTTCGGAAGGCCGAGCAGGGCGGCGGCGTCCGCGAACCCGTTCTGGGTGGGCACGAAGAACAGGTTCGTGGTCACGTGGTTGTTGAACCAGAACTGCCACGCAGGCGTCTTCGGGAAGTTCCCGACTGTCGCCTTGGCCGCCGTGGCCGTGCTGCTCGAGGAACTACAGGCAGCGAGCAGGGCCGACGCGGCGGCGGTCGCGCTGATGAGCCCGGTGCCGCTCAGCAGCTTGCGCCGAGACGGACCGTCCTTCATGTTCAGTGTCTCGACCGCTTCTTCGACCTTGGGGTCGACTTTTCTCATCGCGATCCTCCAGAAGAGTTCCGTGAGGCAGGGCTCTGCCCCACGAGGTGCATACGATCCGGGGCCGACCTGGCGTGCTGCGCCAGCATCATCCCCTGGGGGCCGGCCCGGGAAACGGTGATCCCGCACCGTGCGGGCGCCACATTCGTCGCGGTGGGCACCAGGTCATGGCTCACGCAACGAAATACCGGGTGTGGCGCCGTCGTGCGCTGCCAGGCCGGCACCTGGTGCCGCTGACGCATCCCCCGTCCTCGTTTCAAGGCTGGCGGCCGCGGGGTCCCCTTGCCCATGGCATGGCCGCTCGCTGAACTGCTGAAATTCATGCCATACGGTGCCCCACCGCACCGCGGCCCGACGCTAAGGCCGCTCATGATTGCGTGTCAAGACGACGCGCAGATCCCGGTACCGAGCCGTGACCCGTGGCCGCGGCAGTGGCCCTGGCCTCCGCTGCGGGAGCGACTTTCTCCCGTCCGGCCGGGCCCGCCGTGCACGCCCACCGGAAGACCTGAGCACCGGGCGTGGACCGGCGTGAGCGCGCCCCCCGGGAACGCGTCCGCCCGTCCACCATGATCATGAATTCTCCTGGCCCGTGCTAGGGTCAACCGAACACATCCAAACATGTTCACGCTAACAAGTCACCGATTGATAACAGATTGGGCACGCAATAGACACACTGCCAGGGCATCGCGGAGATGAGGGGTTTGTACGGATGTGGTCGCCGTCCGACGCAGAGGAAGGCGCACGGATGCTCGCCAGGCACCGGCAGTCACTGATCCTTGAGGACATCCGGCGTACCGGCAGCGCCCGGGTGAGCGACCTCACCCAGCGGCTCGGGGTGTCGGACATGACCATCCGCCGTGACCTGGAGGTACTCGCCCGCTCGGGACTGGTCGAGAAGGTCCATGGCGGCGCGGTGCTGCCCGGGGCGCCGCGCAGTCACGAGCCCGGCTTCGAAGCTAAGTCCAGCCTGGAGCAGCCCGCCAAGGCGGCCATCGCCCACGCGGCAGCCAGCCTGGTCACACCGGGCAGCGCGATCGGACTGTCCGCGGGCACGACCACCTTCGCCCTGGCCGAGCAACTGCTCGGCACCTCAGGACTCACGATCGTGACCAACTCGGTGCGGGTGATGAGCCTGTTCACCGACGGGCCGGGTGCCGATCCGCGGGTGCGGGAGCTGTCGGTGGTGCTCACCGGTGGTGCCAGAACGCCCTCCGATGCGCTGGTCGGGCCGGTGGCCGATCTCACCATTCGGTCGCTGCACCTGGACACGCTGTTCCTCGGCTGCCACGGGATCGACCCCACGGCCGGGCTGACCACGCCCAACCTGGCCGAGGCGGAGACCAACCGCGCGTTCGTGAAGGCGGCCAGGAAGGTCACCGTGATCGCCGATCACACCAAGTGGGGCATCGTGGGCCTGAGCTCGTTCGCGGACCTCGACGACGTGGACACGCTGATCACCGACAGCAGGCTCCCCGACGAGGCGCGGACCGCGCTTGCCGACCGGGTGGGGCAGCTCATCATCGCCAACTAGCGGCCGGCGCGGCGCGGACCGCCAGGACCTGGGTGCTCAGGTGACGCTGACCGTGGGGGCGCCCGCGCCTGCGGATTCCGCCGCCTCGGCCAGCTTCATGGCCTCCTCGATCAGCGTCTCCACGATCTGGGATTCGGGCACGGTCTTGATGACCTCGCCCTTGACGAAGATCTGGCCCTTGCCGTTGCCCGATGCGACGCCCAGGTCCGCTTCCCTAGCTTCGCCCGGGCCGTTCACCACACAGCCCATCACCGCGACCCGCAGCGGCACTTCGAGCCCCTCCAGCCCGGCCGTCACCTGGTCCGCCAGCGTGTACACGTCCACCTGGGCGCGCCCGCAGGACGGGCACGACACGATCTCCAGGCCCCGCTCGCGCAGGCCCAGCGATTCCAGGATGGCAATGCCGACCTTCACCTCTTCGACCGGCGGAGCCGACAGCGACACCCTGATCGTGTCCCCGATCCCCTCGGCGAGCAGGGCCCCGAACGCGACCGCCGACTTGACCGTGCCCTGGAAGGTAGGTCCGGCCTCGGTCACGCCCAGGTGCAGCGGGTAGTCGCACGCCTGCGCGAGCTGGCGGTACGCGTTGATCATCACGACCGGATCGTGATGCTTCACCGAGATCTTGATGTCGGTGAAGCCGTGCTCCTCGAACAGCGAGCATTCCCACAGCGCGGACTCCACCAGCGCCTCGGCGGTGGCCCGGCCGTACTTGGCCAGCAGGCGCTTGTCTAGCGAGCCGGCGTTGACCCCGATCCTGATCGGCACGGCCGCCGCGGACGCGGCGCGGGCGATCTCGGCGACCTTGCCGTCGAACGCCTTGATGTTCCCCGGGTTCACCCGGACCGCGGCGCAGCCGGCATCGATGGCCGCGAAGACGTACTTGGGCTGGAAGTGGATGTCGGCGATGACCGGGATCTGCGACTTGCGCGCAATGTCGGGCAGGGCGTCCGCGTCGTCCTGCGACGGCACGGCCACCCGGACGATCTGGCAGCCGGTCGCGGTGAGCTCGGCGATCTGCTGCAGCGTCGCGTTCACATCGGCGGTCAGCGTCGTGGTCATGGACTGGACCGACAC
>DASXKD010000149.1:0-6879 GCA_036497045.1 Streptosporangiaceae bacterium | reverse complement strand
CCACCTCCGGTGCCGCGGTGGTCATGACCCCTACCGGCCGGATAGTCGCCATGGCCAGCTACCCGACCTACGACCCCAGCATCTGGACCGGCGGCATCTCCAACCGGGAGTTCAAGAACCTGTTCGGCACCGCACACGGCGAGCCGATCCTCAACCGGGCCACCCAGGGCGAATACGGGCCCGGGTCAACCTTCAAGGTCACCTCGGCCTCGGCCGCGGTCGCGGACGGAATGTCCGCCGCGGGCCCGTACAGCTGCCCCGGCTCGGTGACGATCGCGCACCACACGTTCAACAACTGGACCACCGCCAACCTCTGCCACATGTCGCTGCACACGGCGCTGGTCTGGTCGTGCGACACCGTGTTCTACCAGATCGCCTACCAGATGTACCTGCACGACAGGTACGGCGCGAACTTCCAGGTCAACCCGCACGCGCCGGTCCAGAAGATGCAAAAGATGGAGCTGAGGTTCGGGTTCGGCCGCAACCCCGGCGTCGACCTGCCGGAACAGTCGGCCGGCACGATTCCCACCCGGCAGTGGCTGTACAACTACTGGAAGCAGTACAAGCACTACTGGTGCAAGCACGGCAACGCCAATGGCAGCTACGTCCAGCAGATCGCCTACGACGACTGCCGGACCGGGTACCAGTGGACCCCCGGGCAGGCCGCGATCGCGGCGATCGGCCAGGGCTACATCACGGTCACGCCGCTGCAACTGGCCCGGGCCTACGCGGCGATCGCCAACGGCGGCACCCTGTACAGCCCGCGGGTCGGCGAGGCGCTGCTCTCCCCGGCCGGTAAGGTGGTCCAGCGGATCAGGCCGCCGGTGGTAGGGCATCTCCCGGTACCGCACTGGTGGCTCAGCTACCTGACAAACGCGCTACAAGGCGTCGTCACCGGCGGCACCGCGGCCGGGGCCTTCGCGGGATTCCCGCTGAACAAGGTGCCGATCGCGGCCAAGACCGGAACAGCCGAGATCTTCGGCGGCCAGGCCACATCGGTGTTCGCGTCGTTCGCGCCCGCCAGCGACCCCAAGTTCGTCGTGGTGGTGATGGTGCCGCAGTCGGGTGAAGGCGCGGACGTCTCCGCCCCGTGCGCCAGGCAGATCTGGGACTCCATCTACGGGCTGGAGGGCCACAAGGCGGTCTTCCCGGGCGGGCAGGTACCGAGCAAGCTGCCCGGGATCTCTGCCAGCGGCGCGATCACCGCCCCGCCAGGCTTCCAGGGGGCCCCGTGATGAGCTTCGGCCGTGGCCGCTCCGGCGGAGGCCTGCGCGGGCTTGAGCCGGTCCGCCCGGCGCCCGGCTTCCGCGGGGTCAAGACGGCCGTGCCCACCTTGCGGCAGGCCAGCCCGTGGCGCCGGGCCCTGGCCAGGGACTCGATGCTGCGGCACGTGGACTGGATCCTGGTCCTCGCCGTGCTCGCGCTGTCGCTGATCGGCACCCTGCTGGTCTGGTCGGCGACCGCGCCCGGGCTGTCCCAGGCGGGCGCCAACCCGCACGCGTACCTGGACAAGCAACTGCTGGTCGTGGTGATCGGCCTGGTCCTGATGACCGGGGTGAGCCTGATCGACTACCGGGTGCTGCGGATGATCGCGCCGTTCGCCTACGCGGCGGGGTGCCTGGGGCTGCTGGCGGTGATCAGCCCGCTGGGGACCACGATCCTGGGCTCGCACTCCTGGATCCCGTTGCCTGGCGGGTTCCAGATCGAGCCCTCCGAGTACGCCAAGATCGGCCTGATCATGATGATCGCGCTGATCTTCGGCGCGGCGGGGGAGCGGTCGGCGCGGCCGGGCCTCAAGCCGCTTGGCCTGGCGGTTGCCTGCAGCCTCCCGGTGATCGGGCTGGTGCTGGCCGAGCCGGACCTCGGGGTCGTCGTGGTGCTTGTGGTCATCACCGGGGGGATGATCGCGCTGTCCGGCGTCGGGCTGCGCTGGCTGGTCCTGCTCACCGGCGCCGGGGCACTCGGCGTCGTGGCGGTGCTGAACCTGCACCTGCTCAAGGCCTACCAGGTGGGCCGGCTGACCTCTTTCCTGCACCCGTACGCGGACCCGTCGGGCACCGGGTACCAGGCGTTCCAGGCCAAGATTGCCATCGGCTCTGGCGGAATGTTCGGGCAGGGCCTGTTCCATGGCCAGCTCACCGCCGGGAGCTTCCTCGGCTCCTACAGTTTCCAGGGCACCGACTTCATCTTCGCCGTGGCGGGCGAGGAACTCGGCTTCGTCGGCTGCGCCACCATCGTGGCGCTGCTCGGCCTGGTCATCTTCCGTGCGGTGCGCATCGCGGCCCGCGCCGACGACGCGTTCGGACTGCTGGTTGCCGCGGGGATCGCGATCTGGTTCGCTGCGCAGGCGTTCATCAACATCGGCATGACGATCGGGATCGCGCCGGTCACCGGGCTGCCGCTACCGTTCGTGTCCTACGGCGGGTCAGCCCTGTTCGCCGACATGATCGCCGTCGGCGTGCTGCAGTCCCTCCACCGCCGCCACCGGGTGTTCAGCTAGCCCGCGCGGCGGTCGCGCGTTCGCCACGGGCTGACCACGGCCAGCCGTACCGCACCAGGTCAGGGTGCATACTGAAAACATGAAGCCTTGGCGCAACCTCGGCCGGGCGCTGGCCACCGGCACGGTGACGGTGCTGGTCATTGTGCTTGCACCGGCCGTCCTGCTGTTCGGCGAACTGGTGAACCGGCACTACCTGGGCGGCCTGCCGCCGGGCCTGGACCGGATCCTGGTGCGGCGGCGCGGGCTGCCCGGGCGCCGTCGCGGGCGCGTGGTGGTCCGGCACGTCAGCCAGGGACGCGCCGCCTACGCCCTGGCCACCCGGGACCGCACGGTGGCCCGGCGGGTGCTGGCCAACCCGCTGTGGATCGCGCTGACCGCGCCGGCCCGGTGGCTACTTGACCGCGTCCGGCCCCGTGCGGGGGCCCGCCGGGGCCGGGGCGGGAACGGGCCGCCGGGCGCCGGGGTACGTGAGCCGCGGCGGCCACTGCCCGACCTGCCCGCCGGGGCGATGGCGCTCCCGGAACCGGGTCCGTTCGGCTGATCACCGGCGCGGCCGGCCTGCCCGCAGCACCGTCCTGGCCAGGGCCACGGCCGGCACCAGGCCGATCGCGGCCACCAGCGCCAGCAGCATGGCGGTGCTGGCCAGGGCCTTTCCTGAGGCCACAGCGTGCGGGCCGGCCCGCTGCGCCAGGGACAGGTACACGGTGCCGAAAACGGCGACCCCGATGACCTGGCTGAGCTGCGCGGCCGTGGTGACCAGGCCGCTGGCGTCGGCGGCCTGGGACAGCGGCACCCCGACCAGTGACTGGGTGAGCAGCGGGGGAATCGTGAGGCCCAGACCCACCCCGGCCACGGCGAGCGCCAGCCACAGCAGCGGGCCACCGGCCGAACCGCCGCGCACCGCCACCGCGATCCCCAGGTAGGCGGCCGCAATCAGCACAAGCCCCGCGGGCGCCAGCACCGGGTGCACCCGTGCGGGCAGCCGCCGCCAGAAATAGCCGACCAGGCCGAACATGCCCGCCAGGGGGATGTACGACAGGCCCGCCCGCAACGCGCTTTGCCCCAGCCCGGCCTGCAGGTGCAGGGTGAACACGAACAGCAACCCGCCGTAGCCGGCCATCACGGCCAGCAGCGTGCCGAGCCCGGCGGCCAGGCCGGGGGCGGACAGCACGCCCAGGTTCAGCAGCGGGTCACCGCCCCTGGCCGCGGCCGCCCGCTCGAAGCCGGCGAAGGCCCCGGCGAGCAGCAGGCCCGCCGCGACGCAGCCCAGCGCCCAGGCCGGCCAGCCCAGTTCGCGGCCGAGCACCAGCGGCAGCACGATCAGGCACACGGCCGGTGCCGCGATCGCGAGGCCGCGCAGGTCCAACCGGCGCGAGCCGGGGCCGGTGGGCCGCGCCCGGGGCGGGTCGGCCGGCACCAGCCGGGGCACCAGCACCGCGAGCAGGACGCCCAACGGGACGTTGATGAGGAAGACCGGGCGCCAGCTGGCGCCCAGCAGGTCCGCACTGACCAGGACGCCGCCAAGGACGACGCCGACGACCGCGCCGGTGGCCAGCACCAGCCCCCACGCGGAGAGCGCGGTGGCCCGCGCCGCGCCGGTGAACCGCATCTGGATGATGCTGAAGATCTGTGGCACCATCACCGCCGCGGCAGCGCCCTGGACGCACCGGGCGAGGATCAGCAGCCCGCTGTCCGGGGCGAGGCCGCAGGCCAGCGACGCCGCGGTGAACACCGCGACGCCGAGCAGGTACATGCGGCGGCGGCCGTACAGGTCGCCCAGCCGGGCCCCGGTGATCAGCAGCATCGCGTAGGCGGCGGAGTACCCGCCGACCACCAGTTGCAGCGCGGCGCCGGAGGCGTGCAGATCCGCGCCGATCGAGGGCAGCGCCACGTTCACGACGAACGCGTCGAGCAGGGCCATGAACTGCCCGCCGAGCAGGACGGCCAGCATCAGCCAGCGGTGGCCGGGCGGCGCGGCGGCCGCCCGGTCGCGGGAGCTGGTGAGGTCCAGCGTGGTCATGGAAGTCTCCGTTTCGGCGTCCGGTGGGTCGCCGGTACATACCTGGCCCACGGGCCGGATTCATCGCGCCGGGCCGAGAAACGATGAATCCGCGCCCCGCGGCAGGTAGGTATGGGCAGTGGCGCGGCCTTCCGGGCGACACCGCGGGGCCACGCCGGTACCGGCAGGCCGCCGGCGGATGCCCGATCATGCGATACGGCAGTGCCGGGCCGGTCTTTTCCAGGGAGGCGAAGTGACGGTTTCCATCAGCGAGGATTTCGCCAGCCAGGCGGATCCGTTCCGCCGCGAACTGCTGGCACACTGCTACCGCATGCTGGGCTCCGTGCAGGACGCCGAGGACCTGGTCCAGGAGACCCTGCTGCGGGCCTGGCGCGCGTCCGGCCGGTTCGACAGCGAGCGGGCCTCGCTGCGCACCTGGCTGTACCGGATCGCGACCAACGCCTGCCTGACCGCGCTGGCGGGCCGCAGCCGCAGGCCGCTGCCGTCCGCGATCGCCGGGCCGAGCCAGGACACCGAGCAGCCGCTGGTCCGCACCGAGGTGCCGTGGCTTGAGCCGCTGCCCGACGCGATGGTGTGGGCCGAGCGGGCCGATCCCGCCGCGGTCGCGGTGTCCCGGTCAAGCCTGCGGCTGGCGTTCGTCGCCGCACTGCAACTGCTGCCGCCGCGGCAGCGGGCCATCCTCATCCTGCGGGAGGTGCTTGAACTGCCGGCCGCGGAGGTCGCGGACCTGCTGGCCACCACGCCCGCGGCGGTGAACAGCTCGTTGCAGCGGGCCCGGGCCAGGCTCGCCGGGGTGGCCGAAGACCAGATCGATGAGCCCGCCGAGGCGGACCTGCGGGCCACCGTGGACGCCTATGTCACGGCCTTCGAGAACGCCGACATCACCGCGCTGACCCGGCTGCTGACGACGGACGCGGTCCTGGAGATGCCACCGATGGCCGCCTGGTACGCGGGCCGGGAGAACTACGGCCGGTTCATGGCCCGGGTCTGGGCCCTGCGTGGCACGGACTGGCGCATGGTGCGTGCTGCGGCCAACGGGCAGCCCGCGGTCGCCGCGTACGTGGGCACCGGCTCCGGCGAATACCACCTGCACACGCTGCAGGTGCTCACGGTCACCCCCGCGGGCATCGGCCGCAACGTGGTGTGGGCCGAACCCGGCGTGTTCGCTACGTTCGGCCTGGCTCCCCGGCTGAGCCAGGCTCCCCGGCTGGACCCGGCGGCCGGTGCCCGGTGAACAACTCGCGCGGCTGGCGGTCTTCGGTGGTCTCCTCGGTGACCGAACCCGCTTCGAATCCGGCCTCGGTCAGCAGCCGGAGCCAGGTGCCGCGGTCGAACAGGCCGAGCCGGTGTGTCTCGTGCACCACGTGGACCTCTCCGCCGGGGTCCCGGAGCAGGAACGCGTACTGCGTGAGGGTCCAGGTGTCGCCGGGGTCCGGGTCGTAGGCCCAGTCCAGGTACCGCGCTCCACGGCCGTCCTGGCCGTCGATGCCGCCGTAGCCGGTGCCCGCCTCGAAGTTCTCGGTGATGTGGTCGGGCACGAACACCGCGATGCCGCCGGGGCGGCAGTGCGCGAACGCGGTATCGATGACCAGCCGCAGGTCAGCCTCGGTGACCATGTAGTCCACGGCGTCGTGGACGAACACCGCGTCGAAGTCGCGGCCCAGGCGGACCGTGCGCATGTCCGCCTCGATGTGCTCGCAGCCGGGGTTCAGCCGCCGTGACACCGCCAGCATGGAGCCCGAGGCGTCCACCAGGGTCATGGCGAACCCGGGCGTGAGGTGGCTGGCGCAGTGCCCGCCGCCACTGCCCAGTTCAAGCACCTCGCGGACCGGCCGGGCGGCACGGCGGAGCACCTGGCCGGCGAACGCGGCCTCCTCGGCGTACTCCTCCGGCGGCGAAAGAAGCGGCCACCATTCCGCCAGGTCCTGGTAGAGCCGGTAACCCGTCTCCTCGGCAGCCATGCCCCCATCCTCCACCCGGGCACTCCCTCCCCTGCCCGTTCGTGATCATGCCTTGCCGTTGCTGGGGGATGTGATGCCTAGTCCGAAACTGCCCCGGGCCCCTGGCTTCCTTGATCACGGACGATGCTCCGCACATGGAACGGGAAATCGTCCGTGATCAAGGATGACCCGCGTGCGACGGCTACGCCTCCGCGTGCAGGGCCCGGGCGACGGCGGTGAGTTCCTCGGTGGCGCGCTGGTGCAACGTGCTGCCGAACGTGATCCTGGCTACCCCGGTCGTGGTCAGTTCGGCCAGCGACGGGCCGCCGGGCCGGCGCATGGCGTTGACCGGGCCCTCTATGTCGGCGACCAGCCCGGGCAGTGCCGCGAGCGGGGCCAGGATCGGGTAGCAGCAGTCG
>DASXKD010000148.1:0-23143 GCA_036497045.1 Streptosporangiaceae bacterium | reverse complement strand
AGTGGTCTTCCCCGGGATATGGCACGCCGTTGCTACCCCAGGCCATCAAGCTGCCCTCTTTCACCAGCACCGCGGCACGCCCGGCCCGTGCATGGGAATCCCTGGCCAGTTCCGCCGCCCGCTCGACCATCTGCCGCGCCGGGACGATGGGATTCGACTCCAAGCCCGGGCACAACCACTGGCACTTCGAGCAGTTCGCCCGGTACCAGCTGCTCGACTCGGCGAAGAACCTGGCGGTGCGCAGCCACAAGGTCGGCTTCTGCATCGCGCCGAGCGACCCGGTGAACCTGCTCGCGCCGCACGCCACGTGGCAGCCGCCATCCATCGGCTTCAGCAACTTCACCTGCGGCCAGCCAACCGCCCTGTGGGTCCAGGAAATGATGCCGGTCGGCTGGGGAGACACCTACACCCAGTTCGTCGCGGGCCAGGCGTTCGACATCACCAGCGTGCCGAACGGCACCTACTACATCGAGGTGATCGCCAACCCGCAGCACGTCCTGTACGAATCGAACACCCATAACGACGTCTCACTGCGCAAGGTGATCCTCGGCGGCACCCCCGGCCAGCGGACGGTGAAGGTGCCCGCCTGGCACGGCATCGACCCCGAAGGCTGACCCGCTCACCGGCCGGCGGCCCGGGATGCCGCCGGCCGGTGCCGGTCCTCGCGTGAGCGCTGCCGCTACGACGCCACACCGCCACGCGCATGCTCGCGCACATCCCGGCTGCCCACCATCACCTTGAGCATGGGCGCTCCGCCGGAACAGAAGAAGACCACCAACAACGCCGCTGCCAGCAGCAGGAAGACGATGCTGACTACGGTCATGTAACCCCAGCTGACGGTTCCCGCAGTCACCTTCGCGGTCCGGTAGGCGGGCACCAGCCCCAGCCCGCCAAACAGGGAAACCGGGCGCTCGCCGCCGATCGAATCGGCGGACGGTTCGAGTAAATATTCGGCAATCGGAAATCGCGGGTCGGCGAACCGGTCCTCACGAAGTGTGATCGGCCCAAGACCCCGTAGGCGCGCGCATCGCCGCCGATCTGTACGCCCCAGCAGCTGCCGGCGCCGGGAGCGGCAGCATCCAGATTTGGCTGTTCTGTCGCGCTGATGGGCAGGTGTGTGGCCGCCAGACCGCCGGTTCGGGATCTGACAGTTTCGGCAGCCGCCTCTGCCGGGAGCGGCCTCGGGCCGATGCGCCCGGGCTAGCCCGGCCAGCACCTTTGGTACCCGGGCTATACGCTGTTCTTGCAGGTGTGACGGTGTGTTTGGCCAGGAGGCAGCCATGACAGGGGCCGACGGCTTCAGTGGTTCCCGCATAGCTGGGCGCCCCGGGCGTGCTACCGCGGCCGCACTGGCCGGTCAGCTGCCTTCTCCGGCGTGGAAGCGCGCGGGCCTGACGCTGGAAGACCGGGCGGCCAGGGGAAAGGCCGCGCGGAAGGATGCGCCTAGGCCGAGTCACGGGAAATGGGAGCCGGCGGCGGACCGGCCAGATCCGGTTCCGCTGCTGCAGGAGCAGGCCGGGACCCGGGTTCCCGAACTGGTTCCGATCCGTTACGGGCGGATGCTGGTCTCGCCGGGCACTTTTTACCGGGGCGCGGCGCTGATCATGGCGTCGGACCTGGCCGCGACCCCGCGTTCGGGCGTCACGGTGCAGCTGTGCGGCGATGCGCACCTGTTGAACTTCGGGGTGTTCGGCTCACCCGAGCGGCAGCTGATTTTCGACATTAACGACTTCGACGAGACACTCCCCGGCCCGTGGGAGTGGGATGTCAAACGCCTGGCCGCAAGCTTCGAGATCGCCGGACGTGACCTTGGGTTCGCCCCCGCCGACCGGCGCGCGGTGGTGATGGCTGCGGTCCGGGAGTACCGGGAACGGATGCGCGAAGCCGCGGGCATGCGCACCCTGGACGCCTGGTATGCGCATATGAGTGTCGATCAGATGACCGGCTGGATCAGTGCCGAAGTCCGGAGCAAACGCCTGGGGAAGAAGGAAGCGAAGGAGGCTGCCCAGGACATCGCCAAGGCGCGGACCCGCGACAGTGTGCGGGTGTTCGCCAAGCGGACCGGCGAGATCGGCGGTGAGTTGCAGATCGTCGGCGAGCCGCCACTGATCATGCCGATCGAGGATCTGGTTCTGTCCCAGGCCGCGCGCGAGCAGGCCGAGCGGTCGGTGCGCAAGCTGATGCAGTCCTACCGGCGCACCCTCGCGCATGAGCACCATCCGATCGAGGAGTTCCACTATGTGCACATGGCGCGCAAGGTGGTTGGCGTCGGCAGCGTCGGGACGCGGTGCTGGATCTTCCTGCTGGTGGGCCGTAACCAGGACGACCCGTTGTTCCTGCAGGCCAAGGAGGCCCAGGCCTCGGTCCTGGAGCGTTTTGCCGGCAAGAGCCAGTACCGTAACCACGGCCAGCGGGTGGTGGCGGGCCAGCGCGCGATGCAGGCAGCCAGTGACATTTTCCTGGGCTGGCAGCGCGTGACCGATATCGACGGGCAGGCCCGTGACTATTACATCCGCCAGTTTCACGACTGGAAGGGCTCCGCCGAGGTGGATACCCTCCGCGTGCCGGGGGCAACGCTCTATGCCCGGATGTGCGGGACCACGCTGGCCCGCGCGCACGCCCGCTGGGGCGACCGGATCGCGATCGCCTCGTACCTGGGCCCCGGCGACGTCTTCGACCAGGCGATCGCGGACTTCTCCGCTACCTACGCCGATCAGAACGAACGGGATTACGAGGCCCTGGTCAAGGCCGTGAAATCCGGGCGGCTCGCCGCCGAGACCGGCTTGTAGAAGCCGCGGTCAGCTCGCGCCAGCATGGGTACCGCCGACCGGGACATACTGATCTCGTGCCCGGAGACAGCCGGGCGCCACTGCAGTCGTTGCGGCTGATTGCGGGGCACGGACTGAGGGCAGCCCGCCAGCGTGATGCGTCAATCGCCTATCGCTTTGGGCGGCACTACGGCATGGACAGTCCGTCTCATTCAGCACAGCACGCGATGCAGCCATCTCATTCACTACCTCGCTGGGGGTGGCCAGTGCAGTAGCGGAGCCCTGAGATGACCGGTCCCCGGGTCGCCACCGACAGCGCCCGGAACTGGCCGTTCTGCGCTGCCCGCCCTGGGCCAACTTGGCATTCATACGCAGCTCATACTCGGCGTTCTGAACGGTTTGGCTACAGTCAGGCCAACCGGGTCCGTCACGCTCCGTGACAGCCAGAGCCGCGCAAAGAGCGCTGCCGTTGATCATGGTCCTATGTGCAGATAAATAGGCCGCTAACAACAGGACCAGCGTTCGTATGGGGAGTCGCGGGCAGGAGCCGTCCAGATGGCCGCTGGGGCGGGAGATTTTGGGAAGGCCACCCGGGCACTCCTGATGGCACCGTGATGGCACAGCAGGGGTTGCGCGGGGATGGCATGCCTTGCTGCAGATTGCGCGCCATACCGCTATCTAGCTGGGCGGATACAACTACCCGCAGAGGCGTTATGCCCGCTTTCGGGCCGCCGAGAGGACTGCTAATGCGGTTAGGGTTCACGCCCTTCCGGGGTTCAAATCCCCGAGCCTCCGCAGCTCACGGCCCTCTCCCCGCACGCCTGGGGAGAGGGCCTGATCTGCCGTAGGGGCCGAAGGTTCCAGTTTGGGTTGCAGTTGGCCTCGTCCCTTGCCCCATAGCGCCTCGCCCATCCACTCGCTGGCGTCCTTCATCTGGAGCGTGGCCACGTAGGTGTGTAGCGCTCCGTCGTCGTCACCCGGGTATGGCCGAGGACCTCCTGCACGACGCGGATATGCACGCCCTGGGCGATCAGGAGAGTTGCGGCGGTGTGCCGGGCATCGTGGACCCGCGCGTCGCGGACCTGCGCCTGGGCGAGGATGGCCTTCCAGGACCGCCAGTCCGAGCCCGCCTCTAGTGCGTGGCGGGTGGCGGCGCCCCAAGCTGACACGGCCGGTCCTCGTGATACTGGGCTAATGGCCGATCACCGGCGCCGTCAAGCGGGAGATGTTCCGCTTTCGGGCGGGCGCATGACCAGCGGGATCGTGCGCCGCGGTGACCGGCTGCTGCGGCCGGTGGGTCCGTGGACGCCCGCGGTACACGAGTACCTGCGGCATCTGGAGGCAGCCGGGTTCGACGGCTCGCCCCGGGTGCTTGGAATCGAGGGCGACAGGGAAGTGCTGACCTTTATCGACGGCGACGTCGCCAACGACCCGCAGTGGCAGCCTGGGCATGGGAACCGGCTGCCGCCGTATGCCAGGACCGAGCTGGCCCTGCGCGGTGCGGCAGAGCTGATCCGCAGGCTGCACCGAGCGGCGTCTGGCTTCCGGCCGACCATTACCAGCTACCGGTTCCACCCGTGTTCACCCCGGGCTGGTGAGATCGTCTCCCACGGCGACCTCGGACCGTGGAACACCGTCTACCTGCACGGGATACCGGCCGCATTCATTGACTGGGACGCCGCCCAGCCCGTCGAGCCGCTGGCCGACCTCGCCGCAGCGGCTTGGACGTTCGTGCCATTGGCACCGCCCGGCCAGCTGGCTGAGGCAGGATTCGAGCCGCTTCCTGATCTGGCGGCACGGCTGCGTATGTTCCTAGACGCCTATGGGCTGACCGACCGCACGGCCATCCTGCCCCCGCTGGAGTACTGCGTGCTGGACCAGCCCGAACCACTGCACTGGCTCCAAAGCATCTCGCCAGACCTTGCTCGCGCATTGTGACCGGGTCTTCCGGGGTTCAAATCCCCGAGCCTCCGCAGCTCACGGCCCTCTCCCTGGGTACCCGGGAGAGGGCCTGATCGCTCACGGGCCCGCTCACCCATTTCCCTGATCCGCTCGGCGCCGAGTGCCTCCATGATTATTGGATGCGTGGCTTCCTGCGCCGTCTGTGCCGGGCGCCGGATGGATCCTGGCCTGTGGCTGCGCTAGCTCGGCGGTGTCGAGCAGTTGCCGCAGTACTGCGGTGTAGCGCTCCAGCGCGGTCCGGCCGTCACGGGTAAGGGCCACCGTGGTCAGCGCGTTGACGCCGCTGCCGGTCTTGTTCGTCTGCACGTACCCGGCGTCTTCCAGTTTGCGCAGGTGCGTGATCAGATTGCCCGGTGTCAGCCCGATCAGCTCTTGCAGCCGGGTGAAGGACAGATTGTCGCCCTCGGGCAGCGTCGCCAGCGTCACCATCAGGCGCAGCCGCACGGGGGCGTGGATAACCGGGTCGAGCCCGTCTTCTCTCATGAGCGTCCCCGCGCGAGGGTGATGCCCGCCATCACCAGGAATGGGACACCGACCGCCAGCGCGTCCACGGCCCAGACTCCGGCCGGGCCTGCGAACCCGCTGAATGCGGCCACGGCGATCAGCCAGACGCCCAAGCCGAAGGCGCACCAGTTCAGCCAGGCGGCGGTGCCAGCGGCCAGGACCACCCCGGCCACCAGCAGCGGTGAGGACGCGGTGAAGACGCTGATCACTCCGTGGCTGGCGCCGACATAACGCAGCGCAGGCTGCATGACGTACACGCCCAGCAACCCGACCGCAAGTGAGAGCCAGTAGATGCGCCGCCGCAGCTGTGATACGCCGCCGACCCCGCTGGCTGCCCGGTCGGTCACTCTTGCGGTGACACCCAGGGCCAGCAGGGCGAGCAGGGCGAGCAACGCCAGCGCCCAGCCCTCCGGCGCGTGAAAGGGCCGCTGCCCGCGGACCGACAGCCAGACCACGCCGTAACCAAGCAGGTAAACCAGCGCCCAGCTCACGAAGATCACCGGGCGGTTGATGGTCAGCTCATGCCGGGCCTGCCCCCCCGCCTCCTGCATGATGACCGCTGCACCCTGCGCGTCCATGCCCGCTGCCACGCTGGCGCCAGCATCGTCTGCCATGCCGGATCCCTGGTTCATGACATCTCTCCTTCAGTGATGGCCTGGCAAGGTCAGGACGGCAGGGCCGCGAGCCCTGCCGGTCTCATACGTGCTGGTGGCCTGCGTGCATGACCGTGGCTGGTGGGCTGGTTGCCGCGCCTGGCGTGCTGGCCTGGGCCCGCTGGGGGAGGAACAAGCTGAGCGTCACGGCGAAGGCCACGATCTTCGACAGCACATTCAGCGCGAACGGGACCGGGCCGGAGGGATACCCGAATCCGGACAGGCCCCAGGCCGCGAAAACGACCAGCATCAACGCGAAGAAAAAGAACGACGCCCTGGGCAGCTTCACCATCGGTGACAACGTCAGCAGCGCCAGCGTGGTGAATTCGACGAGGAACAAGGGTGCGAAGAACAGGAGCCGGTACAAGGCCGGGTCGGGAGGAATGGGGGGATAGGTCCTGGCCATGACGATCAGGTCAAACGGAAACTCAAAGATCATCGGCGCGGCCGCAGCCCCGATAGCGGCGCTCCCCAGCGCGACCCGCCAGCCATGCGACCTGCCCACGAGAAGGATGATGACGAAGATCACAGCGACGCAGATGGCGGTAACAGGCGTGATGGGATCCGGCGGGGCGGTGTGAAGCAGGTGCTCCCGGCGTGCCTGGTGAACGTAGATGGGCAGGCAAGCCAGAAACGCCGTAATCGCAAACCCCCAGGTCACGAGCATAAAGGTCCTGGCACCCTCGCTGGGCCTTGCTGGCCGGACGGGCAGAGGCAGCCGGATTCCCGCATACGCCACGCCGCCCGCGGCGGCCACCAGGACAGCGGCGAGGACGATCCTGGCGCCGCCGCTATAGCTGACCCACGTACCGGATTGAGTCACGGCCACGTGTACCTGCTCAAACGTCATCGCCATGGCCAGCACCTCCGTCTACTTTGCGGTTCAAAGCTAGCTCACTTTGAACCGCAAAGTCAAGGGCGGGGACCCGGGCGGGCCTCTCCCTGGCTACCCGGGGAGAGGGCCTGATCCGTCACGGGCGCCGAAGGTTGCCGTTGGCCTCATCCCTCGCCCCCTGGCGCCACGCTGGGCATGCAATCGCTCAGCCCGGCAGTGCGAGCTGTGAGATGATCTCGGCATAGAAGACGCCGCGGATTACCGCGGTGCCAGGTAGCCGCCCGCGGGGACTGTGATGCCGGGTAAGGGCGAAAGCCGTACCATTCGAACGCTAAAAGACGCTGCTGGGCTGGTCGCGGTGGTCGCCGCCCGAAGGGGATTGCGGGCCGGCTGGAAGGTGGTCACCGGCAGGGAACCACCAGGTGCACCCGATGACAAGCAGGTCCCGGTAGGTGAGGTCTTCGCCTGGTCGATGCTGTTCGGGGCGGGGATAACCACAGCGCGCATGATCGGTGGCAGGTGCGTGTCCAGGGTGTTGTTGCCGCGCCGCCAGCGAGGGGCGGCGGGCCAGGCTGACAGCCAGGGCGATCCGCTGCCTCAGCCTGAGTCTCCACGCCTTGGTTACCTGGCACTTGTTGCCGCCCTGCTGTGGCGGAGGCGGCGCTAGCTGGCATCCCAAGCGTCCCTTCGGTCGGCCGCGAGCGGTGGGATGATGACGGCACAGAAGACACCGCGGATGGCAGCGGTGCTGGGCAGTCCGCCCTGGGAGGAGTCCGATGGCGGAACAGGGCGAAGGCCGGACCATCCGGGCGCTGAAAGGAGCTGCTGGACTGGTCGCGGTGATGGCCGCCAGGAGAATACTGCAGCTTGGCTGGAGACGGGTCACCGGCAACGAACCACCAGGTGCCCCTGACGACAACCAGGTCCCGCTGGGCCGGGCTGTCGCCTGGACGCTGCTACTCGGAGCGGGCATAACCACATCACGCATGATCGCCATCAGGTACGCGTCCTTCCTGTTGCCGCGCCGCCTGCGAGAGGCGGCGGCCCAGACCGAGAGCCCAGATACTCCCGCTACCTCAGCCTGAGCACTGGCCAGATGTGCACCGCCGTGGGCGGCACGCAGGACGCTGGCGGGACCTCGGCCACGCTCATCGAAACCGGCGACCAGGAACAGTAACCCGCCCGGCGAGAGCCCGGTGTAGGGGATCGCCGCGGCGACGGCGGCCCGCTGCCTGCCCACCTTGATCCAGCGCTCGATCAGTGCCGGGTCCGCGCCGGCGGCGATGCACAGTTCGGCGATCTGCCGGTACCTGGCGGCGTCAGGCCTGCCCTCGCCAAAACCGAGCGCGGTGCCGGCTCGTTCGGCCAGCAGGTCGGCCCGCCCGGCCGCGGCGCCGGTCAACTCGGCCACCGCCACGGCTTCCTCATCGGCGGTGAGCCGCCAGCCCAGGGCGTGCCTCGCAACGGCTCCCGCGATCTGGGCATAGCGGAGTCGATCAGGATCTGGGCTGGTCATGCGGATATGCTAGAACGAGTGTTCGAGAAACGGCAAGAGTATCGGGCCTGGTCATAGCGCCGCAACCACGTGACCGGCGATACGGCCCGGCGCGCCCACCGCGTGCCGGGCCGTCGCCATTGATGCGTGCTCACGCCGGGGCCGGGGGCACGACCACGACCATGGTGAGGCGGACCGGGCCGGTCCCCTCGTTGGCGTAGGAATGCGGCAGGCTCCCGGGGAAGCGGGCACACTCACCGGGGCCGACCTGATGCCGCACCCCGGCCACGGCCAGCGTCAGGTTGCCTTGCTCGACCCAGGCGAGTTCCCTGGTCGCGGGCGCATGCGCGTCCCCGCCGAACGACTCTCCGGGGAGCACCTCCCAGCGCCACAACTCGGCGGCCCAGGGCGGCTCGGTCGCGGCGATGATGGTCCCGGACCCGCCCGTGGCGCCGTGCCACAGCGTGCGGGCATACTCCGCGCCGGTGATCCGGACGCTCGGCTCGGGCGGGCCGTCGAGCAGCCGGGTGACCGGCAGGCCGAACGCGTCACCCACCCTGGCCAGCGTGGCGAGGTTCGGGTTGGAGCGCGCCTGCTCCAGGGAGACCAGGACGCCCTTGCTTACCCCGGACCGGGCGGCGAGCTGATCCAGGGACCAGCCCCGCTCCGCACGCAGGGCCGCCAGGGTGCGCGCCAGCGCGGCGCTCAGGTCGTTGCCAGGCACGGGCCCTCCCCGGGGATATAACGTTGCGGTCAGTCTATAGAACCGTGTGGAATATTATTCTGACCGCAGTCCAAGGGAGCACCGGTCACCGTAGTCCAAGGGAGCACCGGTCGTGGTGATCATGTTCGCGCTGGCCGCCGCCGTGTTGTACGGCAGCGCCGACTTTCTGGGCGGGGCCGCCAGCCGGCACAGCCGGGCGCTGTCGGTGGCGGCCCTGTCCGTGCCGGTCGGCGCGCTGGTCATGCTGGCCGCGGCGATCGTGTCCGGGGGCCAGGCATCCACCGCGGGGCTGGGCTGGGCCATCGCGGCGGGGGTCTTCGGCGCGATCGGGCTCATGGTGTTCTACGCGGGCCTCGCGGCCGGGCCGATGAGCGTCGTGGCGCCGGTGTCCGCGCTGGTGTCGACGGTGCTGCCGGTAGGCGTGGCGGTGGCCTCGGGGGAGCACCTCGGGTTGCTCGTCTACATGGGCGCGGCCGTGTGCCTGATGGCGACCGTACTGGTCAGCCTCGAACGGGGAACGCAGGCCCGTGCGCCCGCGAACAGCCAGGGGGGCCGGTTCCTTGGCGATCACCCGGCGCTGCGCGGCCTGGTGTATGGGGCCGTGTCCGGTGCCATGTTCGGCATCTTCTTCGTGTGCCTGCGGAACGCCGGCTCCTCGGGGGTCTTCTGGCCGGTCTGCATGGCCCGGATGGCCAACGCCGCCGTGGTGATCGCCGTCGCGGTGCTCGCCAGGGCCCGGCCGGTCGGGCGCGAGGCGGGATCGCGGGTGCTGGCGGCCGCGATCGGCTCAGGCGTGCTCGACGCTTCGGCGAACCTCTGCTACGTGCTGGCCACCCGGGCGGGGCTGTTCGGGATCGCGGCGGTGCTCACGTCCCTGTACCCCGGCATCACGGTGCTGCTGGCGCGGGTCGTGCTGCGCGAGCGGATGCAGGCGGTCCAGCGACTCGGCCTGCTGCTGGCCGCCGTGGGTGTCCTCCTCGTCACCCTCTGAGGGCTGGCCGCAGCCAGGCAGGCTCATGCGGCCGGACGCTGGTTTGGTCGTCCGGCCGCACGAACCCCGGGGAAGGGGAGATCTTGGCGGGTCAGTCGCCGCCATCTTTGGCGGGAAGCAGCAGCGAGCAAGCCTCAAGGTACAGCTGTTCGGGGTAGGGGATGAAGTCCACGTTGTCAAGTGCTTGGTCCTGGCCTGCCGACTCAACGATGAACGTACCGTAACCGAAGACGCGGCCGAGGAAGGACCGGCGGAAAGTAAAGTCGGTCACCTTCGCCATCGGTATAAACGCGACGTTACGGGTGAACAGCCCGGTGGTCTCGATGAACCGGTGTGAGGTGATTATGAAGTAGTCGACGGACCAGTTGAGGGCGGCCCAGAGGAAGCGGAGGAACACCAGCCCCCAGATCGCCCAGACGATCCAGGTCAGCGCGGGGGCGTGCCGGAGCAGGGTGTCGCTGAGCACGGCCGCGAGCACCAGGCCGATGACCGCCCAGGCGACCGGTGCCAGCAGGACCGCCGGGTGCTTGCGCACAGTGATGACTTCTTGCTCGTGGGGCAGCAGGTACCGGTCCACGTCGGCCGGGGGGTTGGCTCCCGGCGATATCAGCCTCATGCGCGCGGCGCCCTCTGGTCGCCTAGAGAGAGTTCAGGAACGTGGCGATGGAGCTGCCAGCTTGCTGCAGCAGGCCCAAAAGGTTGTGGACGGCATTGCCGGCGGCTGCAGGCTGGGTAAAGAGATACCACGCCAGAAACACGACGACCGCCCAGCCGAGGACCTTCTTTAGTTGCATAGTCAACTCCTACGCAGGTACATCGGTCTGTCAACTAAGCTTAGCTTAGAGTGACTGCTTCACCAATCCCTTGACCTGTACGGACACCGTACCCTCCCACAAGGGACAACTACCCTCGCTCCGCCGGTCATGGGGAGGGCACATCTCGTTCCGTAGGTAACAGACCGTCACTTCTGTTATCCTAACCGGTGATGAAAGGCTTGCCTGCCAGGTCATTCACCAGTGACCACCGGGTCGCTCCGTAGCTACGATTGGGGTACAGGACGGCGGCCGATCTGAGACCATTTCCGAGGCGGCAACACCTCATGGAGCGACGATGACGGATGCAGAGAGCGACGATGTCGCCGTCGTCGTGTACCGCGAAGATGACGCCTGGGACGTGGACCTGCTGCCGCCCGCACTCACCGAAGACCTCGCCGGGCTGATCCAGGTACTCCGCCAGCAGCCAAGCATCGGCGGCACGATCGGGCTGGCCGCGGTGGAAGACGACTTCTTCATCGCCGTCCGGGTGGTCGGCGGGCAGGCCTCGGTGTTCATGTCCGACCTCACCGCCGCCGTGGACTGGCCCCTGGCCCGCCAGGTGATGGCCCATCTCGATCTGGCCATCCCCGAAGATGACGAGGACCTCGACCAAGTGCTGCCCGCCGGGGACCTGTCGATCTTTGCCGATCTCGGCCTCGACGAGATGGACCTGGGCATGATCGCCGGCAACCTGGACCTGTTCCCCGACGAGGCGCTCGCGATCATCGCGCGCAAGCTCGGGTTCGGCCAGGCTTACGAGCGGGCGCTCACGCTCGCCCTTGGCCCCGTTCCGTAGTCCCTGGCACAGGCTCTTTTGACGGGCCAATACGCTCACGCCCCGGCCAGCGTTGTGCCGGTAGCCTCGCTTCGTGACCACCGGGTATGAGGCGTCTTTCGAGCCCGCGATGCGGGAAGCGCTCGCCCTGGCGGCCGGGGCCGGGCTGGCCGGGCTGGACGTGCCCGTCGGGGCGGTGATCCTCGGCCCGGACGGAGCCATCGTGGCCCGGGCGCACAACCAGCGCGAGGAGCAGCGGGATCCCACCGCGCACGCCGAGATCGTGGTGCTGCGGGCCGCCGCCGCGGCGGTCGGTGGCTGGCGGCTGGACGGGCACACGCTCGTGGTCACCCTGGAACCGTGCACGATGTGCGCTGGCGCGATAACCGCCGCCCGGATCGCGCGCCTGGTGTACGGCGCGGCCGACCCGAAGGCGGGTGCCGCCGGGTCGCTGTGGGATGTGCTGCGCGACCGGCGGCTGCCGCACCGGACCGAGGTGCTCGGCGGCGTGCTCGCCAGCGAATGCGGTGCCCTGCTGCGCGACTTCTTCGCCCAGCGCAGGCCCGTGGCTGGAGGCCCGATAGCAGAGTAACGAGGCTAAATAGTTCCGGTAAGCTCGACCGCGGTGGAGTCGCCTAGTGGCCGAGGGCGCACGCCTCGAAAGCGTGTGAAGGCGCAAGTCTTCCGTGGGTTCAAATCCCACCTCCACCGCCACTGACCTGGGATGATACGAGTCCCCTGTGCCTACTCCGTGGCGGCGAGCACCGCGGTGGTCTCAGTTTTGGGCCCACAAATGGTCTCAGTTGATAGGGCCGAGATACCTGCGACTGGCTGCATCGGACCCGAACTCCGGCCATGCACTGCCGCGGATGTGATTCGGGAGGAGATTCCGGCAGGTCCCTATCGATGCAGGTAGAAGCCCTCGTCCAGGCAGACGCGCGCGCAAGTTGTGTGCCGACTTCCCTATCTCCGGGCGGGCCACCGAGCCCATGCGCACGCCCTCCAAGCGTGCTCGGGGCAACCCGTCGCGCGCTTGCATCTCGCATCGTCTACCCAGTGGGACGATTGCCAGCGCAGCGCGGTCGAGCTGTGGCCGGATCTGCCGGTGCCGAAAGCTCAATGGACCCACAGCTGGTCGATGAGCACCGACCAGTAGGGGTCGAACTGGTAGTTGCCGACACGCGCGGAAAGCATCACCAGGGAGCGTGGGTTGTAGACCGGCACCCACGGGGCCTGACCCACGATCTCGTGGTCGATGCGCGCCCAGAGCGCCCAGGCCGCACTGGGGTCGCGGGGTTGGAGCGCGAGGGCCTGGGTGACCTGGGTGTCGATCCGCTGGTTGCAGAACTCGGCGGCGTTGATGTTGCCCGGGTTACCCGGGAGGAAGGACTGGCAGGTCAGCAGCGTGCGGATGAAGTCCGACGGGGCCGGGTAATCCTGGTACCAGGAGAACCAGCCGATCTGCGTACGCTGGCGCGAGTCATATAGCCGCCTTACGTATGCGTCCGGCCCGGGGATCACTTGCAGTGACGCCCGGTATCCGAGTTCGTCCAGAACCGACACCAAGTAGCGACCGGTCGCCGTGACCGGGATCTGCGTGCCGAACCCACCACTAACCACGGTCACCTTGGCGCCGCGGGTGCCCGACGCCTTGACGAGCTGCTCCGCTTTGGCCAGATCGGGCGCTATCCAGCCGCCACTGGCGCTGTGGTCGACCGTGTAGGGGCAGTACGGCCGGTAGCCGGGTATGGCCGGGGGGAGGATCTGGCAGGTCGGCTGGGCCATCAGCGGCCCGCCGATCAGCCGGATCAGGGTGGCCCGGTCGATGGCGTAGTTGAGGGCCTGCCGCGCGGCGAGGACGTCGAACGGCCAGACGCGGGTGTTCAGCGCCAGGCCGATCGTGGCGCCCAGCGGACCGCTGTGCAGTTGGCTCGCAAAGCGGGTCGCCAGCTGGTAGATGCTCGCCGGGGGAGGCGACATGAGCACGTCGGCGCGGTTCCGCTCCACGGCGGTGACCGCTGGCCCCGGGGAAATGTCGAGGCGCAGGATGATCCGGCTGGGGTAGCCGCCTGGCTGTGCCTGGCTTGACCACTGATGAAACCTCGGGTTGCGAACGAGCACCCACTGGTGCAGCGGCACGAACGATTGCGTCATGTAGGGCCCGGTCGCCGGGAGCTGGGTCGGCCCCACTTGGTGATCAGGCGTGGTGAGCGGGACCGCGTCGGCGAAGGGAAAGGCGAGCTTGTACAGGAACTCCGGGTCCGGTGCGGTGAGGTGGAAGGTGATCGTGTCCGCTCTGTCGTTGGCGTCGATCCCGCGCGCCAGATCGCAGTGCCCGGGCGTCCGCTCGCACTGGGTGGCGCCGACGATGCCGGCGTACTGGAAGGCCGCGGCGCCGATGGCGAAGACACGCTCGATCGCGTGACGGAAATCTTCTGGCCTGACCGGCGTCCCGTTGGAGTACCTGATCCCGGGGCGGAGGTGGAAGATGTAGGTCCTGCCGCCGTCCACCGGCGCGGGGAGTGCGGTGGCAAGGTCGGGGACCAGGGTGTTGCCGACAGGCCCGCCGGTGCGCCGGTAGCCGACCAGCCCGTCGTTGGTCACGCTCAGCATCTGCCAGATGGGGGGAAACCAGGCGGCCGCGAGGTCGGTGGCCTGGTCCTGCGGGGATAGCTGCGCGAGCAGCGTGAGGGTGCCGCCACGGTGGCTTGCCAGCGACGGCAGCACCGTCACCAGCACGCCGCCACCCGCAGGCGCAAGAGCGGTTGGCTGGTTGCCGACGTGGATGGACCGCACCGAACCGGCCTGCGGGTCGATCCGCCACACGCTGCCACCTTGGCCGTCCGCGACCCAGACGGCACTGTCGGCGAAGGCGATGCCGGCCGGTGCGCCTCCGGTCCTGACCTTCCGCGCGCGGCCGGTCACCGGGTCCACTCGCGCCACGGCACCGCCCCGATCGCCGACCCAGACGCTGCCCGCGCCAACGGCTACCCCGGCCGAGGAGACGCCGACCGGGAAGGAACGGGACACCCGGTTGCTGTGCGGGTCAACAAGCAGCAGCTGCCCGCTGTCTGGGCTCGTCACCCAGATCCCCCCTTCCCCCGCCGCTAGCCCGGCCGGGGAGGCGCCCAGCGGGATGGTCAGCACGTGGCCACTGCCTGGGACGATCCTCGACAGCGTGCTATC
This sequence comes from Streptosporangiaceae bacterium, assembly GCA_036497045.1. Lineage (GTDB taxonomy): Bacteria > Actinomycetota > Actinomycetes > Streptosporangiales > Streptosporangiaceae > DASXKD01. Next base: position 8,435 of record DASXKD010000148.1, on the reverse strand, counting down.
GGTCGCGTTGGCGACCCACACCGACCCGTAGCCAAACACGACCGCATCCGGGCCGTTCCCCACCGCGATCTTCGCCACCGGGATCCCTGCCGCCGGGTTGACCTCCCATACGGTGCCGTCAAGCTGGTTAGCGACCCAGACCTCCCCATCCCCGACCGCCACCCCGGCGGGCCCGCGGCCGACCGCGATCCGGTCTACTACTTTGTCGGCACGGTTTACCTGCAGCAGCCGGTCATCGGCGGTATCGGTGATCCAGGTGGCCCCCGCCCCATACGCGACACCGCCCGGCCTGCCGGGCCCGGTCACCACCTCGGTCAGGACATTCCGGCCGGCATCGATGACGCCAACCGTGTCCGGCCCGGCCATCAAAGACGCGGCCGGTCCCCGGAATGCGGAGGAGCCGCCTACCAGCAGCGCAACAGTGACCAGCAGAACCGCCGCGGCTGCGGTCAGCAGCCGGGCACGGTAGGCGGCGGCCCTCGATGTGGGCCGTTCAGCCCCGGCGGCGGCAATTGCAAGCGGCGCCGGGGACGGCGCCGGGGGCTGGAGTGAGACGTCCTGCTCCAGGATGGCGCGCTCGGTCCGCTGCAGGTCCGGGCCCGGTTCGATGCCGAGCTCGTCCAGCAGCAGCCGGCGGGCTGACCGGTAGACAGCTAGTGCCTCCGCCTGTCGCCCGCAGCGGTACAGAGCGATCATCAGCTGCTGGTAAGGCCGCTCACGCAAAGGGTGAGCCGCGGCAAGCGCCTCCAGTTCGCCGATCACATCCCGGTGATGGCCAAGCGCGAGATCAGCTTCGATCCGGTCCTCCAGGACAGCGGCCCGCAGTTCCTCTAGCCGTGCGATCTCGGTGCGCGCGAACGGCTCATCGCTAATGTCTGCCAGTGCCGGGCCCCGCCACAGCACCAGCGCCTCCCGGAGGACCGCCGCCGCCCGGCCTGGCGTGCCCGCCGCCAGCGCGCGGCGGCCCTCCGCGGCCAGACGTTCGAAACGGCCAATGTCGATGTGCTCGCTGCTGGCCCGCAGGACGTAGGCGCCGGGGCGGGCCAGCACCACCGGGCGGCCGGCCACAGGCTCAAGGGTCTTCCGAAGCCGCGAGATGTACACCTCAAGCGTGTGCTGGGCGCCCCGCGGAGGGCGCTCCCCCCACAACCGGTCAACCAGGACGTCGCGCGACACCGGCTCGTCCGCGCTCAGAAGAAGCACCACAAGCAGCGCTCGCTGCTTCTGGCCACCGATATCGAGGGCGCGGCCGTCGATACCAACCTCAATCGGCCCCAGTAGCCGGTAATCGATCACCGTCGCGGCCCCCACCAGTACGCGCCCCAGCCCGCCTGGCCCGACTGTACGCCCGGAACGGCAGGTCAGGAAGCCGCATCAGCAGCATAAGGGCCGTGTGAGCTTTCTGTGAGGTCCCGGGACGAGGATCCAGGCGACCTCATTCCACGAAGAAAGTCTCGCGGGCGGCCAGACCGTGGAGGGACCCATCATGATCACACCTGCCGCGCACTGACCCGGATCGGCCGGTGATGCGGCTACCACCCCCAAGCTCACGGGACATCGCCCTCGGGATGCTGGCCTGCCTGCTCCTGGCGCTGGGTGTGTATCTCCTTGCACACATCTCCGCCTGATGGCGGAATCGGCCAGTCCCGGTCCTGCCTCTCCCGGCCGGTGGAGATCCGGACCGGCATGGCCACGAGCCACGATATGGTCGCGGGGCCCAGCAATAACGATCTCAGCGGATGGTGCAACAACGCGCCGAGGTCGCCGCCCGCTACTGGTGGTCCATGACCGGCACTCGCCTGCGCTTCACATTCGCAGGCGCGGCCCCACCCCCCGCTTCACCAAGTTCCTGACGGCTGCCTGACCCGAGTTTCGTAGCGGCTCGATGACATGAGAATTCGAGGGCAGAGACCAGCGGGCCCGACAGGCGCGGCTGGCAGCAAGTTGCTTCGATATCGCCTGGTTCGTCGGCGGGCCAGGCCGGGCTCCGGCGCCGATGTGAGCTTTTTGTGAGGTTCGCGCGCGACCATCGGCAGCATGGCCGGGCGGCCGCTGACGTGCGTGTTCACCTGGGCCCACGGAGCAAGGTGGGGAGGATCCGATGCGGAAACCTGTGGTGCGGCGGCGCGGCGGCGCCCGGCGGTTTATCTGGCTGGCTGGCCCGGCGGTGGCCCTGATGACGCTAGCGGCGGCGCCCTCGGCAAGCGCGGGCGCGGCGGCGTCCGGATCCGTTGCGCCGCGGCCTGTTGCGCTGCGGCTTGTTTCGCCGGGCGCGGAACCGGCTGCGCGGTTTGGGGCCTTGCGGTTTGCGCCGGCCCGGTTCGACGAGGGCAGGCAGGCGCTGGCGCGCTACGGCAACCAGGCACTGGCGCGGCAGGGCGACCCGGCCCAGGGCGGGCCCGCGGGCCCGTCGGTCATGCTGGACGGCAGTCCCGGTACCCCGGCGGCGAACCCGGCCACGGGCACCGTCTACGTGCCGATCCAGTGCGACACCAGCTTTTGCCCCTCCCAGAACGGCCACACCGTGGATGTCATCAACGCCGCGAAGTGCAACGCCAAGGTCAGATCGGATTGCCGGGTGATCGCCCGGGCCGCAGTGGGCAGTAGCCCGCTCGCCGCGGTCGTCGACCAGAAGACCGACACCGTCTACGTGACCAACGGCAACGACGGCACGGTCTCGGTGCTGAACGGCGCCCGGTGCAACGCCCAGGTGACCAGTGGCTGCGGGCAGGCCGTGGCAACGATCCAGGTCGGGAAGTCCCCCGTGGCCGCGGCCCTCAACCCGGCGACGCGCACACTGTACGTGGCCACGCCGGGCGGGGGCACCGTCTCAGTGGTCAACGTGGCCGCCTGCAACGCCCGGACAACCCGCGGATGCGGACAACCGGTGCGGACCGTGACCGACAACGCGGGCCCGGCCTGGATCGGTATCGACGAAGCGACCGACACCGTCTACGTGGCGAACATCCCACCCTCGGGCAAGGGCACCGTGTCGGTGATCGACGGGGCCGCGTGCAACGGGCACACCGGCCGTGGCTGTGGGCAGGTCCCGGCAACTGTCAGGGTGGGCATCAACCCCTTCGCTGTCGCCGTCGACCAGGTCAGCGACACCATCTACGTCTCCAACTCCGACAACGGATTCAACGGCGGATCGGTGTCGGTCATCAACGGTGCCCGGTGCAACGGCCACACGACAACGGGTTGCCACCGCACGCCACCGGCCGTGCCCACCGGCACGGGGACGGGCATGCTCGCGGTCGACCAGGAACTGCACACCGTGTTTGCCATCAACACCGGCGACGACACGCTGTCGGCGATCAACACCAAGACCTGCGCCGGTCTGGTGACATCCGGCTGCCGGGCGCGACCGCCAAACGAGAAGGCCGCGCCCGACCAGGGCCCCCGGTACAACCCGTTCCCGAACGGGTTCGCGCTCATGCAGGCGACCAGCACCGCCTACGTGATCAACATTGGCGGTGCGAACATCCTGTCAGTGACCGGGATCAGTTGCACCGCCGCCAGCCCCTCGGGCTGCCGCACCGAGGCGTCGGTCGTGCAGGCGCCGGGCAATGGGTTCCTGGTGTCCGCCGATCCGGCCACCAACACCATCTACGCGGCCAACACCAACCTCCCCCAGATCGACGTGCTGAACGGCGCCACCTGCCGGACCGGGGATCTGACCGGCTGCGCCCCGGTCGCGAAGATACCGTTCGGGCATCCCCTTGCGAACCTGGGGGCGGTCGATCACGCCACTCACACTCTGTACGCCGCCGACACGCTGTCTGACACCGTCTCGGTGATCAACACCGCCACCTGCAACGCCAAAAACACCTCCGGCTGCGCTCACCCCGCGCCGATCATCACGGTGGGCCCGGGTCCCGGCCCGCCGGCGCTCAACCCGGTCACCCGCACCCTCTACGTGCCCAACGGCGCCAGCGGCAACCGGGTCGCGGTCGTGAACGCGGCCACCTGCAACGCCGAAGACATCTCCGGCTGCGGGCAGGCCCCGGCCGTGGTCAAGGTCGGGCAGTGCACGTTCACGGTCGCGGTCAGCTCCGCCACCGACACCGTCTATGCGCCAAGCGCGGGACTGGTCGCAAGCGGCTGCGCCGGCGGCGACACGGTCTCGGTGATCAACGGGGCGACCTGCAACGGCACCGACCATTCCGGCTGCGGGCACCTCGCCGCGACGGCGAAGGTCGGGAGCCGGCCCGTTGGAGCTGCCGTGGACGATTCCACCCACAGCGTCTACGTCATCAACAACGCCAACAACGGCGACCTGCCCGGGACGCTGTCGGTCATCAACGGGGCGACCTGCAACGGCACCGACACCTCGGGATGCGGCGGGCCTTTCCCCACGGCCCCCGCCGGCCGGGCACCCTCGTTCGTCGCGCTGGACCCCAGCAGCGGCTTCGTCTACGTCGCGGATTTCGCCAGCGCCGCGGTGTCGGTGCTGAACGGGTCACGCTGCAACGCAGAGACCGCCGCCGGCTGTGCCGCGGCAGCCCGCGAGCAGCCGGTCGGCTCGGGCCCGCAGGGCCTTGCGGTGAACCCGCGCACCCGCACCGTCTACGTGGCCGATGCATACCTGCCAGAGTTCCTGTCGGTCTTCACAGCGGCCCGCCGCTGACCGGCGTGGGGGCAACGTGCTCAGCCCGGAAGCGCCACCACCATCAACGCTGTCGTCACCGTCAGCACCACAGAGCGCCACAGATGTCAGGACCGGTGCGGGGCAGCCCCGAAAGGGATGCCCTTCACCAGCCGGGTGTGACTGGCACAGCCATGGCTCGGCGGCACCCGCGGTCTCAAAATGCAGTCTCCTTCGCCTGGGTTCGCGGGCGTCCGCTGAGACCCAGCGGTCAGGGTCAGCCTTCCCCTCCCGTCATGCGCTCACCGCGGGCAGCCCGGCCGCAATCGGTCAGCATCAGCCACGCAATTTCCCGGTGGCGGTAGCAACATTAGAGAGGAAAGGCAATCATGAAAATGCCATGAATTGGCGTCAAATCACGAATCGCCGCCGCTGCGGTAGCCGCCGCACTTGCCGGCGGCGCAACTCTGGCCACGGCGGGCCCCGCCTCGGCGGGTGGCGTGACGCCGGCCCAGCTCACGGCGGCCGGGTGGACCTGCATCCAGCCGCGCCTGTTCCCGGCGCTGTTGCTCTGCTCGCCACCTGGCGTCGGCCTGCCGCCGCTGCCAGGGACGCCCGGCTTTGCCGACAGGCGGCCGTCGTATGAGTTCTTGGTGTTCGAGTTGGCGACCGGCGCGTTCCTCGGCACCGAGCTCTTGCTCAGGCCCGACATCTACCAGCAGGCGGCCGCCCTGCCCGCAGCAGCCCGGCGGCCAGTTCCTGTACAACCCGCGGAATGACCTCTGGTTCTGCAACAGGCTCGGCGTTGACCCATCCTCCTGACCGGCGCCGGCGTTTGCCGGAGAAGATCACTGATCGACTGGGGCGGGTCACTCCGCCTCAGTCGATTCCGAACCGGCGGATTCGGCCGTTCGCCAGTATCTACAGCTGGCACGCACCGCCATTGCGTTACACGCAGCCCCTCATGTCTTGCCCTCATTGAGGCACAGAACAGCTCCGGCGCTGATTGGAGCGACAGCGGCGGCGATCGGGTAGCTGCGCACGGCTGGATCAGGCCCGCGGCTTCTAGTCGGCCAAGGCATGCCCGCACCGTGCGGTCTACAGCCCGGTCTAGCGCGTCAGGGTCCGCACCGCCGGGAACGCGCAACTACCATCAGGACCGGCGTGGTTGGCCAGGCCGACTAGCACGAAACTTGCACGCGCTGGACGGCTGACCACCACGATCGGCCGGAACCGGGCCAGTTGAGCGCCCAGGTGATCGCCTCGACGCTCACGCACACCACCGAGAACGTGGGCTGCCCCGCCAACCCCCGGTCCTCTAGCCTGTGGGCTCAGTTTTGGTCTCATTCACCCCCGTCCGCCACAGTTCACCGGCGACCGCGGGTGACCTATCCGCCCAGGTCACGAACACTGGCGGACGGTGGTGAACGGTGGTGCGCAGTACTCGAAAGCGTGTGAAGGCGCAAGTCTTCCGTGGGTTCAAATCCCACCTCCACCGCTCTGACCTGCAAAAACGCAGGCCTGTTGGCTAAACGGGTTACCGCCTTGTGCTCTGCCAGTCTCATTTGGCCGTCTCAGTTTCGGCCGTCGAACGGTACCAACCGGGCACGTGGCAACTGTTTCGCCAGGTCACAGAGGTCATGGACATGTCTGAACGGAGAGGCACACGCTGGACAAGCGTGCGCCTCAGCATTCAGGGCTGGCCGGAACCGTCTGCGGGCGGTCGGATGCCCGCCGACTTACAGACTGCCTCACTCTGAGTGGTTCGGGCGGTTCGATGGGAACGCGCCCCGAGCCGCCTAATTGGACGGCCCTGGCAAGAACGCGGCTTGTCACGGTCACGCTTCAGATCCGGATGTTCTGTGCGGGGCCCGCACATGGGACGTCGGTTGGTCGCGTGCGGGAGACCAGGGCCGGCGACGGATGTGAGGGAGCGCCGGGCGTATGTCCTTACCTGTGGTGGCCTATCCCGGGTGGTTAGCGGAACGCGGCGAGCAGTTCTGGGCATGTCCGGGTGCAGCACGGGACGTCGGCGCATGAAGCGAGCGCGGGGCCTGTGGGACCTGCGGCTGGCTGGCCTGGGCTGGGGTGCTTCGTATCATTTCCATGAGCTTTGCTGAGGAGGTGCTGTGGCCAAGACCGTCGAGGCGGCCGGGCGCGACCGTGAGCTGGCCACGGTGACGGCGTTTCTTGATGCGCTGGCATCTGGGCCATCTGGCCTGCTGCTGGAGGGTGAGGCTGGGATCGGCAAGACGACCATCTGGGATGCCGGCGTGGCGGGCGCCGCTGCGCGCTCATACATCATCTTGCAGGCCCGGCCGGCCGAACCGGAAGCAACGCTGTCGTTCGCGGCGCTCGGTGATCTGATGGAAGGGGTCCTCGCCCGGGTGCTTCCCCAGCTGCCACCGCCCCAGCGGCGGGCTCTGGAGGTGGCGCTGCTGATGGAGGATCCGGCGGGCAGCCCGCCTGAACAAAGAGCTGTCTGCCTCGCCTTTCTCAGTGTGATCCGGCTGCTGTCCGCGTCGGGACCGGTGGTTGTTGCAATCGATGACCTCCAGTGGATCGACCGTCCGAGCGCGGCGGCGCTGGAGTTTGCTCTGCGGCGGCTCGGGAGCGAGCCGGTCGGGCTGCTGGCGTCGGTCCGGCTCCCGGCCGGCGGGCAGGCGGTGTCCGCGGCCGGGGCGGGCCTGTCGGCCGGGCGTCTTGCCCGCATGCAGGTCGGCCCGTTGACCATGGCCGCTTTCGAAGTGGCCCTGCGGGCGTCGGCTGGTGCCGGGTTTTCGCGGCTGACCATCCGCCGGCTTTTCGGCGCCTCGGGAGGGAATCCGTTCTATGGGCTTGAGCTGGCCAGGGCGCTGGGCCGGGCTGGGGGAGAGCCGGCACCGGGGGAACCGCTTCCAGTACCCGCCGACCTGCGCGGGGTTGTGAGCGCCCGGCTGGCCGCTCTCCCCGTCGATGTCCAGGGCTTGCTGCTGACGGCCTCGTGCCTGCGATCGCCAACGACCGCACTGCTCGAACGGGCGGATGGCCCGGTGGCCGGTTCTGCCATCCAGGCAGCTGCCCTGGCGGGTGTGGTGGAACTCGACGGCGCCCAGGTCCGGTTCACCCACCCGTTGCTAGCCTCTGCGATCTACTCAGGGGCACTGCCGGACCAGCGCCGGGGGGCGCACCGTCGGCTCGCAACGATCGCTGCGAGCGTGGAGGAACGAGCCCGGCATCTGGCGCTGGCGGCAGAAGGACCTGACGAGGAAACCGCGGCTGCTTTGGGCCAGGCGGCGCGGGCAGCAGGCGTGCGCGGCGCTCCGGCAGCAGCGGCGGAACTGGCCGAGCTCGCCGCCACGCTTACCCCGCCTGATCAGGCTCTGGCCCGGTGGCGGCGGCGGGTGGACGCCGGGGCTTATCTGTTCCGTGCGGGCGATACCGCCAGGGCAAGACATGACCTTGAGGCGCTGGCCGAGGAGATGCCGCCGGGGCCGGACCGGGCCGAGGCGTTGCTAGTCCTCGGGATGATCCTGCTCCACGACGCGGGCGATCCGATGGCGGTCCAGGTGCTGGAAGAGGCGCTCGAGGAGGCTTCCGCCGATCGAATGTTGCAGGCCCGCATCCACATCAGCATCGCCAGGGCCTGTGGGGACGACCTGGTCCGCTGCGCCGGCCACGCGGAGGCGGGACTGGCGCTGGCGCAGCAGGGGGACGATCCGGGATTGACCAGTGAGGCGCTGGCCCAGAAGATGTACGCGGATTTCATGGTGGGGCGGGGCCTTGACCTCGAGCTTGGTGACAGAGCCATGGAACTTGAGGAGAAATGCAGGCCCCCGCAGGTTGAGGAACGCGCGGCGCTGATGGT
>DASXKD010000147.1:0-27883 GCA_036497045.1 Streptosporangiaceae bacterium | reverse complement strand
CACAATGAATACGCCGACCGCAAGAACGCGCGCAAGCCGGTGGTGCCGCTGCACCCCGAACTGGCCGAGCCGCTCGCCGACATCCTGGGCGACACCTACGGGCTGATCGTCTACCAGGAGCAGGTCATGGCGATCGCGCAGCAGCTGGCCAGCTACACGCCCGGCAAAGCGGACCTGCTGCGGCGGGCCATGGGCAAGAAGAAGAAGGAGATCCTGGACAAGGAGTTCGAGCCGTTCGCCGCGGGGATGCGGGAGAACGGGTACTCGGATTCGGCGATCAAGACGCTGTGGGACATCCTGGTCCCGTTCTCCGACTACGCCTTCAACAAGGCGCACAGCGCCGCCTACGGCCTGGTGTCCTACTGGACCGCCTACCTCAAGGCCAACTACCCGGCCGAGTACATGGCGGGCCTGCTCACCTCCGTCGCCGGTGACAAGGACAAGAGCGCCCTCTACCTGAACGAGTGCCGCCGGATGGGGATCACCGTGCTGCCGCCGGACGTGAACGCCTCGGCCGCCACGTTCACCCCGGTGGGCGGCGACATCCGGTTCGGGCTGGCCGCCGTGCGCAACGTCGGCACCGCGGTGGTGGACGCCATCGTCGCCACCCGCACCACCGACGGCGCGTTCACCAGCTTCTCCGACTTCCTGGACAAGGTGCCGGTCAACGTGTGCAACAAGCGGGTCATCGAGTCACTGGTCAAGGCTGGTGCCTTCGATTCGCTCGGCCACCCGCGCAAAGGCCTGGTGCTCATTCACGAGCAGGCGATCGACACGGTGATCGACGTCAAGCGCAACGAGGCGATGGGCCAGGACTCGTTGTTCGGGCCGGACACCGAGGCCGAGGCGACCTTCGAGGTCCCGGTGCCGGACGGTGAATGGGACAAGGCCACCCTGCTCGCGTTCGAGCGGGAGATGCTCGGCCTGTATGTCTCCGACCATCCGCTGCTCGGGGTCGAGCACCTCCTCGCCAGCGACACCGACTGCTCGGTCGCGCAACTGCTGTCCTCCGCTGCCGAAGAAACCGAGCGCGGCGCGGACGAGCGCGGCGCGCGGGGCGGCCGCGGCGACAGCCAGCCGGTCACCGTCGGCGGGATCCTGTCCGGGGTGCAGCGCAAGGTCACCCGGCAGGGCAGCCCGTGGGCCGCGGCCACGCTGGAGGATCTCGAAGGCGCGATCGAGGTGCTGTTCTTCCCCGCCACCTACGCCGGCTGCGCCACCCTGCTCGCCGATGACGCGATCCTGCTCGTGAAGGGCAGGCTCGATCGCCGGGAGGAGTCGCCGAAGCTCATCGCGATGGAGGTGAGCGTGCCGGATCTGTCGGCGACCGGCAACGGCCCTTTCGTCGTGTCGCTCCCGGTGCAGCGGTGCGTGCCCGTCGTGGTGGAGCGGCTCCAGGAGGTGCTGCGCAGCCATCCCGGGCTGAATGAGGTACACCTGCGGCTGTGCAACGGGCGCCGCACGACCGTGGTCAAGCTCGACAACAAGCTGCGGGTGAAGCCGTCGCCCAGCCTGGTCGCCGACCTGAAACAGTTGCTCGGCCCCACCTGTGTGAGTTAGCGGCAGCTACGCGTCTCGCCGCTGGAGCACGAAGATCGCAGCGCCGAAGAGGAGCGCGGTCCAGGCGCAGAACACGCCGAACCCCTGCCACGGCGACAGCAGCTGACCGGCGGTGGGCTTGTCCGCGGTGATCAGCTGGCCCGCCACGGTCGGTAGGTAGGCGTGGACGTGCGCGCCCCAGCTGTCCGGCAGCAGCCCGGCCAGCGGGAAGATGACCAGGACCATGCCGATCACCGCGGTGATGGCCCCCGCGGTGTGCCGGATCAGGCCGCCGATGGCCAGGGCGAACAGGCCGAGCACCGTCAGGTACAGGCCGGACCCGACCACGGCCCGGGTCACGCCCGGCTGGCTCAGCGCCACCGTGATCGTGTGGTTCACGCTGATGACATGGCCCGCTTGCACCCCATGGAGCGTCACGACGTGCCCGTTCACGAGGGCCTCGCCGATGAAGAACGACGCGAACGCGACGATCTCGCCCACGACGATCACCAGCGCCGCGAACACCAGGCCCTTGGCCAGCATCACCGGGTAGCGGCGCGGCACGGCGAGTAGCGAGGAGCGGATCGCGCCGGTCGAGTACTCGCTGGTGATCACCAGCACGCCCAGCACGCAGATGGCGAGCTGGCCCAGCCCCAGGCCGGTGCCGAGGATGAAGTTGACTGGGTCGGTGATGATGCCGCCCGCGCTCGCACGGCGCCGGCCGTTGTTCAGCGCGTTCAGCGTCAGCCAGGTGAGCAGGCCGGTGAGGCCCATGCTGACCACGGCGAAGATGATCAGTGTCCACACGGTGGACCGGACCGAACGGATCTTCGTCCATTCGGCAAGCATCAGGCCGCCGAAGCCCGCCCGGTGGCCCGGGGCCGGAGCTGGGAGCGTGGTGGCCGCCGGCGCGGGCGGGCTGATGGAGGTCATTGGCTGCTCCCCGGTGAGGTCGTGCTGGCCGCAGTGAAGGGGGATGGGGAGGTGCGTGGGGGCACCGCGGGTGTGTCGCCGCCGTACTCGACGCTGTCGGCCGTCATCTCCATGAATGCCTCCTCCAGCGAGCCGAGCTGCGGGGCGAGCTCGTGCAGGACGATCCGGTTCGCGGCGGCGATCTCACCGATCCGGGGCGCGTCCAGGCCGGTCACGCTCAGCGCCGCCGCCCGGCCCTCGGCCGGATCCTGCGGTATGGCCTTGCCGCCCTCGGCGGCGATCAGGCCGGCGAGCGCCTCCGCGTCCGGCGAGCGCACCAGCACGGACTTCTCCGAGCTCCGCTCGATGAACTCCTGTGTCGAGCTTTCCGCGATCAGCTTCCCCTTGCCGATCACGATCAGGTGGTCCGCGGTCACCGCCATCTCGTTCATCAGGTGGCTGGATACGAAGATCGTGCGCTGCTCCGAGGCCAGGTGCTTCATCAGGTTCCTGATCCACAGGATGCCTTCCGGGTCGAGCCCGTTGACCGGCTCGTCCAGCAACAGCACAGACGGGTTACCCAGCATCGCCGCCGCAATGCCCACCCGCTGGCTCATGCCCAGCGAGTACCCGCGGACGCGCTGGCGCGCCACCTCACGCAGGCCGACCAGGTCGAGCACCTCGTCCACCCGGCGGCTGGGCAGTCCCTGGGTCTGCGCCAGGAACAGCAGGTGGTTGCGCGCGCTGCGACCCGGATGCATCGCCTTGGCTTCGAGCAGCGCGCCGACCGTGCGGAGCGGCTGGGCAAGCTCTGCGTACCGCCTGCCGTTGATCGTCGTGGTGCCCGTGTTCGGCCGGTCCAGGCCGAGCATCAGCCGCATCGTGGTCGACTTGCCCGCGCCGTTCGGTCCCAGGAACCCGGTCACCCGGCCGGGCTCCACCTTGAACGACAGATGGTCGACCGCGAGCTTGTCCCCGTAACGCTTGGTGAGATCCTGTGCCTCGATCACGTGCTTTCCCTATGCCTGGCCGACCTAGGCTTGGCCGGCTCGTGCCCCCTGAATCGGACGAGCGGTACACAATCGCGCACCACCGTAGCAAGGTTTGCTCAGCGGCAACGAAACGGCTGCCGCGCCGGCGGTGATGCCCGTCGCGTACGCTGCTGCCGACCATGTCTGTGCCAATTCCCTTCCCCGATCCGGCCCGCGGCGACGAGGCCGTGCGTTCCTGGCGGTTGCGCGGCGGGGTGCGCGCCGTGGTCGCGGCGCTGGCGGTCGCCGTCGGGACCATGGCGCTCGGCGTGCTTGCCGGGCTCGCCTGGGCGGTGGTGGCGCCGCGGCCGCTGCTCGTGATGACCTCCCCGGGGGCGGCCGCCCTAGTCAATACCGAGACGAATGCCTTCATCGCGGCCGACGCGGCGTTCTGCCTGGTGTGCCTGGCCGGGGGAGTGGTGTCCGGTGTGCTCGGCTACCTGTTCGCGGTACGCAGGCGCGGGCCGCTGGCCATGGCCGGGCTGATCGGCGGGGCGCTCGCCGCTGCGTTCGTGGCCCGCTGGGTGGGGGAACAGTCCGGGCTCGCCACGTTCCAGCACCAGCTCGCCACCCTGCCGGCCGGCGCCCGGTTCCGTGACTCGCTGGCGCTCGGCGCGAGCGGGGCGCTCGTCGCCTGGCCGCTGGCCGCCGCGATGGTGGCGGGCGGCCTCGAGTTGCTGGTCAGCCCCGGCCGGCATAAGCGCTAACAGTACTGCCTGGGGGAGCGACCCCCCTGGAACCCCCCGATGGCGTTGAGGCCCCCGCGACTCCGTCGTGGGGCCTCGGCCCTGGTGGCTGAGGTGAGTAGCTGACCGGGTGGGCGGCGGCTCTCGCTATGTGGACGGTTCCGCGGCCCGGCGGGTCGGCTTCATAGACTGGGCGGGTGCTCTCAGTTATCGATCTTCGCGGGCAGCCAGCGGTCGCCATGACCAGGGAGAAACTCGCCGGCGTCCTGCCGCGCGCGGCGCTGGACACCGGGGCCGCCCTGGAACAGATCCGGCCGGTCTGCGAGGACGTGCGCGACCGCGGGGCGGCCGCTGTCCGGGAGTACACCGCCCGCTTCGACGGAGTCGACCTGCCCACCAGCCGGGTCCCGGCGCAGGCACTGACCGATGCCCTCGCCGCCCTCAGCCCGGACCTGCGGGCCGCGCTTGACGAGATGATCCGGCGGGTGCGGCCGGTGCACGAGGCACAGCAGCCCGCCGACCATGTCACTTCGATCGGCGACGGCGCACAGGTCACCGAGCGGTACGTCGCGGTGGACCGCGCCGGGGTGTACGTGCCGGCCGGCACGGTCCCGCTGCCCTCCTCGGTGGTCATGAACGTGGTGCCGGCCCAGGTTGCCGGGGTCGGCCAGATCGCGGTCGCCTCGCCCCCCCGCCGGGACAGCGGTGGTCTGCCCGCCCCGGCCATCCTGGCCGCCTGCGCGCTGCTCGGCATCGAGGAGGTTCACGCGGTGGGCGGCGCCCAGGCGATCGCCATGTTCGCCTACGGCACCGCCGACTGTGCTGCGGTGGACGTGGTCACCGGGCCCGGCAACGCCTACGTGACCGCGGCCAAGCGGCTGCTGGCCGGCACCGTCGGGGTGGACGCCGAGGCCGGCCCGACCGAGATCGCGATCATCGCCGACCACACCGCCGCCCCGCGGTTCCTCGCGGCCGACCTGGTCGCCCAGGCCGAGCACGGCCCGCTGGCCGCCTGCCTGCTGATCACCACCGACCCAGGGCTCGCCGAGCGCACCGAGGCCGAACTGCGCCCGCAGGTCGCCTCGGCCAGGCACCGCGACACGGTGCAGGCCGCCCTCGCCGGGCAGTCCGCCTGCGTGCTCGTGGACGACACCGCCGCCGCCCTGGCGGTCTCCGACGTGTGGGCACCCGAGCACCTGGAGATCCAGACGGTGGACGCGGCCGGCCTTGCGGCGCGGGTCCGCAACGCCGGCGCCGTCTTCGTCGGCCCGTACGCCCCCGTCTCGCTTGGCGACTACCTGGCCGGGTCCAACCACGTGCTGCCCACCGGCGGCACCGCCCGGCACACGGCCGGGCTTTCCGTGCTCGCCTTCATGCGCGGCATTCACGTGGTGGAATGCTCGGCCGCGGCGCTGGCCGAGGCGGCGCCGTACATCGACGCCCTCGGTGCGGCCGAGGACCTCGCCGCTCACGTCGCCGCGGTACGCATCCGCGTGCACGGTGCTGGCCCGGGGGGGCGACCCCCCTGGAACCCCCCGGTGGCTCAAGGCCCCGTTCCTTCGTCACGGGACCTGGAGCACAGTGCTGGCCCGGGGGAGCGACCCCCCTGGAACCCCCCGGTGGCTCAAGGCCCCGTTCCTTCGTCACGGGGCCTTGGCCATGCTGGCGAGGGGCCGACGGCAGCGCAGGACCCGGGCCAGCGGGATGCTGCTGGGCCGCCGGTCCGGCCCGACCTGGCCGGCCGGGTGCCGTACGGGGCACCGCAACTGGACGTGCCCGTCCGGCTGAACACCAACGAGAACCCCTACCCGCCGCCACCGGCGCTGGTCCAGGCGATCGCAGAGGCCGCGGCCGACGTGGCGGGCTCGCTGAACCGCTACCCCGACCGGGACGCGATGGCGCTGCGGGCCGACCTCGCCGCCTATCTCGGGCACGGCCTGACCGCGCGGCAGGTCTGGGCGGCCAACGGCTCCAATGAGATCATCCAGCAGTTGCTGCAGGTCTTCGGCGGCTCCGGCCGGTCCGCGCTCGGTTTCGAGCCCTCCTACGCCATGCACCCGCTGATCTCCCGTGCCACCGGAACCAGGTGGATCCGCGGCAGCAGGGACGCCGACTTCGGCCTGAACGCCGCCGCGGTGGTGCGGGCGATCGGGGAGCACCGGCCGGACCTGGTGTTCCTCACGTCGCCCAACAACCCGACCGGGACCTCACTCCCGCTGGCCGTGATCGAGGCGGTCTGCGACGCGGCCCCCGGCATGGTCGTGGTGGACGAGGCCTACGCCGAGTTCGCCAGGGCCGGCGCGGGCACGGCGCTGACCCTGCTGCCGCGATACCCGCGCCTGGTGGTCACCCGGACCATGTCCAAGGCGTTCGCGCTGGCCGGCGGGCGGATCGGGTACCTCGCCGCGGAACCGCGGGTGATCGACGCGCTGCTGCTCGTCCGGCTGCCCTATCACTTGTCGGCGCTGACCCAGGCCACCGCGCGGGCGGCGCTCGCGCACGCCGACGCCCTGCTCGCCACCGTGGCCGGCCTGCGCGCCGAGCGCGACAGCCTGGTGGGCTGGCTGCGCGGGCGCGGGCTGGCCGCCGCGGACTCCGACGCCAACTTCGTGCTGTTCGGCGAGTTCGGCGACTCGCACGCGGTGTGGCAAGGCCTGCTGGACCACGGCGTGCTCGTGCGCGAGACAGGGCCGCCCGGCTGGCTGCGGGTGAGCATCGGCACCCCCGCCGAAAACACCGCTTTCCGCGACGCTCTGACCGAAGTACTCGACAGCGCGCAAGGTGGTGTGCCCCGGTGAACCGGACTGGCAGGGTGGAGCGGGCGACCAAGGAGACCAAGATCCTGGTGGAACTTGGGCTCGACGGCACCGGCACGTCTGCGGTGCACACCGGCGTCCCCTTCTTCGACCACATGCTCGCCCAGCTGGCCAAGCACGGCCTGCTCGACCTGACGGTCCAGGCCGAGGGGGACACCGAGATCGACGCGCACCACACGGTCGAGGACACCGCGCTCGCCCTCGGCCAGGCGCTGCGTGAGGCGCTCGGCGACAAGGCGGGCATCACCAGGTTCGGCGACGCAGTGGTCCCGCTGGACGAGACGCTGGCCCGGGCGGCGGTGGACCTGTCCGGCAGGCCCTACTGCGTGCACCACGAGCCGGACGGCATGGCGCCACTGATCGGCACCTACGACACCACGCTCACCCGGCACTTCTTCGAATCCCTGACCGCGACGGCAGGTATCTGCTTGCACTTGTCGGTGACCGGCCGCAACCCGCATCACCTGGTCGAAGCCCAGTTCAAGGCCGTGGCCCGGGCGCTGCGCGCCGCCGCGGCACCCGATCCGCGCTCGCCGGGCGTGCCCAGCACGAAAGGCGTTCTGTGACGGCACGCCGCCCCAGAGTCGTCGTGCTGGACTACGGTTCTGGAAATCTCCGTTCGGCAGAAAGAGCCCTTGCCCGCGCCGGAGCGGAAGTTGCGGTGACCGCGGACCGCCACGCCGCGATGGCCGCCGACGGGCTGGTGGTGCCGGGCGTGGGTGCTTTCGCGGCATGCATGGCAGGGCTGCGGGCGGTCGAAGGCGAGCGCGTGATCGACCGGCGGCTCGCTGGCGGGCGCCCGGTCCTCGGCATCTGTGTGGGCATGCAGATCCTGTTCGCCGAGGGAATCGAGCACGGCGTGCACACCGAGGGCTGCGGCCAGTGGCCCGGGCTGGTGGAGCGGCTGGACGCGCCGGTGCTGCCGCACATGGGCTGGAACACCGTGCTCGCGCCGCCGGACTCGGTGTTGTTCACCGGGATCGGGCCGGCCGAGCGGTTCTACTTCGTGCACTCCTACGCGGCGAAGGCGCTGCCGCTCGGCAGCGCGCCGTACATGGCTGCTCCGCTGGTCAGCTGGGCCACCCACGGCGTGCCGTTCGTCGCCGCCGTGGAGAACGGCCCGCTGATGGCGACCCAGTTCCACCCAGAGAAATCCGGCGACGCCGGCGCGAAGCTGCTGTCCAACTGGCTGGGGACATTGACATGACCTTGACCCTGCTGCCCGCCGTGGACGTGGCGGGCGGCCAGGCGGTGCGGCTGGTGCAGGGCGCCGCCGGGACCGAGACCAGCTACGGCGATCCGCTGGCGGCGGCGCTGGCCTGGCAGTCCGCCGGAGCGGCCTGGATCCACCTGGTGGACCTCGACGCGGCGTTCGGGCGCGGCTCCAACGCCGCGCTGCTCGCCGGGGTGGTGGGCCGCCTGGACGTGGCGGTCGAACTGTCCGGCGGGATCCGGGACGACGAGTCGCTCGCCGCGGCGCTGGCCACCGGGTGTGCCCGGGTGAACGTGGGCACCGCGGCCCTGGAGCGCCCCGGCTGGGTCCGGGGCATCATCGCCGAGCACGGCGAACGGATCGCTGTCGGGCTGGACGTGCGGGGGACCAGGCTCGCCGCGCGCGGCTGGACCCGGGAGGGCGGCGACCTGGCGCAGACGCTGGCCCGGCTGGACGGTGACGGCTGCCGCCGGTTCGTGGTCACCGACGTCGCCAAGGATGGCACGCTGACCGGGCCGAACCTGGATCTGCTGCGGTCTGTGTGCGCGCGCACCGACCGGCCGGTCATCGCCAGCGGCGGCGTGTCCAGCCTGGACGACCTGCGGGCGATCGCCGCGCTTGTCCCGCTGGGGGTGGAAGGCGCCATTGTCGGCAAGGCGCTTTACGCGGGAGCATTCACCCTGGAACAGGCCCTGGAGGCGGTGAAACAGGCATGACACGGAAGGTCTCGACCCGGACCACGTGGGAGCCGGTGGTCGGCTACAGCAGGGCGGTCGCGGCGGGCGACTTCATCTTCGTGTCCGGCTGCACCTCCGTGGTGGACGGTGTGTTCGTGCACGCGGGAGACGCGCGGGCGCAGACCGCGCAGGCCATCGCGAACGTGGCGCAGGCGCTCGAGCAACTCGGCGCAAGCCTGGCCGACGTGGTGCGGACCCGGATGTTCGTGACCGACATATCCCGGTGGGAGGAGTACGGCTTGGCTCATGGCGCGGCGTTCGGCCAGACCATGCCCGCGACGTCCATGGTCGGCATCGCCGCGCTTGTGGATCGCCGGATGCTCATCGAGGTCGAGGCCGTCGCCTACAAGCCCGGGGTGGGTGGATGACCGTTGCCACCCGGGTGATCCCTTGCCTGGACGTGGACGCCGGGCGGGTGGTCAAGGGGGTCAACTTCGAGGGCCTGCGCGACGCCGGTGACCCGGTCGAACTCGCCGCCGCCTACGACGCCGAGGGCGCCGACGAACTCGTCTTCCTCGACATCACCGCCTCAAGCGACGGCCGGGAAACCACCTACGAGGTGGTGCGGCGTACCGCCGAGCAGGTGTTCATCCCGCTCACCGTCGGCGGCGGCGTGCGGGCCACGCAGGACGTGGACCGGCTGTTGCGGGCGGGTGCGGACAAGGTGTCGCTGAACACCGCCGCCGTGGCCCGGCCGGAGTTGCTCGCCGAGGCGGCGCAGCGGTTCGGGTCGCAGTGCGTGGTGCTCTCGGTGGACGCCCGGCGCGCGGCCGCCGGTGACCTGCCCAGCGGGTTCGAGGTGACCACGCACGGCGGCCGCCGCGGCACCGGGATCGACGCGGTGGCCTGGGCCTCCCGGGCCGTCGAGCTCGGCGTGGGGGAGATCCTGCTCAACTCCATGGACGCGGACGGCACTAAGGCCGGCTTCGACACCGAGATGATCCGGGCCGTCCGGGCCGCGGTGAGCGTCCCTGTCATCGCCAGCGGCGGCGCCGGGGAACTGGCCCACTTCGCGCCCGCGGTCGATGCCGGGGCGGACGCCGTGCTGGCCGCCAGCGTGTTCCACTTCGGGCAACTCAGGATCGCCGATGTGAAGGCGGCGCTGCGGGCCACCGGGCACTGCGTGCGCTGAGGTCCCCGGCCGGCCTGGCTGGCCCTGTGCCGTCAGGCGGCGGTCAGCGCCGCCCCCACGATGCCGGCGTCGTTGAGCATGGCGGCCGGGACCACCGTGGCCCGCAGGTTCACCAGCAGCGGCAGGAACTTGTCCGCCCTCCTGCTCACCCCGCCGCCCACGATGAACAGGTCCGGCCAGAGCAGCCCCTCAAGGTGGCTCATGTACTCGCCGACCCGGTCCGCCCAGTGCCCCCAGTCCAGGCCGTGCTCTTCCCTGGCCCGCTCCGACGCGCGTTTCTCCGCGTCCTTGCCGCGGATCTCGATGTGGCCGAACTCGGTGTTGGGCACGAGCAGCCCGTGGGTGAACAGCGCACTGCCGATGCCGGTGCCGAAGGTAAGCATGACCACGGTGCCCTGCTGCCCCGCCCCGGCGCCGAACTTCATCTCGGCCAGGCCGGCCGCATCGGCGTCGTTGATGACCTGGCATTCCAGCCCGGTCGCCGTGCCAAACAGGTCACAGGCGTCCACCCCGATCCAGGACGGGTCGAGGTTGGCCGCGGTGCGGATGACGCCGTTGGTCACCACGCCGGGGAAGGTGATGCCGGCCTTGCCGGACCAGCCGAACTCGGCGGCCAGGCCGCGCACCGCCTCTGCGACCGCCTTGGGCTTGGCCGGCTGCGGGGTGAGCACCTTGATCCGTTCCCGGGTCAGGGTGCCCTTGGTCACGTCGGCCGGCGCCGCCTTGATCCCCGAGCCGCCGATGTCGACTCCCAGAACTTCCACCGCGCGCCCTTCCTCCAGTCTTCCGCCGCGCCGCTGGAGGCGCGGGTTGTGCCCGCCGTGGGGCGGCGCTGGCGGCTTATGCCGCTGGCCCGCCTACGCGCCCCTGCGGGCCGTGCCGAGCTGGCGGACCGCCTCGGCGTTGCCGTCCAGCCGCACCCGGGCGGCACCGGTGCGCCCCAGGGCCCACATCATCAGCTCCGCCGGGTGGCCGGTCACCGTGACCACCGGGGTCCGTGCCCGTGCCGTCATTCTCACCTGCCGCTCGCCGGTGTCGGCGGTCAGGTCGTCCCTGGCCAGTTCCACGCCCACAGGAGAGCGGCGGAACACCAGCTTGCTGCGCTGCAGCCGCTGCCAGAGCGCGTCGGTCAGGCCGTTCTTCAGCTCGCGGGGCTGCCAGCCGTCCGCCCCGCGCCGTACGTCCTCGTGATGGACGAAAAACTCCACCAGGTTGAGCCGCTCGTCCATGCCGGGCAGCCGGAAGAGCGACAGCGCCGGTGGCCCGGTGCGGATCAGCTCCACCAGGCGCGGGAAGGGGGTCTGGCGGGACAGGGACTCGTTCACCCGCCGGGTATGGCCCGCCAGCGGCCCGCCCATCAGGCCGGCCGCTGCGTCCGGGCGGCGTTCCCGGAGCACCAGGTGCGCGGCCAGGTCACTGGTGCGCCAGCCTTCGCACAGCGTCGGCGCGTCCGGACCTGTCTCGTCCAACAGGGCGCACAGGGCCGTACGCTCGTCGCTGGCATAGCTCACCCCGCGATGGTACGCCCTTGCCTGCCCCGCGATCCGCCGCTGCAAGCCAGGGCCGCATGACGAAGGAACGGGCCCTGGCCCATCGGGGGTTCCAGGGGGCCGCCCCCAGGCCAGCTTCGTAGGATCGGGGGATGACGAAGGGAGGCCAGGTGTGACGCAAGGTGCCGTCCGTCCGTCCTTGCTGGACCCCGCGATCGCCGCCCGGCTCAAGCGCGACGCGAACGGGCTGGTCGCCGCGATCGCCCAGCAGTACGACACCGGAGAGGTGCTCATGCTGGCCTGGATGGACGACGAGGCGCTGCACCGTACGCTCAGCACCGGCCGGTGTACCTACTGGTCGCGCAGCCGGGGTGAGTACTGGGTCAAGGGTGAGACCTCTGGCCATGTGCAGCGGGTGGTCTCCGTGGCGCTCGACTGCGACGGCGATGCCGTGCTTGTCAGGGTGGACCAGTCCGAGGGCGCCTGCCATACCGGCGACCGGACCTGTTTCGACGCTGGGCCGCTGGAGCTGACCGCGCGGTGACCGCACTGCGGGGCGGGGTGTCCGCCAGCAGGGGGCCCGCCAGGGCGCTGCCCGGGTCCCGGCGGGAGTATGCGCTCGGCCTTGCCCTGGGTGCGGTCGGCGCTGGTGTCGTGCTTCTGTCAGTCAGGCAGGGCTGGGCGCGCGTGGCCACCCCCGCCCCGGCGCCGTTGCCCGTCGGCGTCGTTTCGGTCAGCGGCCAGGACCTCGTGCCACTGGCCGGCGCGCTGGCCCTGGCCGCGCTGGCCAGCCTCGCGGCGGTCATCGCCACCAGGCGCCTGGCCCGCCGGCTGGCCGGGCTGCTGATGGCGGCCTTCGGCGTGGTCATCGCCGTGGCGGTGTGCCTTCCCCTGGCCGCCTCGGACGTGCGCGGCGCGGCGCAGGTGACCGCCGTCTCGCAGGCGGGCTCGGCCACGGCGGGCGGTACCGCCGGGGTATCGCCCGGAGCCGTCCCCGGCGGGGCCGCGGCACCGGGGATCACCGCCGTGGGGCACGTCACCATGACGGCGGCGCTGTGGCGGCCGGCCGCGGTGGCCGGTGCCCTGATAGTCGTCGCCGCGGGGCTGCTTGTGTCTTGGCGTGGCGCGCGCTGGCCGGTCATGTCCAGCCGGTACGAGCCACCTGAGCAGGCCGGACGCAAGCCGGCCGCGGACAGCGCCGCGTTGTGGGACGCGCTGAGCAGCGGCACCGATCCCACCGTGCTGGCCCGGGGGAGCGACCCCCCGGAACCCCCCGGTGGCCTCAAGGCCCCGTGACTTCGTCACGTTGCCTTGTGCCTGGCCGCACCGGGGGAGGAGCCGGGCAGCACGGCCCGGACTGAAGTTCACCGGCGGCTGGCGTTACGCTCGTAGGTGTTGCTGGCTGGCGGAAGCACGGGCCGCCCGGCCCACGGAGGGCGTGCCCCGGCTGGAGGTGAGCGGTGAGCGCATCGGAACCGGGCAGGTGGCCCAGGCGCCGTCCGCGCAACCGCCACACCGTGCGCCGGGCCGCGCCGGTGCGCCTGGTGACCAGGCTCGTGGTGGCGCAGGCGGCCGCCGCGGCCGCGGTGGGCCTGGCGTTCAGCCGGCGGCACCTGCCTTCGGTGCTCATCACCCTCGCCCTGGTGATTTCGCTGTGCCTGCTCGCCTTCATTGTCAGGTCCGGCGCCAGGGGCGCGTGGCTGACCGCGGTGGGCTTCGAAAGCGTGTTCTTCGTGTACGGGGTGTCCAGGTTCGTCGTCGCCCGTTACGTCGGCGGCACGCTGTTCGCTTTGGTCGTTGCTGGCACTTTGCTCCATCCCGCCGTGGCGCGGGCTTACTCGGCCGTGCCGGGCAGACTGTCCGGCCATGAGCGAGGTGAGGTGGGCTTTGCCGATGCCACAGGCGAGACGTTCGGCGAACACGCCGCTGGCTGACCGGCGGGGAGGGTGCGTGCCGGGGCACGGCACCCGCCTCGCTACCATCACCCGAAGCAAGGCATCCGACTCGAGGGGACAGCGGACCGCGTGAGCGTGCTCAACGAGATCCTGGAAGGCGTGCGCACCGATCTCGCCGCCCGCCAGCGGCACACACCGCTGGAGCGGCTCAAGGAGATCGCCACGCAGGCGGCTTCGCCCCTAGATGCCGTCGCCGCTCTCAGTGGCCAGGACGTGGCCGTCATCGCCGAGGTCAAGCGCGCCAGCCCGTCCAAGGGCAAGATGGCGGCGATCGACGACCCGGCGGCGCTCGCCTGTGACTACGAGGCCGGCGGGGCGAGCATCATCAGCGTCCTCACCGAGCCTCGCCACTTTGGCGGCAGCCTGGAAGACCTGGCCGCGGTCCGGGAGCGGGTGGCCGTGCCGGTCCTGCGCAAGGACTTCATCGTCAGCTCCTACCAGATCTGGGAGGCCCGCGCGCACGGCGCCGACATGGTGCTGCTGATCGTGGCCGCGCTGGAGCAGAACGCCCTGGTGTCGCTGGTCGAGCGGGCCGTATCGATAGGGCTCGTGCCCCTCGTCGAGGTGCACACCGACGCGGAAGTCGTGCGCGCGGTGGAGGCCGGGGCCAAGGTCATCGGCGTGAACGCGCGCGACCTGACCACCCTGGAGGTGGACCGGGGGCTGTTCGCGCGGCTCGCCCCGCTGATCCCCAGCCACGTCATCAAGATCGCTGAGTCGGGGATCCGGGGACCGCGGGACCTGTTCGCCTACGCGGCCGCCGGGGCGGACGCCGTGCTGGTGGGGGAGAGCCTGGTCACCGGCAAGGACCCACGATCAGCCGTGGCCGACCTGGTGACCGCGGGTTCCCACCCGGCGCTGCGCGGCGACCGCCCATGAGCGGTAGTACCCCCGCGGCCGGGTCCGCTGCTGCGCCCGGGTCCGCCGCCGGGCTGGCGGAGGTGCCCGACGCGGGCGGTCATTTCGGCGATTACGGTGGACGGTTCGTCCCCGAGTCGCTCATTGCCACCCTGAACGAACTGGATGCGCAGTACGCCGCCGCCAAGGCCGACCCGGCGTTCCACGCCGAACTGGAGGCCCTGCTCCGGGGTTACGCCGCCCGGCCGACGCTGCTCACCCGGGCACCCCGGTTCTCCGCGGCGGCCGGGTGCGAGGTGCTGCTCAAACGCGAGGACCTGACCCATACCGGCTCGCACAAGATCAACAATGTGCTCGGCCAGGTGCTGCTGGCCAGGCGGATGGGCAAGACCCGGGTGATCGCCGAGACCGGGGCCGGGCAGCACGGGGTGGCCACCGCCACGGCTTGTGCGCTGTTCGGCCTGGACTGCGCCGTGTACATGGGCGAGGAGGACACCCACCGGCAGGCGCTGAACGTGGCCCGGATGCGGATGCTCGGCGCGGAGGTCATCCCGGTCACGATCGGCAGCCGCACCCTCAAGGACGCCATGAACGAGGCGTTCCGCGACTGGGTCACCACGGTCGCCAGCACTCACTACTGCATCGGCTCGGTCGGCGGCCCGCACCCGTTCCCGATGATGGTCAGGGACTTCCAGCGGGTCATCGGCGTCGAGGCGCGCCAGCAGGTCCTTGAACTGGCCGGCCGGCTGCCCGACGCGGTGATCGCCTGCGTGGGCGGCGGTTCCAATTCGATCGGCATCTTCCACGCGTTCCTGCCGGACTCCTCCGTCGCTCTGATCGGCTGCGAGGCGGGCGGTGACGGGCTGGACACCGGCAGGCACGCGGCGACCATGGTGGCCGGGTCTGACGGGGTGCTGCACGGCATGCGGACCCGGGTGCTGCAGGACCGGGACGGCCAGACGCTCACCACCCACTCGATCTCCGCGGGCCTGGACTACCCCGGGGTCGGCCCCGAGCACGCCTGGCTCGCCGCGAGCGGGCGGGCCAGCTACCGGGCCATCACCGACGCCCAGGCCATGGAGGCCTTCTCGGTGCTATGCCGGACCGAAGGGATCATCCCGGCGCTGGAGTCCGCGCACGCGCTGGCCGGTGCGCTGCAGGTGGGACGCGAGTCCGGCCCGGATGCGCTGCTGCTGGTGAACCTGTCCGGCCGCGGTGACAAGGATGTCGCCACGGCCTCAAAGTGGTTCGGGCACCTGAGCGCCGAGGCACTCGACGCGGCGGTCAGCCGGTGACCGCCGTCGGCGCGGCGTTCACCAAGGCCGCGGGGGAGGGGCGGGCGGTCCTCGTCGGGTACCTGCCGGCCGGTTTCCCCACCGTGGACGGGGCGATCGAGGCCGGCAGGGCGATGGCGGAAGCCGGCGCGGATGTGATCGAGATCGGCCTGCCCTACACCGACCCGCTGCTGGACGGCCCGGTCGTCCAGGCGGCCATGGACCGGGCGCTGGCCGGCGGGACCAGGCCCGCCGATGTGCTGCGCACTGTCGAAGCCGTGGCCGCCACCGGCGTGGCCGTGCTGGTCATGACCTACTGGAACCCGGTCGACCACTACGGCGTGGACGCCTTTGCCCGCGACCTGGCCGCGGCGGGCGGGTGCGGGCTCATCACCCCCGACCTGACGCCGGAGGAGGCCGGGCCCTGGCTGGACGCGGCCGCCGCGCACGACCTCGACCGGGTGTTCCTGGTAGCGCCGAGTTCCACCCCGGAGCGCATCGAGCTGATCACCAAGGTCTGCGCCGGGTTCGTCTACGCGGTGTCGGTCATGGGCATCACCGGCGCCAGGGACCGGGTCGGCGACGCCGCCGCGGGCGTGGTGAGCCGGATCCGTGCCTGCACGGACCTGCCCGCCGCGGTCGGGCTCGGCGTGCGCGACGGTGCCCAGGCCGCGGAGGTCGCGGGCTTCGCGGACGGCGTGATCGTCGGCTCTGCGTTCGTGCAGCGCCTCCTGGATGCGCCGGACCTGACCGCCGGCATCCAGGGAATACGTGAGCTGGCCGGGGATCTCGCCGCGGGCGTGCGCCGCCCGGCGCGGGCCACCCGCTGATCTCACTCGCTGCGACAGAGCGTTCTGGTACCTGTGACGACCAGGAATTTGTCTGTCCCCAAGGGTTTCACCCCCCGGCCTGCGCGGGCAAGAACGCACGGGTGGCGTAATCTGGAGGGAATCCCGGAGCGGTAGCTCACCAAGCCACTAGCCGCAGCACCGGCGCCGCCCCGCGGCAGGGCCAATGTTGTCCCGAATCCGCACGCGAAACGCGAATACGGACGAACGGACGACAGGAGCTTGAATGCCCTCTGCCGCTGCGCACAACCCTGCTCGCCGCGCGTCGGGCGGCTTCGCCGATGCCCGCAGTGTGAGCCCGGGGGGGCGACCCCCCGGAACCCCCCGCGAGGCGCATAGCCCTGCTCGCGGCCCGCTGGGCGGCTTCGGCGATGCTCGCAGTGCTAGCCCGGAGGCGCGGGATTCGGGGCTGTACGACAGCCAGTACGAGCACGACGCTTGTGGCGTCGGGTTCGTCGCCGACCTGTCCGGGCGCAAGACCCATCACACCGTTGCCCAGGCGCTCACCGTGCTGCGGAACCTGGACCATCGCGGCGCCAAGGGCAGCGACCCGGACACCGGCGACGGGGCTGGCATCCTCACCCAGATGCCACACGCCCTGTTCCGCGCCTCCTGCGGGTTCGACCTGCCCGCGGTGGGCAGCTACGCCGCCGGGCTGATCTTCCTGCCCACCGATACTGCCGAGTGCGCCCGGGCGCAGGCGGCGGTCGCCGAACTGGCGGCCCAGGAGGGGCTGTCGGTCCTCGGCTGGCGGGATGTCCCGCACGACGCCATGCACTGCGGGAAGGGCGCGCGGGCCACAATGCCGCGGCTGGCCCAGTTGTTCGTCGCCGCATTGAAGGGGGATGGGGAGGCGGGTGGGGACACCGGGCTGGCCCTGGACCGCCGGGCGTTCTGCCTGCGCAAGCGGATGGAGCATGAGACCGGCCTGTACCCGGCCAGCCTGTCGTCCGCGACGATCGTCTACAAGGGGATGCTCACGGCGCTGCAACTGCTGCCGTTCTACCCCGACCTGTCCGACCCGGCCTACACCTCGGCCCTGGCCCTGGTGCACTCCCGGTTCTCCACGAACACGATGCCGTCCTGGCCGCGTGCCCACCCGTACCGGTTCATCGCGCACAACGGTGAGATCAACACCGTGCGCGGCAACCGCAACTGGATGCGGGCCAGGGAGGCGATGCTGTCTTCCGGCCTGTTCCCCGAGGCGGCGGACGGGCGCGGGCTGGCGCGCCTCCTGCCGATCCTGAGCGAGTCGGCCAGCGACTCCGCCAGCTTCGACGAGTGCCTGGAACTGCTCTACCTCGGCGGCCGGTCGGTGCCGCACGCGATCCTCATGATGATCCCCGAGCCGTGGGAGAACCATGAGGAGATCGACCCGGCGCGGCGCGCGTTCTACCGGTTCCACGCCACGCTGATGGAACCCTGGGACGGCCCCGCCTGCGTGGCTTTCACCGATGGGACCGTGGCGGGTGCCGTGCTCGACCGCAACGGCCTGCGCCCTGGCCGGTACTGGGTGACTCAGGACGGCCTGGTGATCCTGGCCAGCGAGGTCGGCGTGCTCGACCTCGACCCGGCCACCGTGGTCCGCAAGGGGCGGCTGCAGCCGGGGCGGATCTTCCTCGCCGATACCGGCAGCCACCGCATCCTCGAAGATGCCGACGTCAAGGCGGCGCTGGCCGCCGAGCACCCGTACGCCGAGTGGCTGCACGCCGGCCTCATGCACCTGGACGACCTGCCCGACCGGCACCGGGCCCTGCCCGGCACCGCGGAACTCACCACCAGGCAGCGGGCCAGCGGCTACACCGAGGAGGAACTGCGGCTGCTGCTCGGGCCGATGGCCACCGCCGGGGCCGAGCCGATCGGCTCGATGGGCACGGACACCCCGATCGCCGTGCTTTCCGACCGGCCCAGGCTGCTTTTCGACTACTTCGCCCAGCTGTTCGCCCAGGTCACCAACCCGCCGCTGGACGCGATCAGGGAGGAGCTCGTCACCTCGCTGGAGACCTCCACCGGCGCCGAGCAGAACCTGCTGGATCCAGGACCGGCCTCGTGCCGCCAGATCGTGCTGCCCTACCCGGTGATCAGCGACAACGACCTCGCCAAGATCATCCACATCAACCACGACGGCAACCTGCCCGGGTTCGCCGCACATGTGGCCGACGGCCGCTACCGGGTGGCCGGCGGCGGCGCGGCGCTGCGCGGGCGGCTGGCCGAGATCTGTGCCGGGGTGACGGCCGCGATCGAGGCGGGCACCCGGATCGTGGTGCTGTCCGACCGGGGCGCGGGTGACCCGGCAGGCTCGGTCGACCCGGCGCTCGCGCCCATCCCGTCGCTGCTGCTATGCGGCGCGGTGCACCACCACCTGATCAGGGAGCGGACCCGGACCCAGGTGGGGCTTGTGGTGGAGTGCGCCGACGCCCGCGAGCCGCATCACATCGCGCTGCTCATCGGCTACGGCGCGGCCCTGGTCAACCCGTACCTGGCACTGGAGTCCGTGCAGGACATGGTGCGCCGCGGTGTGCTTGAGAACGTCCCGGCGGACAAGGCGCCAGCGAACCTCATCAAGGCGCTCGGCAAGGGCCTGCTGAAGATCATGTCCAAGATGGGCGTGTCGACCTGCGCGTCCTACCACGGCGCCCAGATCTTCGAGGCGATCGGCCTGGGTGACGAGGTGGTCAGCACCTGCTTCA
This sequence comes from Streptosporangiaceae bacterium, assembly GCA_036497045.1. Lineage (GTDB taxonomy): Bacteria > Actinomycetota > Actinomycetes > Streptosporangiales > Streptosporangiaceae > DASXKD01. The sequence goes on along the minus strand of DASXKD010000147.1, from coordinate 8,702 downwards.
CCGGCACCACGTCACGGCTGGGCGGCGCCGGCTTCGACGTGCTCGCCGCCGAGGTGGCCCGCCGCCACGCCAGGGCGTTCGGCGGCCGTGAGGCCGGGCTGGCACACCAGCGGCTGGAAACCGGCGGGGAGTACCAGTGGCGCCGTGATGGGGAGCGGCACCTGTTCAACCCGGAGACCGTGTTCAAGCTCCAGCACGCCACCCGGGCCAGGCGATACGAGATCTTCAAGGAGTACACCCAGCTGGTCGACGACTCCGCCAGCAGGCTGATGACCCTGCGCGGGCTGCTGCGGATCCGCGGCGTGGACGTGGCCGCGGCGCGCCCGCCGGTGCCGGTCGAGGAGGTCGAGCCGGTCTCGGCGATCGTGCGCCGGTTCGCCACCGGTGCCATGTCCTACGGCTCGATCTCCGCCGAGGCGCACGAGACCCTGGCGATCGCGATGAACCGGCTCGGCGGCAAGTCCAACACCGGGGAGGGCGGCGAGGACCCCCGCCGGTTCGTCCGCGACCCGAACGGCGACCTGCGCAGGTCCGCGGTCAAGCAGGTGGCCAGCGGCCGGTTCGGGGTGACCAGCGAGTACCTGGTCAACGCCGACGACCTGCAGATCAAGATGGCGCAGGGAGCCAAGCCGGGCGAGGGCGGCCAGCTGCCCGGGCACAAGGTGTACCCGTGGATCGCCCGGACCCGCTACTCCACCCCCGGCGTCGGCCTCATCTCGCCCCCGCCGCATCACGACATCTACTCGATCGAGGACCTCGCCCAGCTCATCCACGACCTGAAGAACGCCAACCCGGCCGCGCGGGTGCACGTGAAGCTGGTCGCCGAGGTGGGCGTCGGCACCGTCGCCGCCGGGGTGTCCAAGGCGCACGCCGACGTGGTGCTCATCTCCGGCCATGACGGCGGCACCGGGGCCGCGCCGCTGACCAGCATCAAGCACGCCGGGGCACCGTGGGAGCTCGGCCTGGCCGAGACCCAGCAGACGCTGCTGCGCAACGGGCTGCGGGACCGCATCGTGGTGCAGGCCGACGGCCAGCTCAAGACCGGCCGCGACGTGATCATCGCCGCGCTGCTCGGCGCCGAGGAGTTCGGCTTCGCCAGCGCGCCGCTTGTCGTGTCCGGCTGCGTCATGATGCGCGTCTGCCACCTGGACACCTGCCCGGTCGGCGTGGCTACCCAGAACCCGGAGCTGCGCAAGCGCTTCACCGGCCGGCCCGAGTTCGTCGTCAACTTCTTCGAGTTCATCGCCGAAGAGGTCAGGGAGTACCTGGCCGCGCTCGGCTGCCGCACCCTGGACGAGGCGGTGGGCCGGGCCGACCTGCTCGACACCGCCCAGGCGGTGAGCCACTGGAAGGCCGCAGGGCTGAACCTTGCTCCCGTGCTGCACATGCCGGACCTGCCGCCGGGCGAGGCCAGGCAGCACCGGACCAGCCAGGACCACGGGCTGGACCGGGCGCTGGACCACACCCTGATCCAGCTCGCCGAGGGTGCCCTCGCCGACGCGGCCCCGGTCACCCTGGACCTTCCGGTCCGCAACGTGAACCGGACGGTCGGGACGATGCTCGGCTATGAGGTGACCAAGCGGTGGGGCGGCGCGGGCCTGCCCGACGACACGATCACCGTCCGGTTCACCGGCTCCGCGGGCCAGTCGTTCGGCGCGTTCCTGCCCCGCGGCATCACCCTGCGGCTGGCCGGGGATGCCAACGACTACCTGGCGAAGGGGCTGTCCGGCGGCCGGATCGTGGTCGCCCCCGACCCGGCGGCACCGTTCGCCGCCGAGACCCAGATCATCGCGGGCAACGTGATTGGCTACGGGGCGACCGGCGGGGAGATCTTCCTGCGGGGCATCGTCGGCGAGCGGTTCTGCGTGCGCAACTCCGGTGCGGTCGCGGTCGCCGAGGGCACCGGGGATCACGGCTGTGAGTACATGACCGGCGGCACCGTGGTGGTGCTCGGCCGGACCGGGCGCAACTTCGCCGCGGGCATGTCCGGCGGCACCGCCTACCTGCTCGACCCGGACCTGCGCCGGGTGAACACCGGCATGGCCGACCTGGAGCCGGTGGACGCCGCCGGCGCGGACCTGCTGCACGGGCTGGTCGAGCGCCATCACGCGGAGACCGGCTCGGTGGTGGCGGCGCGGCTGCTGACCGACTGGGACGCGGCGCTGCCCCGGTTCGCCAAGGTCATGCCGCACGACTACAAACGGGTGCTGGAGGCCGCGCGCCGCGCCGAGCGCGAGGGCCTGGACGTCAACGAGGCCGTCATGGCCGCCGCGCACGGGTGAGGGGGCATCATGGCTGATCCCAAGGGCTTCCTGACCACGCCGCGGGTGACCCCGGCCCGCCGCCCGGTGAGCGTGCGGATCTCGGACTGGCGCGAGGTGTACACCGGGTTCGGTACCGCCCGGCTGGAACTGCAGGCCGGGCGCTGCATGGACTGCGGCATACCGTTCTGCCATCAGGGCTGCCCGCTGGGCAACCTCATCCCCGAGTGGAACGACCTGGTCTGGCGCGAGGACTGGGAGGAGGCGGCCAGGCGACTGCACGCCACCAACAACTTCCCCGAGTTCACCGGGCGGCTGTGCCCGGCGCCGTGCGAGAGCGCCTGCGTGCTCGGCATCAACTCAGATCCAGTGACGATCAAGCAGGTCGAGGTGGAGATTATCGACCGGGCCTTCGCGTCGGGCTGGGTGGCGCCCGAGCCGCCGGCCGCGCTGACCGGGCGCACGGTGGCCGTCGTGGGCTCCGGGCCGGCCGGCCTGGCCGCCGCGCAGCAGCTCACCAGGGCCGGGCACGCGGTGACGGTGTACGAGCGCGCGGAAGCACCCGGCGGTCTGCTCCGCTTCGGCATACCAGAGTTCAAGCTGGAAAAGCGGCACCTGGACCGCCGCCTGGACCAGATGCGCGCCGAGGGCACAGCGTTCGCCTGCGGCATCGACGCGGGCCGCGACGTGACCGCCGCGCAGTTGCGGGCCGAGCACGACGCCGTGGTGCTGGCCGGCGGCGCGACCATCCCCCGGGGCCTGCCGGTGCCAGGAGCGGACCTGGACGGGGTACACCAGGCCATGGAGTACCTGCCCGCGTCCAACCGGGCCGTCGCCCACGGCACGCAGACGCCGGTCAGCGCGCACGGCCGGCATGTGGTGATCATCGGCGGCGGGGACACCGGCGCCGACTGCCTCGGCACCGCGCACCGGCACGGCGCCGCGTCGGTGACCCAGCTCGAGATCATGCCCAGGCCACCGGATTGGCGCCCGGAGGCGCAGCCCTGGCCGGTGTACCCGATGATCTACCGGGTGTCCAGCGCCCACGAGGAGGGCGGCGAGCGGGTGTTCGCCGTCTCCACGCGGGCGTTCCTCGGTGATGACGATGGGCGGGTGCGGGCGTTGCGGCTGGTGGAGGTGGAAGGTCCGGCCACCCGCTTCGCGCCGGTTCCCGGTACAGAACGAGAGCTCAGGGCTGACCTGGTCCTGCTCGCCATGGGGTTCACCGGTGCGGACCGTGCGGGGCTGCTCGATGACCTGGGCGTGGACATGGACCCCCGGGGGAACGTGGCCAGGGATGCCGCCTACGCGACGTCCATCCCTGGCGTGTTCGTGGCCGGCGACATGGGCCGTGGCCAGTCGCTGATCGTGTGGGCGATCGCCGAGGGCCGCAGCGCGGCCGCCGCCGTGGACGCCTATCTGATGGGCACGACCGCGCTGCCCGCACCCATCCCGCCCACCGCCCGCCCGCTCATCTGACGATTCTCGACGGCCGCGACTGACGGCCGCGACTGACGGCCGCGGCAGACTACCTGCTGCTGGAAGTCGCTCTCGTCGTCGTCAAGCAGTGCTTGGAAGATCCCCGCCCAGGTGCGGAATCGGCGGAACACGGTTCCCTTCCCCAGCCCCACGCGTTCGGCCAGCCCGTCCATGGTCAGCTTGTCCGCTCCCTGCGCGGCGTCGGCACGCTCGGCAGGCGGCGCCGCCCACGTCACGGGCTGGTTCATGGCCTCACCTACGGCTGGAATATAACCGGGGTAAAGTCCGGTTACCTTTCAGCGTTCCACTACCGCCACGGGAAGGACGAGCCGATGACCACGCCCACCACGCCAGGTGGTCGGATTCTGATGACCGGGCCGAACGGGATCGCGGTACTCGGCGCGGGCCACGTGGGGCCGGTGATCGCACGGCTGGTCATCAAGGCCGGCTACCCAGTAGCCATCGCCACGTCGGGCGACCCGGAAAACATCGCGTTGATCACCGAACTGATGATTCCCGGCGCGCAGCCGCGATGGGCCAGCGATGCGGTGGCGGACGCGGACATCGTGGTGCTCGCGGTGCCGCTGCACCGCTTCGGCGAGATCGATCCCGGCCTGCTGCGCGGCAAGCTCGTGGTCGACGCGATGAACTACTGGCCGGCCAGCGACGGCGCGCTGCGGGCCTTCGAACATGGCGGGAGCAGCGAGATCGTCGCCCAGCTCCTCACCGGCTCGACCGTGGTCAAGGCGCTCAACCACATCGGCTACCACGAACTCGAGGACCGGGCGAGGCCACCGGGCGACCCGGATCGGCGAGCGTTGGGCATCGCGGGCGACGACGCCGACGCGGTCGCCACGATCGCCGGCCTGGCCGACCGGATCGGCTATGACTCGGTTCGCCTGGACGGTCTGCGCGCGGGCCGGGTGCTTGAGCCGGGCGGACCGGTGTTCGGGGCGGTGCTGTCGCTGGCTGAGTTCGAGCGGGCGGTGCGCCAGGACGCGAGGAGCCTCGCATGACGTATGCCTTCGGGCTAGACACCTTCGGCGACCGGAACGCAGACACCGAGGGCACACCGCTCTCGCATGCCCAGACGATCCGCAACGTGGTCGACGAGGGGATCTTTGCCGAGCAAGCCGGCGTGGACTTCTTCGGGATCGGCGAGCATCACACCGGGTACTTCCCGATGCCGGCCGGGGACGTGGTGCTCGCGGCGATCGCGGCCCGCACCGAACGAATCCGCCTCGGCTCCGCCGTGACCGTGCTCAGCTCTGACGATCCGGTCCGGGTGTTCCAGCGATACGCCACGCTGAACGCGATTTCCAGCGGCCGGGCCGAAGTCATCCTCGGCCGGGGGTCGAGCACCGAATCGTTCCCGTTGTTCGGCTACGACCTCGCCGACTATGAGGAGCTCTTCGAGGAGAAGGCCGCGCTGTTTGCCGAGTTGCTCAGGGGCGCCCCGGTCACCTGGGCGGGTAAGACCCGTGCGCCCCTGTTCAACCAGGACGTGGTGCCGCACACCGAGTCCGGTCCGTTCCCGGTGTGGATCGGCGTCGGCGGTAACCCGCAGTCGGTGATCCGCGCCGCCCGCCTTGGGTTCTCGCTGGCGCTGGCCATCATCGGCGGGCCGCCGGCCCGGTTCGCCGCGTACTCGCAACTATTTCAGCGGGCCCTGGAGAAGTTCGGCCGCCCGCCGCTGCCGGTGCTCGTGCACTCGCCCGGCCACGTCGCGGCCAGCGACGAGCAGGCGAAGGCGGAGTTCTGGCCGAGGTGGCGGGAGATCATCACGCTCATGGCCCCGGAGCGCGGCTTTGCGATCCCGGCCGAGGAAGACTTCGACAGGGAAACCGGGCCGCACGGAGCTCTGTACGTCGGCTCACCCGAGACCGTCGCACAGAAGATCGCCACCAACCTGCGCGCCTTGGATGCCACCAGGTTCGACCTGAAGTACGGGATGCCGGGCCTGACGCACGAACAGCTCATGACCAACATCGAGCTCTACGGCCGCAAGGTCATCCCTCGCGTCCGCGACCTGCTCGGCTGAACAGGCGGGATCGCGGCCCTCGGCGAGGCCGCTGAGGGCCGCCGAGCATGGAAGCCGGCTCGTGCCCCGGGTGGGATTCGAACCCACACTGCACGGTGTTTGAGACCGCGGACTCTGCCTATTGGTCTACCGGGGCTTGACCGGCTGTCTCCCCCGGAAGAGGAGAGGCGCGGCCGACGCCAATCTACCGCTTTGGGTACGCTCGTGGCTGTGAGCCAGACACCGGTCCGCGTTGTCATCGCCGAAGACGAGGCGCTGATCCGGCTTGACCTGAAAGAGATGCTGGAGGAGGAAGGCTACGAGATCGCCGGCGAGGCGTCCGACGGCCAGCAGGCGGTCGAACTGGCCGAAAAGCTGCTGCCAGACCTGCTGATCCTGGACGTCAAGATGCCGGTCCTGGACGGTATCTCCGCGGCCGAGCAGATCGCCGCCAAGCACCTCGCCCCGGTGGTCATCCTTACCGCGTTCTCCCAGCGTGAACTGGTCGAGCGGGCCAGGGACGCGGGCGCGATGGCTTACCTCGTGAAGCCTTTCACCAAGGCCGACCTGGTACCCGCGATCGAGATCGCGGTCAGCCGCTTCCAGGAGTTGTCGGCGCTCGGGGCAGAAGTGGGCACCCTGCGGGAGCGCCTTGAGGTGCGCAAGCTGCTGGACCGGGCCAAGGGCCGCCTGCAGGTGGACGCTGGCCTGACCGAGCCAGAGGCGTTCCGCTGGATCCAGAAGACGTCGATGGACCGCCGCGTCTCCATGCGCCTGGTGGCCGAAGAAGTCCTGGCGGGCATCCTTCCCCGCACGCCGGGGGAGACCCCGGCGGACAGCACCCCCACGCCGGCGTCCCCCGCTGAGTGATCGCCGGGCCCCCGCAGCCACCTGGTGCCGGCGGGAGCCTGAACCACCCGAAGATCCTGGGGACCATTGCCAGGCCTGCTGTTGCGGTCTTACCCGGCGGTGGGGGCGTTCCAGCCGAGAAGTTCGATGATGACGCCGTTGGGGTCGCGGACCTGGAAGGCGCGCTCGCCCCACTCCTCGGACCGCAGCGGCATGGTGATGGTCACGCCCTCGGACGCCGACGGCCTGGACGCGGTCACCATGCGGCGGCTTGCCGGCGATCTGGGGGTAGTGCCGATGACCCTCCACACCTACGTGCCCGGCAAGGCCGAACTGCTTGATCTGATGCTCGACGCTGCCTACCAGCGGATGCCCCGTAGCGACACCGCCGGGCAGCCGTGGCGGCAGCGGGTCACCGCGATCGCTGCCGAGAACCGGGCGCTGTTCGAAGCCCATCCATGGGCCGCGGCCATCACCACCGGCCGTCCGCCGCTCGGCCCTGGGCTGATGGCCAAATACGAGCATGAGCTGGCCGCGCTCGACGGCCTCGGCCTGGACGACATCCAGATGGATGCCGCCCTCACCCACCTGCTGGCCTTTGTCCAGGCCTGGGCCCGCGCCGCCGCCGACTTCCAGGCGACCCGCCAGGACCCCGCCATGGACGAAGGGCAATGGTGGGCCGCCATCGGGCCCCTATTGCAGAAGGTTCTCGACCCCGGTGCCTACCCACTGGCCGCCCGCGTCGGAACGGCAGCGGGCACCGCCCACCGCGGCGCCTATGACCCGCAGCACGCCTACGACTTCGGCCTGCGAACGATCCTCGACGGCCTAGCCGCCCTCATCGACCCCCCACACTGACCGAGGGTGTGTGACCACGGAGGGCTGGAGACAACCTCAGCCTCGCGCCAAGGGGACCGGTTCCCGCGAGGGCCGGCGCGACATCAAGCTCCCGCGCTAAAGCGGACCGGTGACCACCAGGGGAGCCGGGGTTCAGGGGGGTCGCCTCCCCGGACTGGTACAACGGCCCCTCGGCGCATGCCGCCGCAGGCGGTCAAGCAGCAGGGGCCGGCTCGAAAGCCCGGGGCCGCCTTTGGTGCCGTGTCGGCCTTCCCCGGGCCGACACGTTCTCTACTCGGCTGCCCCGGGCTCTCGGCACCACCGTAGCGACCCTCAGGCGGGCCGCGCAAAGGCATCTCCATTCGCCGGACAGAATGCCGTAAACGTCCGGTCATGTGTGGTTTCCCCTGGTGGCGCAGGGCATGCACGCCTCCACGCCTGGTTACCGGTTCAAGCAGGAGGGCCGCCGCGCGCGGCTCAGGGCGCCCGGTTGGGAACCCGGTCCATGAGCATGCAGGTGAGCCGCGAGGTGCAGACCCGGCGCCCGGCCTCGTTGGTGATGACGATCTCGTGGGTGGTGATGGTCCGCCCGCCATACAGCAGGGTTGTCACGCCCGTCACCAGGCCGTCGGTGGCGGCACGATGGTGGGTCGCGCTGATCTCGATGCCCACCGTGATCCGGTCCGGCCCCGCGTGCAGGGCCGAGGCCAGTGAGCCCAGGGTCTCGGCGAGGACGCACGAGGCACCGCCATGGAGCAGGCCGTAAGGCTGGATGTTACCGGCCACCGGCATGGTGCCGACGACACGTTCCGCGCTGGCTTCGACGATGGTGATCCCCATCCGGTCCGCGAGCGTGTCCTTGCTCGCGGCCCGGTAGGCCTCCAAGACCTGCAGTGCCCTGTCCTGCTCCACCGTCACCTCCGCGTCGTCCCGGGCGGCTCGCCCGCTCCTGGGAAGACTAGGCCGCCATGGCCGGCCGGTCACGTGGCGGCGCGGCGCGGGATCAAACCCAACCCGCAGTTGCTGATCGCCCAGGGCTATGATCACAACTGGGTGCTCAACAGCACTGGCCCGCACCTGTCCACCCCGTTCGGCTCGCTGGTCCGGGCCGCGCAGGCACTGGACCCGGCCAGCGGCCGTGAGCTCACCGTCTGGACCGACCAGCCGGGCGTGCAGTTCTATAGCGGCAACTTCCTCACCGGGACCATCGTGGGCATCAGCGGCCATAGCTACCGGCAGAGCGCTGGTTATACGTT
>DASXKD010000146.1:0-24051 GCA_036497045.1 Streptosporangiaceae bacterium | reverse complement strand
CCGCGCCCCGCGTGGCACCGGCCTGAGCTGCCGGGGCTGGCCACAGGAAGCGGCCATGCGGATGCTCATGAACAACCTTGACCCCGAGGTGGCCGAGCACCCCGACCAGCTCGTTGTCTATGGCGGGTCCGGGCGCGCCGCACGGAGCTGGGCCAGCTACGACGCGATCGTATCGACACTAAAAACCCTGGCCGGGGACGAGACGTTGCTCGTCCAGTCCGGCAAACCGGTCGGGGTGATGCGCACGCACGAGTGGGCGCCGCGGGTGCTCATCGCCAACTCGCTGCTGGTGCCACAGTGGGCGACCTGGGAGGAGTTCCGGCGGCTCGAGTCGCTGGGGCTGACCATGTTCGGCCAGATGACGGCCGGATCCTGGATCTACATCGGCACGCAGGGCATCCTCCAGGGGACCTACGAGACGTTCGCCGCGGTGGCGGAGAAGCGGTTCGGCGGGACGCTGGCCGGGACGATCACGCTGACCGCGGGCCTGGGCGGGATGGGTGGCGCGCAGCCGCTGGCCGTGACGATGAACGGCGGGGTCGCGATCTGCATCGACTGTGACCCGTCCCGGATCGCCCGGCGGATCGAGTACGGCTACCTCGACGTGGCCGCCGACGACCTCTCCGACGCGCTGCGCCGGGCGGAGGCCGCGCGGGACGCGGGCGAGCCGCTGTCGATCGGGCTGCTCGGCAACGCCGCCGACCTCGTGCCCGCCATGCTGGCCATGGGCGCGCCGATCAACGTGGTCACCGACCAGACCTCGGCCCACGACCCGCTGACCTACCTGCCGCGCGGGGTGGCGTTCGAGGACATGGCGGCGCTGCGGGCCGAGGACCCGGCCGGGTTCACCACCCGGGCGCGCGAGTCCATGGCCGCCCACGTGGCGGCCATGGTCGGCTTCCTCGACGCGGGCGCCGAGGTCTTCGACTACGGCAACTCGATCCGCGGCGAGGCGGAGGCGGCCGGCTACTCGCGCGCGTTCGCCTTCCCCGGGTTCGTCCCCGCTTACATCCGGCCGCTGTTCTGCGAGGGCAGGGGGCCGTTCCGGTGGGCGGCGCTGTCCGGCGATCCGGACGACATCGCGGTCACCGATCGCACCATCCTGGACCTGTTCCCTGGCAACGAGCCGCTGGCCAGGTGGATCCGGATGGCCAGGGAGAAGGTGCGGTTCCAGGGGCTGCCCGCGCGGATCTGCTGGCTCGGCTACGGCGAGCGGCACCTGGCCGGGCTGGCGTTCAACGACCTGGTGGCCCGCGGCGAGGTGCGCGCGCCGATCGTGCTTGGACGCGACCACCTGGACTGCGGCTCGGTCGCCTCGCCCTACCGGGAGACCGAGAACATGGCCGACGGCTCCGACGCCATCGCCGACTGGCCGATCCTGAACGCCCTGGTCAACACGGCCTCGGGCGCGTCGTGGGTGAGCGTGCACCACGGCGGCGGGGTCGGCATCGGCCGGTCCATCCACGCCGGGCAGGTGTGCGTCGCCGATGGCACCCCGCTGGCCGGGGCCAAACTGGAACGCGTCCTGACCAACGACCCGGGGATGGGCGTGATCCGCCACGTCGACGCGGGTTACGACGAGGCGGCGCAGGTGGCCCGCGACCGGGGCGTGCGCGTCCCCATGTCCGAGCATCCCGGCCAGGCGTCGTGACCGCGGAGAGGCAGGGGTGAGCTTCGCTGCGCTGTGGCAGTCGCTGCTCCCGCTCGGCCGCGACGCCGGCACCGGTGGTTACCGGCGGTACTCCTGGACGCCGGCCGACGCGCAATGCCGTCGCTGGTTCTTTCAAACAGCAGCAGAACGGAACCTCAGGGCAATCACCGACCACAACGGCAACCTGTGGGCGTGGTGGGACGTCCCCGGGGCGGATCCCGGGGCGGATCCCGGGGCGGGCCCGGCCGGGGCCGTGGTCACCGGGAGCCACCTGGATTCGGTGCCGGACGGCGGCGCCTACGACGGCCCGCTCGGAGTGGTGACCGCGTTCGCCGCGATCGACCTGCTGCGCGAGCGGCGGAAGGTCCCGGTCCGGCCGCTGGCGGTGGCCGCGTTCTGCGAGGAGGAGGGGGCCAGGTTCGGGGTGGCCTGCCTCGGCAGCCGGCTGCTGGCCGGGGCGATCGAGCCCGCCAGAGCCAGGGCGCTGACCGACTCCGGCGGCACCACGTTCGCCGAAGCGATGACCGCCGCCGGGCAGGACCCCGGGGCCCTCGGCCCGGACCAGGCGCTGGCCGCGGGCATCGCCGCGTACGTCGAACTGCACGTCGAGCAGGGCCGCGCGCTCGCGGATCTGGACGCCGCGATCGGGGTGGCGGAGCGGATCTGGCCGCACGGCCGCTGGCGGCTGACGTTCACCGGTCGCGCCGACCACGCCGGGACCACCAGGCTCGGCGACCGCCGCGACCCGATGCTGGCGGCGGCCGGCACGATCCTGGCCGCGCGCGGGGCCGCCGCCAGGCACGGGGCCCTGGCCACGGTCGGCAAGCTGACCGTGGAACCGGGCGCGGTCAACGCGATCAGTTCGTCGGTGACCGCCTGGCTGGACGCCAGGGCGCCGGACGAGGCCAGGCTGCACGGGGTCGTGGACGACGTGCTGACCCAGGCCCGGACCGCCGCGGTGGCCCACGGCGTGGCCCTGGACCACGCCCGGGAGTCGGTCACGCCCGCCGTGGACTTCGACGCCGGGCTGCGCGACCGGATGGTGGCCACCCTGGCCGCCGCCGGGATCCGGGCCCCGGTGCTGCCCACCGGGGCCGGCCACGACGCCGGGGTGCTGGCCGGGCAGGTGCCGGCCGGCATGCTTTTCGTGCGCAACCCGACCGGGGTCTCCCATTCGCCCGCCGAGCACGCGGATCCGGGGGACTGCGCCACCGGGGTGATGGCGCTGGCCGCCGTGCTTGAGGACCTGGCATGCCGCTGACCGCCGTTCGCCGCTGGCACGCCGAACTGGCCTGGCTGCCCGGGCAGGGGGTGCGCTCCGGGGTGCTCATCGAGGCGAGCGGCCCGCAGTTCACCGCGGTGACCGCCGGTGTGGCGCCCGGCGACTGCCCCCCGGACACGGTGCGCCTGCCCGGCTTCACGCTGCCGGGGCTGGCGAACGCGCACTCGCACGCGTTCCACCGGGCGCTGCGCGGGGCCACTCAGGCCGGGCAGGGCACGTTCTGGACCTGGCGGGAGCGGATGTACCAGGTCGCCGGGCGGTTGCAGCCGGACAGTTACCTGGCGCTGGCCAGGGCGGTGTACGCGGAGATGGCGCTGGCCGGGATCACCTGTGTGGGGGAGTTCCACTACCTGCACCACGACGTGGGCGGTGTCCGCTACCGCGACCCCAACGAGATGGGCCTGGCCCTGATCGACGCGGCCGCGCAGGCCGGGCTGCGGATCACCCTGCTCGACACCTGCTACCTGCGCGGCGGGCTCGGGCCCGACGGGTCACCGATCGCGCTGTCGGGCGCTCAGGAGCGGTTCTCCGACGGCGACGGGGCACGGTGGGCGGAGCGGGCCAGCGAGCTTGGCGCGGACGAGCACGGGATGCTCGGGGCCCATGCCCGCGCCGGGGTGGCGATTCACTCGGTGCGGGCGGTGCCGCCGGACCAGATGCCGCCGGTGGTCGCCTGGTCGCACGCGTTCGGTGCACCGCTGCACGCGCACCTGTCCGAGCAGCCCGCGGAGAACCAGGCGTGCCTGGCCGCCTACGGCGTCACCCCGGCCCGGCTGCTTGACCAGGCAGGTGTCCTGGGCCCGCGCGGCACGGTGGTCCACGCCACCCATCTCACCCCCGGCGATATCGGGCTGCTCGGCGGCAGCCGGACCGTGGCCTGCTTCTGCCCGACCACCGAGGCCGACCTGGCCGACGGGATCGGCCCAGCCAGGGCGCTGGCCGGCGCGGGCTGCCCGCTGAGCCTGGGCAGCGACAGCCACGCGGTGGTGGATCTGCTGGCCGAGGCCAGGCTCGTGGAAATGGGGGAGCGGCTGGCGGGCGGGAAGCGCGGCTGTTTCCGCGCGGCGGAACTGGCGACCGCGGCGACCGTGGCCGGGCACGCCTGCCTGGCCTGGCCGGAGGCCGGGGAGATTGCCCCCGGTGCGCTCGCCGACCTGGTGACCATGGCCATCGATACCCCGCGACTGGCCGGCCTCCAGGCTGGCACCGCACTGGAATCGGTGATCTTCGCCGGGTCCGCTGCCGACGTCCGCAATGTGGTGATCAGCGGCCGGGACGTGGTTGCCGAGGGCCGGCACCTGCTCGTGGACGACGTCCCCGCGGCGCTGGATGCCGCGATCGCCCCGCTGCTGCGCCCCGCCTGACCGCGCGGCCGCCGGGCCATGACGGCCACCCCTGCGCAAGCCCGCCCCACTGCTAGGTAGCGGGAATGTAGTTCAAATTTGAACTGTTGTCAGGGGGCAGAATGAATGGAAGTGGCGGGCGTGAGGAGGATCGCGATGTCTGACGTGGCCGCAGCAGCGGACATGACGCCACAACGTGGCGGTGACGGTGGGCGGATGCCAGCGATCTACCTGAGCCATGGGGCGCCGCCGCTGGCCGATGACACGCTGTGGACCGGTCAGTTGGCGCGCTGGTCGGCCGCGCTGCCCAAGCCGGCCTCGGTCCTGATGGTGTCCGCCCACTGGGAGGCCGCGCCGCTGGCGCTCGGCGCCACGCAGACGGTGCCGCTGGTCTACGACTTCTGGGGCTTCCCGGACAAGTACTACCAGGTGACCTACCCGGCACCGGGCGCGCCAGGGCTGGCCGGCGACGTACGCAAGCTGCTCCGCGCCGCCGGCACCCCGGTGGCGGATCTGCCCGGCCGCGGCCTGGACCACGGTGCCTACGTGCCCCTGGTCGAGATGTACCCGCAGGCCGACGTGCCCGTGCTGCAGATCTCCATGCCCAGCCTGGACCCGGCAGAACTGTTCGAGGTCGGCCGCAAGCTCGCCCCGTTGCGCGACGACGGCGTGCTCATCGTCGGCAGCGGGTTCTTCACCCACAACCTGCGCGCGATGAGCATGGACGGCTCGGTGCCCACGGTGATGGCGGAGTTCGACCACTGGGGCCAGGAGGTGCTGGCCCACGGTGACCTCGACGCGCTCCTGGACTTCCAGCACAAGGCGCCGGCCGCCCGGCTCGCCCATCCGCGTACCGAGCACTTCGCGCCGCTGTTCGTCACGCTCGGGGCCGCCGCGGGCGACCTGACCGGGGCGCGCACGGTCATCGACGGCTTCTGGTTCGGCCTGGCCAAGCGGTCCATCGAGATCGCCTGACCCCAGCAGGCCCGGCCGCCCGGCAGGCGGTGGGCTCGGTCCGGAAGCGGACGTACTCCATGCCCCTCCTGCCGTGCCGGGTCATCGCAGAGTGCTCCACAGAGCCCGGCCGGCTCCGGGCCGTCCTGAGCGGCGTCCCGCGAAACCGCGCCGGCCAGGGGGTACGGCTTCCGTTTCGTGACGGACCGGAGGTAGCACCGGGTCCCGGATCCGGTTAGCTTTCCTGCATGGTCTCGACAAGCGGAAGCGGGGCGCCCAGCAGCAGGCCGCCGGGCAGGGTGACGCCGCGCGGCCAGCACACGGCGGCCCGGGGACGGTGGGATCTGGGAACCGGGGACGCGGAGTCGGTGCTGGCCGAAGCCCGTAAGGCGTTCTTCGTCATGGTTGGCGTCCTGGTGGTCCTGTGGATCATCCAGATCGTGAACTGGGCCGATCACTACCAGCTCACCCTGGACTACGGGATCCGGCCGCGCGACATCAGCAGCCTGCCCAACATCTTCAGCGCGCCGTTCCTGCACTTCAGCTGGGCTCACATCGAGGGGAACTCGGGGCCGCTGTTCATCTTCGGCTTCCTCGCCGCCTACCGGGGCGTGAAGAAGTTCGTCTGGGTGACCATCCTCATCGTGCTCACCAGCGGCCTGACGGCTTGGATCGCCGAGCCAGCGAACACCGTCGGCGCGGGTGCCAGCGGGCTGGTGTTCGGCTATTTCGGCTACATCATGGTCCGGGGGTTCTTCGACCGGCACCCGATTGACATGATCATCGGGGCGATCATGGCGCTCTGCTTCGCCTACCAGTTCACCGTGCTGCTGCCCAAGGCGGGGATCGGCTGGCAGGCGCACATCGGCGGCCTGGTGGGCGGGGTGGCGGCCGGCTGGATCTTCCGGGAGCGGCGTCCCAAGGCCGGGAAACCTGATCTGGCGACCGGGACCGGGACCGCCGGGCTGAACTTCCCCGGCACGGCCCGAAGTCCCGGTGGCTCCGGCGGCTCCACGCCATGAGCACGCTGCTGACGAACATCGGCGAACTGGTCACCAACGACGACGGCGACGCGCCCGGGCCCGGTGCGTTCGGCTCGGTCAACGGCGCGGCGCTGGTGATCGAGGGAGCGCAGGTGGCCTGGACCGGCCCGGCCAGCCGCGCGCCCGCCGCGGACCAGCGGATCGACTGCGGCGGCCGGGCGGTCCTGCCTGGTTTCGTCGACTCGCACGCGCACCTGGTGTTCGCGGGCGAGCGCAGCGCCGAGTTCGCGGCCAGAATGGCGGGCACCGCGTACCAGGCGGGCGGCATCGCCACCACGGTGGCGGCCACCCGGGCGGCCAGCGACGAGCAACTCCGCGCGAACCTGCGCGCGCTGCGCGCGGAGATGCTGGCCCAGGGCACCACCACTTTCGAATGCAAGTCGGGATACGGGCTCACGGTCGCCGACGAGCGCCGCAGCGTGGCGCTGGCCGCGGAGGTGACGCCCGAGGTGACGTTCCTGGGCGCGCACGTCGTGCCGCCCGACTTCCGCGCGGACCCCGGCGGCTACCTGGACCTGGTCTGTGGGCCGATGCTCGCCGCCTGCGCGCCGCAGGCCAGGTGGGTGGACGTGTTCTGCGAGCGCGGCGCGTTCGGCCAGGACGAGGCCCGCGCGGTGCTCACCGCCGGCCGCGCGGCCGGGCTCATCCCCCGGATACACGCGAACCAGCTCGGCACCGGGCCCGGTGTCCAGCTTGCGGTGGAGCTTGGCGCCGCGTCCGCGGACCACTGTACCTACCTGACCAGCGCCGACGTGGACGCGCTGGCGGGCGGGGACACGGTAGCCACGCTGCTGCCCGGTGTGGAGTTCTCCACCCGCAACCCGTATCCGGACGCCCGCCGCCTGCTGGATGCCGGGGCTACCGTCGCCCTGGCCAGCGACTGCAACCCGGGGTCCTGCTTCACCTCCAGCATGTCGCTGGCCGTGGCCCTGGCCGTGCGGGAGATGCGGATGACCACGCAGGAGGCGGTGTGGGCGGCGACCGCGGGCGGCGCGCGGGCGCTACGCCGTGGTGACGTCGGTCACCTGCGCCCAGGCGCCCGAGCCGACCTGATCCTGCTCGACGCCCCGTCGCACGTGTACCTGGCCTACCGGCCAGGCGTGCCGCTGGTCAGCGCGGTGTGGCAGGACGGAGAACTCGCCGCGGGCTCTCCGGGCGCGTGACGGCGGGGTAACCGTTACAGGACTTTCAGGCGGCAAGCCTTGTGCCGCCCCGGACCGCCGCGCAAGCTGACGTTGAAGCCGGAACGCTGGATGCACGGACGGGATGCTCAGATGAGACACCCTCTGTCGGCCACGGAAGCGTCGCGCCGCAACTGCCGGGCCGAACGCCGCGCAGCGCTAGCCCGGCGCACCTCCGGCACGACGTCCCGCGAGGGAGGCAGACAAGAAATGAGCCGCAGCGGGATTCGTAATCTTTATGGCCGGGCAGGCGCCCGGCAACTTCGCCTGTTCGCCGCGGCCGGGGCTGGCGCGTGCCTGCTCACCGCTGGCACGGCCGCCTGGCTGCCCAGCGCGGCGCAGGCATCGTCCTTAGCGTTCACGGTCAACACGACCGCCGATGCCCACGACGCCCATCCCGGCGACGGCATCTGCGCCGACGCCGCCGGGCAGTGCACGCTGCGCGCGGCGCTCGAAGAGGCGGCCGCCGCGCCGTCGGGCAGCACGGTGAGCATCACAGTGCCCGCCGGGACCTACGACCTCACGATGGGCTCACTCACGCTCGGCTCCGCTTCGAACCTGCTGCATATCACGGTCGACGGAGCCGGAGCCGCGAGCACGGTGGTCGCGGCCACCGGCAGGTTCCGGGTCATGGCGGTCACCCCCCATGCCACCGGCCTGCTGGAGAACCTGGAAATCACGGGCGGCAAGGCAGGGCCGAACTCCTACGGCGGCGGCATCTACAGCCAGGGCGTGCTGACCCTCGCCCACGACTCGCTGAGGGGCAACACCGCCGGGGCGGGCGGCGGCGTAGGCAACGCCGGCGGCACGCTCACCGTCACCGGCAGCACGATCGAGAACAACAACGGCGGCGTGTTCGGCGGCGGCGGCATTCAGAACGGCGGCCCGAAGAACGTTCCCGGCACAGTGGTGGTGCAGTCGAGCACGATCACCGGCAACGTGACCAGCAACGAGGGTGGCGGGATCTTCAGCGGGCAGAACGGCCATCCGGCCGCCGCTGGCCAGGCCGCGGCCACGCCCCGCAGGCTCTGCGGGCCGGCCCGGTGCGCGGCACCACGGCTCGCCGCCGCTGCGGGCCTTGTCCTGCACGTCATCAACAGCACGGTGTCCGGCAACCGGGGCAGCAACGGCGGGGGCGGCATCGCCGCCCAGGACACCGCGACCCTGACCGGCAGCCAGGTGACCAACAACTCCGCGGGCGGCGCGATTGGCGGCGGGGTGTTCAACGTCGGCACGGTCTCCAACAGCACGATCTCGGACAACATGGCCTCGACCGGCGGCGCGGTCGAGGACTACCCGGGCCTGTTCATGACGATCACGGACTCCACCCTGGACGGCAACCACGCCGCCGCCAACGGGGGCGCTCTGGACGTCAACCAGCAGATCACGGTCCGCGGAAGCACCCTGGCCAGCAACGAGGCTGGCGGGAAAGCCTTCAAGGGAATGGGGGCCGCCGCCGAAGTCGAGGGCGGCGGGACGCTGATCGTTTCCGACAGCACCATCGCCGGCAGCACTACCCAGCCGGCCGGCCGGGGCGCGATCGACAATTTCGGCGGAAGCCTTACTCTCTCGTTCGCCACGCTGTCCGGCAGCCAAGGGCTGATCACCGGCGGCGGGTTCACCTCCGCTACCGGAACGATCCTGGCCGGAACCGGTGCCACGCCCAATTGCGCCGCGTCGTTGAGCGAGACCGCCGGTTACAACCTGTCCACGGACTCGTCCTGCGGATTGTCGAAGAAGACCGACCTGACCGGCGTGAACCCGATGCTCAAACCCCTGGCGAACAATGGCGGGCCAACGAGCACCCAGGCGTTGCCCCGGTCCAGCCCCGCCGTCAACTCCGGTGGCCTGCCGGCCGGCTCGTCCTGCCCGGCTGCCGACCAGCGGGGCGAGTCCCGCCCGTGGGGACCCGCCTGCGATATCGGCGCCTACGAACTGCACTACAAGCGCTGAGCCGTGCCGCTGCGGCCGGGGAATGGGCGCGGCGGGGGCGGCGTGTCGGTCCGGGCCCGCTTTGACCGGTCGGGCACAATGGGAGAAGACAGGGCAGACACAGGACGAGGCCCCTCCATGTATGAGATGGAGGGGCCTCGCCCGGTCTCACGGCACCGTCCCGCCGATTTCTCAGCGTCCTTTGTGCCGCTCGACCACCTACCAGGGCCAGGAACGCTCCCAGTGTTCCGGTCGACCGGATCACCGGGCGGCTCGGGGCTCCCCGCGCCGTGGCTCAGGCTTTCCTCTTTGCCAACGAGCCCGGGGTTTCCCCCAAGCCGGGTGGCGCCAAGTATTTCCCTTGCCGGTGGCTCAGAGCTTTCTTTTCACCAAATGACCGGGGTTTCCCCTAGGCCAAAGGGTTCAAGTTTTCCCTTCGCCGGGTGGCTCAGAGCTTTCTTCTCATCACACGACTCGGGGTTTCCCCTCCACCGCACAATTTGAAGTTTTCCCTGCGCCGTGGCTCAGAGCTTTCTTCTCCGCACATGACTCGGGGTTTCCCCTCCGCCACGTACCTTGAAGTTTTCCCTGCGCCAGTGGCCCGAGGTTCGCCCTTGCGGGTTTCCCCCTTGCCGGGTGGCACCGGGCTCTCCCCGAGACCAAAGGCCTCAGAGTTTGCCCGATACCGGTTGGCCCGGGGTTTCCCCCGCACCGGTGGCTCGGAGTTTCCTCCTTACCGGTGGCGCCGGACTTCTCCTTGCCCGAAAGCGCGGAGTTGTCCTTTGCCGGGTGGCTCGGGGTTTCCCCTTCGCCGGTTACCGTCCCTGGTGGTGAAGAAATTTCTACGCCTATCGCCGAGACTGCACAAGGGGTTTCGGCCAGCAATTTCAAGATTCTTTGGCCGTCCACAAGCCATCCACAGTTAACTCCGGGTTGTCCCCCGCGACCGACGTTTCTCCACCGGGTACTCCACAGGACGGTCCACAGGCGGGGCTCCTGTGGCGCACGGGAGGAGGTATCAGCCCAGTGCCGGGTAGCGGCCGGCGAACCTGATCAGCGGGCCGCCACTGTCAGCCACGTAAGGCACGGTCAGTACCGACGCGATGACCAGCAGGTGATCCCCGGCCGGCACGCGCTGGACGGCCTGGCATTCCAGCGCCGCCAGGCCGCCGGCGGGGATGAGCGCACCGGAGGCTTCCCCGCGGTCGTGTGGCGTGCCCTCGAGCATCACCCGTGCCCCCGGCCGCCCTGCCACGGCGAACCGGCCGGCCAGGGCCCGCTGGCTGGTGCTGAGCACGGTCACCGCGAACCGGTCTGCCCGGGCCAGTACCTCGGCCGGGTAGGAGTCGGCGATCAGCGACACGAGCACGAGCGGCGGCGACCACGACACCGGGCAGAACGCGCTGACCGTGGTCCCGATGTCGTCCCGCCCATCGGCCACCATGACGAGCGTGACCCCGGTGGCGAACGAGGCCAGCGCCTCACCCAGCCGGTCGATCCGTTCCCCGGGGGCGGCGTCAGGCGCCGGGGCCGGGGTATCGGGGGCCAATCGTTCTGTCACTGAAAAGTCCAGGGGATGGATAGGTGCAGCGGCCCGAACGGCGGGAGCCCGGCGCCTGCCGCGAGCCGCCACACCGGCCCCCAGTTCTCGGTGAGCATGCGGGCCCCGGCCGCGCGGTAGTCCTCACTGGACTCCGGCCGCCGCAGCCGGTCAAGCGGCGTGGTGCGCGGGAAGCCGCGGACCGGCGCGCTGTCGGGCAGTCCAGCCTTGCGCCGGGCCAGCGCTACCGCGTCATCCAGGCCGCCGAGGTGGTCGACCAGGCCGATGGCAGCCGCGTCCGCACCGGTCCACACCCGGCCGCGGGCGACCTCGTGCACCTGCTCGGGGGTCATGTTGCGCCCCACGGCGACCTTGCCGGTGAAGTCCGCGTAGATCCGGTCAAGCCATGAATTGATCTTCGCCCACTCTTCCTCGCTGAACGGGCGCGTCGTGGAGAACATGTCCGCGTGCGCGCCCACGGTCACCGAGTCGGTGGTGATGCCGACGCGTTCCAGCAGGCTGGAGGTCACCGGCTTGCCGGAGAGCACGCCGATCGAGCCGGTGATCGTGCCCGGCTGAGCGACGATCTCGTCGGCCGCCATCGAGATGTAATAGCCGCCGGAGGCGGCCACGTCGCCCATGGACGCGACGATGGGGGTGCCCGCCTGGCGGGCCCTGACCACCTCGCGCCAGATCGTGTCCGAGGCTACGTAGGAGCCGCCGGGGCTGTTGACCCGCAGCACGATCGCGCGCACCCGCCGGTCGGCCGATGCGGTCCGCAGCGCCGCCGACACCGTGTCCGAGCCCATAGCCCCGCCGGACATCGGGCCGCGCCCACTGCGGCCGCGCCGGATCGGGCCGGCCGCGTAGATGAGTGCGACCATGTCCGCGCCGCGATCCGGCAGTTTCCTGGCCCTCTCGGCCAGTGCCCTGGAGCGCTGGTACCGGGCCAGGTAGAGCAGGTGGGCGTCGGGCCCGGCGGACTTGCGCACGTCGTCGTAGACCTCGTCCCGGTAACCGAGCGCATCGACCAGGCGCAGTTCCAGCGCCTCCTCGGCGACGTAGGGGCCGTTGTCGATCAGTTCGCGGGCCTGCGCCGGGGGGATCGCGAGGCGCTCCGCGACAGCCTCGGTGATCTGCCCGGTGAGCGAGGAGGCAAGCTGCTGCAGCGCTTCCCTGGCAGGCCCGGTGAACCCATGCTCGGTCAGCCGGTCGGCGGCCGTTTTGTACTCGTGCCGCTTGCTGACTTCGTATTCCAGGCCCAGCTTGTCCATGGTGCCGCGGAGGAACCACTGTTCCAGGCTGAGACCGGTCAGGCCCAAGTCTCCGGACGGCTGCAGCCAGATCCGTTCGAACGCGGTGGCCAGGTAATAGGCGGCGTTGCCCGGGCCGAACTCCCCGTACGTCTCCGCCCACGCCACCGTGGCCTTGCCCGACCGGCGGAACGCCGCGATCGCGGACCGCAGCTCTTGTACCCGGGCGACCCCGATGGGGCGGCCGCCGATCTTGACCACCAGGGCCCGGACCTTGTCGTCCGCCCGGGCCCGGCGCAGGCCGTCGAGCACATCGGCGAGCCGCTGGCGGCGCATGGCAAGCACGGCGGAGACCGGGTCGGTCGGCGGTTCCTCGGCGATGCCCTCGGAGAGGTCGAGCTCCAGGATGAGCGGTGCGGTGTGCCGCTGCCGTAGCCTGCTGAGTTCGTCTATCAACGTCGCCTCTACCATGCGCCCACTCTAGGACCAAGCCGCGGGGACACCGTAAAGCGCGGGTGCGGGGCGCCGCTGGTCCGCTGGCTGGTCCGTGGGCACGGGATGGCTTGCGGGCGCGGATGTCGGCTATCGGGGGACGGATGTCCTGGCTGGCCCGTGCGCTATTGTCGGCCGACATGGACGTCACCCTGATCGTGGATGGCGCCAACGTAATGGGCTCACGAGCCGACGGGTGGTGGCGCGACCGCGCCGGGGCGATGGCACGGCTGCACGGTGAGCTGGCGGCCCTGGCGGACGGCGGCATCAGCGGCCCGGTGCCCGGCGCCGAAGGAGCCGATGAGGCGGCCGCTGGCCGATGGTTTCCGGACGTCTACCTGGTGGTGGAGGGGCGGACCCGGGCGGTGCTCGACCTGGTGGCACCCACGCCCCGGGTGCGCGTGGTGGCGGCCCGCGGCGAGGGCGACGACGAGATCGCCAGCCTGGCCGGCCGGCTGACCGGTCGGCGGGTCGTGGTCACCGCCGACAGGGAACTGCGGCGCCGCTGCGAGGTGGCCAGGGCGGCGGTCGCCGGCCCGGGCTGGCTGATCCGCCAGTTCGGCTGACTCGCCCGGATCAGCGGGCCGCGTCAAGCCTCGCGTCAGCTGGCCGCGTCGAGCCTAGCGCGCTGCTCCGCGGTCAGCTCTAGGTCCACCGCGGCCAGGCTCTCATCCAGTTGCGCCACCGATGAGGCGCCGACCAGCGGGATCATCGGGACATCCGCGCCGATCAGCCAGGCCAGCCTGGGTGGGCGCGCCGGCCACTTCGCCTGCCGCGCCTGCCGGTAACCGAAGCCGCGGTCGTCCGCCCGGCCGGCCACGCCATGGTTCACGCCATCCGCTGGGCCCGCACGGCTCCGCCGCCGGCCCCCACTGGCTGAGACCAGGGCCGCCTCGTACCCGCGCCTTGCCCGGTCTCGCCTGCCTTAGCTATTTATCCTACAGAGAAACTAGGTTACAGTGGCCGACGCACGCCCGAATGATCTCTGGGAGGACAGGAAATTGCGAATCGTGAAAAAGCTGCTCGTGGCCGCCACGGCCGCCGCGGCAATCACGGCCCTGACGGCCACGCCAGCGCTGGCCGACCCACCAACCGGTGTCACCCCGAAGGCCCGCGACGTCGTCGGCGTCGGCGCGGACGCCATCCAGTATGTATTCGACCAGTTCGCGCACGACTACAACGCCACCCACACCAGCGGCAAGCTGTACAGCTTCTACGCCACCAACCCAACGACCGGCGCGATCGGCGACCCGATCCAGCTCAAGGCCTCCACCCCGAGCTCCACCTGCAACATCCCGCGGCCGGACGGGTCGAACGCGGGCATCAGCGCGCTGGAGAACACCAAGCTGGACGGGACCAGCGGCCGCCCGTGCATCGACTTCGCCCGGTCCTCCCGCGCCCGCGCGTCCACCGACCCGAGCACGATCAGCTTCATCAACCTGGCCGGTGACGCGGTTACCTACGCCACCCAGCCCGCCAGCAACGCCCCGGCCAACCTGACCACCGCCGACCTGACCGGCATCTACAACTGCTCGATCACCAAGTGGAACCAGATCCCCGGCAACTCCGGCGGCAGCAGCGCCACGATCTCCGCGTTCATCCCGCAGTCCGGCTCGGGCACCCGGTCGTTCTTCCTGGGCGCGCTCGGCCTGACCAACCCCGGCTCGTGCGTGAGCACGTCGGCGACCCGGGCCGGCGCGGCCGGCGCCAGCGACAACACGCTGCAGGAGAGCCAGGGCGACGCCCCGATCCTGAACACGAACAATGCGAACGTCATCGTCCCGTTCGGGGTGGGCAAGTACCTCGCCGAGCGATTCCGCTCCGCCTCCTGCGGCACCGTCGCCCAGTGCTACGCCGACCCGACCCACTGCACCCCGGTCAGCGGGCAGAACCTGTTCGGCTGCAACATCCACGGCACCATGGTGCTGGACAGCATCAACGGCACCGCCCCCACCACCCCGTTCCCGCCCACCAAGTCCTCGACGGTCAACGTTGGCTTCACCCCCACCTTCACCCGCCTGCTGTATGAGGTGGTCAACTCCGCCGCGGGCACGATTCCGGCCTACCTGAAGCCTTACTTCGGCCCCACCGGCTTCACCTGCAACAGCGCCACCGCCACGACGGACCTGAAGCACTACGGGTTCGTCCCCCTGCCCAAGGGCACCGGGCCTGGGGACTGTGGGTTTGCACAGTAAACGGAGCATTACCGTGATCGGTGGGCACTGATCCCTACGATCCGCGCGAGGGCGTGGTGCCGGGCCTGCACCCGGCACCACGCCGCCAACGTTTCGGCGGGCCGTAAACCAGCCATCCAGCCCGGCATCCACGAGGCGCTATCCGGCGCGGGTGGTCAGGCTTCCGGGACCAGCCAGAGGGCGCCCAGCGGGGGGAGGGCCATCACGGCGGACGCGGGCTGGCCGTGGTGGGGCTCCGGCACGGCCTCGATCGAGCCGAGGTTGCCGACGCCGCTGCCGCCGTACCCGAAGGAGTCGGTGTTGACGATCTCCCGCCACCGGCCTGCCCGCGGCAGCCCGACCTTGTAGCGCAGGTGCGGCCGGCCGGAGAAGTTGACGATGCAGGCGAGCACGCCGGGGCTGGCTTGCGGGGCCGCTTCCCGATCGGACGGGCCGTCCGGTGCCTCCCCGGCCGAGGAGCCGCCGGGCACCGCCTCCGCTGCCGGGGCAGGGCTCACCGGCTCCCCGGAGAAGCGCAGGAACGACAGCACGTTGCCGCCCGCGTCGTTCGCGTCGATCCAGCCGAACCCTTCGGGGGAGTAGTCCAGTGCCCACAGCGCCGGGTTCTCCCGGTAGGCCCGGTTCAGGTCGGTGACCAGTTGCTGCGTGCCGGCGTGATGCTCATCGCCGAGCATCCACCAGTCCACGCCACGGTCGGCGGACCACTCCGCGCCCTGGCCGAACTCAGAACCCATGAACAGCAGTTGTTTGCCGGGGTGGGCCCACATGTAGGCGAACAGCGCCCGCAACCCGGCGAACTTGTTCCATTCGTCGCCGGGCATCTTGCCCAGCAGTGACCCCTTGCCGTGCACGACCTCGTCGTGGGACAGGGGCAGCACGAAGTTCTCGCTGAACGCGTACATCAGCGAGAAGGTGATCTCGTTGTGGTGGTAGTTCCGGAACACCGGGTCGTGTGCCAGGTAGTTCAGCGTGTCGTGCATCCAGCCAAGGTTCCACTTGAAGCCGAACCCGAGCCCGCCCAGGTGCACTGGCCGGGTCACGCCAGGCCAGGCGGTGGACTCCTCGGCGATCATCATGATCCCGGGCACCCGGCGGTAGCAGGTGGCATTGACCTCGCGCAGGAACGAGACCGCGTCGGTGTTCTCCCGGCCGCCGTGCTCGTTGGGGGTCCACTGGCCCGGCCCGCGGGAGTAGTCGAGGTACAGCATCGAGGCCACGGCATCCACCCGCAGCCCATCAACGTGGAAGTCCTCCAGCCAGCACAATGCGTTGGCGACCAGGAAGTTGCGGACCTCGTTGCGGCCGAAGTCGAAGATCAGCGTGCCCCAGTCGGGTTGCTCGCCGCGCTGCGGGTCGGCGTGCTCGTACAGCGGGGTGCCGTCGAAGCGGGCCAGCGCCCAGTCGTCCTTCGGGAAGTGCGCGGGCACCCAATCGAGGATGACCCCGATCCCGGCCTGGTGCAGCCGGTCGACGAGGTAGCGGAAGTCGTCCGGGCTGCCGAACCGGGCGGTCGGGGCGTAGTAGGACGTGACCTGGTAGCCCCAGGAGCCGCCGAACGGGTGCTCGGCCACCGGCAGGAACTCCACGTGGGTGAAGCCCATCTTGGTGACGTACGCGGTCAGTTCCTCGGCGAGTTCGCGGTAGGACAGGCCCGGCCTCCAGGAACCGAGGTGCACCTCGTACACGCTGACCGGCTCGCGGGTCCGCTCCCCGCGGCCGCGAGCGGCCAGCCAGTCCTCGTCTTGCCAGGTGTAGCCGGAGGTGTACACGACCGACGCGGTGGCGGGCGGGTGCTCGGCGCGGGTGGCCATCGGGTCAGCCTTGCGCCGCCACCGCCCGTCGGGCCCGCAGATGTCGAACTTGTAGTGGGTGCCGTCACCGACGCCGGGCACGAACAGCTCCCAGATCCCCGAGCCGCCAAGCGAGCGCATCGGGTGGCCACGCGCGTCCCAGTGGTTGAAGTCGCCGACGACCCGCACGCCCAGTGCGTTCGGTGCCCAGACGGCGAACGCGGTCCCGGTGACCTCGCCGAACCCGGCGCCGTTGGAGCCGTACTCGCGCACGTGGGCACCGAGCACCCGCCACAGTTCCTCGTGCCTGCCCTCGCCGATCAGGTGCAGGTCCGTGGCGCCGAGCGTGGGCAGGAACCGGTACGGGGTGTCGATCACCAGTTCCGGCGTCGTGGTGCCAGGTTCGGGGCCCGGGTAGGCGACGGCGATCCGGTAGTCGGGCACCTCGGCCACGGGCAGGGTGCCGGCGAACACTCCCTCCTGCAGGTGGGACAGAGGGAAGCGCCGCCCGTCTTCGAGCACCGCGGCGACCGTGGCGGCCAGCGGCAGCAGGGCCCGGACGACGACCCCGTCGGGACCGGGATGCGCGCCAAGCACGGCGTGCGGATCATGGTGGAGGCCAGCGACGATCCGGTCGATCTCGCCCGGGTGCGTGTCGTCCGCGGCACCGGGGCGGATCGGTCCGGCCTGGCGGGGCCCGGTCATGCCACTCCGCTAGCGATCGAGCCGAGCGGGATCGGCAGCCAGGACGGCCGGTTTCTCGCCTCGTACATCACTTCGTAGACCGCCTTGTCAAAGGTGAGGGCGCGTACCAGGATCCCATGCTTGCCCGGATCTGCCCCGCCGGCCCGGGCGTACCCGGCGCAGAAGGCGGCCTGGTTGTGCCGCGCCCAGTTCCGTGCCGCCGCGCCACTCAGGCCGGCGTTGTCGTTCCCTGCGAGCTGGAAGTGCGCGGCGTAGTCCAGGGAGCGCAGCATTCCCGCCACGTCGCGCAGTGCCGGGAAGCAGGCCCGCCGGTGTTCCAGCGGAACCGCGGGCTCCCCTTCGAAGTCGAGCAGCACCCACCCGGCGTGGGTGCGCATCACCTGGCCCAGATGGTAGTCGCCGTGGATCCGCTGCACTTCGAGCGGATCGGTGAGCGTGGCCACTTCCTCGAACGCGGTCCGCAGTGCCCGGTCGTGGCGGGCCAGTCCCGGCACCGCGGCGACCGCCCGGTCCAGCCGGTCCAGCATCCGCGCCGACATGTCGCGGTAGGCACCTGCGGGCAGTTCCTGGGTGCCGAAGGCCGCCGCGAGGTCGCGGTGTACCTCGGCGGTGGCCTCGCCGAGGCGGTGTGCCTCGCCGGAGAAGTCCCCGCCCGCCTGCGCCGCGTTCGTGGTATCGCTCGCGTAGTAGTCGCGGACGCTGGTGGCGGCCAGGGACCATCCGTCCACCGCGTTCCGTAGGTAGCTAGAGAGCACCGCGAGGACCGTGGGCAGCGCCTGGGTCTGCGCGGTGATCCAGCCAAGCGGTGCGGCCACGTGCTTGGAGCCCATCCTGGCCAGGGCGTCGGGCACCTCCAGGTCGGGATTGGGGCCGGGGGAGAGCCTGCGGAACACCTTGAGGATGGCCTCCTCGCCGAATAGCAGGCTGGTGTTGCTCTGCTCGGCGGTGAGCACCAGGCTCTCCAGGCCGGTGTCGATCTGCGCACCCGGCCGGGTGGCGAAGCGCAGCGGCCCGACGGAGTCCCCGCCGGCCATCGCCTCGAGCAGCACCGCCGTCAGGCCGGGGTCGTGCAGGCCGTCGTAGCCGATCAAGCCCCCGTCCACCGGGCCGATCCGGACATGCTCCAGCCAGTCGGGCAGATCCGCCCGCAAGCCCAGGAACAGCTGATACGAGTCCGTGCCGGAAGCCTGGGTGACCGCGACGATGAGGTGCCGCAGGCCCGGATCACCTGATATCAGCGCGGTCTGCGCGACCACGGCCAGGTCGGTGATCGGCGTTCCCTTGCCGGCGAACCAGCGTTGTCCCGGCAGCCACGCGGCCAGGGTTTCCTCAAACGTCATGACTGCCATCTACCCCGCCATCGCGGATTCATCGGCCCGGCCGGCCGCATAGCGGACCGCGGCGGAAGTCACGGTACCCGGTCCGGCGGCTCCGTCCCCGGTCAGGCCTGTTGTTCGGTCCGAAGGCCCGGGAGCTGGAACCAGTAGAATCCGTGCCCCGGCAGGGTCAGCAGGTAGGGAAGGTCCCCGATGGGCGGGAACGTCACCCCGCCCATGCACTCCACCGGCGTGGTGCCCTTGAACCGGCGCAGGTCAAGCTCGACCGGCTGGGGGAACCTGGACAGGTTGTTGACGCACAGGATGTGGTCGGCCAGGTCTACCCCGTCACCGTCCATCGGGCCGGTGTACTCCCGGACGAACGCCAGCACGCTGGGATTGGACGAGCTCAGCTCCGCGTACCCGCCGCGGCCGAAGACCGGGTGGCGCTTGCGGATCTCGATCATCCGCTTGGTCCAGTGCAGCAGCGACCCGGAGTTACGCTGCTGCGCCTCCACGTTCAGCGCCTGGTAACCGTAGATCGGGTCCATGTTCAGCGGCAGGTACAGCCGCTGCGGGTCGCAGCTGGAAAAGCCGGCGTTGCGGTCCGGGGTCCACTGCATCGGGGTGCGGACACCGTCCCGGTCACCGAGCCAGATGTTGTCGCCCATGCCGATCTCGTCGCCGTAGTACATCACCGGCGAGCCGGGCAGCGAGAGCAGCAGCGCGGTGAACAGCTCAAGCTGGTTGCGGTCGTTGTCGAGCAGCGGGGCGAGGCGGCGCCGGATCCCGATGTTCGCCTTCATCCTCGGGTCCTTGGCGTACTCGGCGTACATGTAGTCCCGCTCGTCGTCGGTGACCATCTCCAGCGTCAGCTCGTCGTGGTTGCGCAGGAAGATCCCCCACTGGCAGCCCTCGGGGATGGGCGGGGTCTGCGCCATGATCTCCGAGATCGGGTAGCGCTGCTCCCGGCGCACCGCCATGAAGATCCGCGGCATCAGCGGGAAGTGGAAGGCCATGTGGCATTCGTCCCCGCCCACCGACGGATCGCCGAAGTACTCCACCACGTCGCCCGGCCACTGGTTGGCCTCGGCCAGCAGCACCCGGTCCGGGTAGAGCCGGTCGATCTCGGACCGGACCCGCTTGAGGTACTCGTGGGTCTCCTTGAGGTTCTCGCAGTTGGTGCCCTCGCGCTCGTACAGGTAGGGCACCGCGTCCAGACGGAACCCGTCGATGCCCAGGTCCAGCCAGAACCGCAGCACCTCCACCATGGCGTCCTGGACCCGCGGGTTCTCGTAGTTGAGGTCGGGCTGGTGGTGGAAGAACCGGTGCCAGTAGTACTGGCCGCGGACCGGATCGTAGGTCCAGTTCGACTGCTCGCTGTCGACGAAGATGACCCGCGCCTCTGGGTAACGCTCGTCCGTATCCGACCAGACATAGAAGTCGCCATACGGACCATCGGGGTCGGACCGGGACGCCTGGAACCACGGGTGTGCGTCGCTGGTGTGGTTCATGACCAGGTCCGCGATCACCCGCATGCCGCGCTCGTGGGCGCCGTCCACCAGGTCCACGAAATCGCCGAGGATGCCGAACTCCGGCAGGATCGAGGTGAAATCCGCGATGTCATAACCGCCGTCCCGCAGCGGCGAGTTGTAAATGGGCAGCAGCCAGATGCAGTCGATCCCCAGCCATTGCAGGTAGTCCAGCCGGGAGGTGAGCCCGCGCAGGTCCCCGGTGCCGTCGCCGTTGGAGTCGTGGAAACCGCGGACCAGCACCTCGTAGAACAGTGCGCGCTTGTACCACTGCGGGTCGCGCGGCTGCTCGAAGGAGAACGGATCGGGAACCGGCTCGCTGGGCGGCGTATTGAAGGTTCCCTGACTTGCGGCGGGGGGCAGCCCGGCAAGCCCGGGCTGGATCGGTTTCGGGTGTGCGGCCACTCGCTTCTCCCCTGGCGACGAACTCATACCGCCGTCACACCATCGGGCCAGGTGTGACGGTGAAGATGTGGGCTGGTGCAGTCGCCGGATCGAGGCGCACGTAGTTGACTTGACCCCACCGGTAGGACTCTCCGGTCAGCTCGTCTGTGACAACGAACTGCGACCGATCGTCCACTCCGAGTGCGGACATGTCAAGCCAGACGGTGGCCTCTCGCGGCTGGTATGGATCCAGGTTGACCACGGCCAGCACGGTGTCCGCCTCCCGGCTGCTGCGCTTTGAAAAGCACATCAGTCCGGGCTGGTCGACGTGATGGAACCGTAGATTACGCAACCAGTGCAGTGCGGGGTGGTATCTCCGTATCAAATTGAGACGCGTGATGAACGGCGCGATACCCGTCGGCCCCCGTTCCGCCGCCGCCCAGTCCCGGGGCCGGTAGGCGTATTTCTCCGAGTCCAGATATTCCTCGCTGCCCGGCCGCACCGGCACGTTCTCGCACAGTTCGAATCCCGAGTACATGCCCCAGGTCGGCGACAGCAGGGCGGCCAGGGTGGCCCGCACCTTGAACGCGGGCGGGCCGCCGTGCTGCAGGTACTCGGTGAGGATGTCGGGCGTGTTGGTGAAGAAGTTCGGCCGCATGTACGCGGCCGCATCCCCGCTCAGTTCGCGCATGTACTCGGTGAGTTCTCCAGCGGTGTTGCGCCAGGTGAAGTAGGTGTAGGACTGGTGGAACCCGATCTTGGCGAGGGTGTGCATCATGGGCGGGCGGGTGAACGCCTCGGCCAGGAAGATCACGTCGGGGTCGGTGCTGTCCACCTCGGCGAGCAGGCGCTCCCAGAACGCCAGCGGCTTGGTGTGCGGGTTGTCCACCCGGAATATCCGCACCCCGTGGCTCATCCACAGGCGCACGACCCGCAGCACCTCCGCATACACCCCGGTGGGGTCGCGGTCGAAGTTCATCGGGTAGATGTCCTGGTACTTCTTGGGCGGGTTCTCCGCATACGCGATGGAACCGTCGGCGCGCTGGGTGAACCAGTCCGGGTGCTCGGCGGCCCAGGGGTGATCCGGCGAGGTCTGCAGCGCGAGGTCGAGCGCCACCTCCATGCCGAGTTCGCGGGTGCGGGCCACGAACGCGTCGAAGTCAGCGAACGTCCCAAGCTCGGGGTGGATCGCGTCGTGGCCGCCGTCAGGTGACCCGATCGCCCAGGGCGAGCCGGGGTCGCCCGGCCCCGCGTGCAGGGCGTTGTTGCGGCCCTTGCGGGCCGTGGTCCCGATGGGGTGGATCGGCGGCAGGTAGACCACGTCGAAGCCCATCCGGGCGATCGGCTCCAGCCGGCACATCGCGGTCCGCAGCGTGCCGCCCATGGGCTCGCGGCGCCCCATCGGGTCTGCCTGCACGCCCTCCGAGCGCGGGAAGAACTCATACCAGGCGCCGTACAGCGCCCGCGTCCGGTGCACCACCAGCGGGTACACGGCCGACTTCGTGAGCAGTTCGCGAAGCGGCGCCGCAGCAAGGATCGCCGCGATCTCCTCGTCGTCGGCGGCGGCCAGCCGGTCCCAGGAGGCGATCCGCGGGTCGCCCAGCCGCGCCGCGACGGCCGCGAGCGCCGCCCGGTGCTGGATCGGCCGCAGCGGCGACCGGGCCGCGCGGTCGAACAGGATGGCCCCCTCCGCCAGCATCAGTTCCACGTCCTGGCCTCGCGGGATCTTGATGCCGGCGTCGTGGCGCCAGTGGCCGATCGGGTCGCCCCAGGCCTCCACGTGGAACCGCCACCGGCCCTCGCCGTCCGGCGTGACCTCGGCCGCGTAGCGGTCCAGGCCGGGGAGTATTTCGCGCATCCTGGCCAGCGGGTGGCGCTGGCCGTCCGGGCCGCGCAGCACCACGCCGGCCCCGGGTACCTCGTGTCCCTCGCGGAACACGGTCGCGCTGACCTCGAAGGTTTCTCCGACCACAGCCTTGGCCGGCCAGCGCCCGCAGTCAAGCACGGGCTCCACGTCACTGATCACTATCCGACCGATCACCCCAGAACGCTACCCAGCAAGTAGCGGGTGCACTCATGCCTCCCCCGCTCGCTGTCTCCGTATAGGGTCGCTCTGCGTGAGAGCCATCCGCACGTTCACGATCCGCGCCTCGCTGCCCGAGCCGCTGGCCCCGCTGCACGACCTGATGCTGAATCTGCGCTGGTCCTGGCATGCCGGTACCAGGGAGCTGTTCACCGCGCTCGACCCGGCCGGCCGCGAGCGGGCGGGCCACGACCCGATCGCGCTGCTCGGCGAGGTGCCCCCGGAGCACCTGGCCGCGCTGGCCGCCGACGGTGAATACCTGGACCGGCTGCACCGCGCGGTGGCGGACCTGAGTGACTACCTGTCCGCGGCGAGGTGGTATCAGCGCAGCGGCGGCGGGGCTGACGGCGCGCCGCCAGCGGCCATCGCCTATTTCTCCCCCGAGTACGGGCTCGCCGCCGCGCTGCCGCAGTACTCCGGTGGGCTCGGCATCCTGGCCGGTGACCACCTCAAGGCAGCCAGCGACCTGGGCGTCCCGCTGATCGGGGTGGGGCTGCTGTACCGGCATGGCTACTTCAGCCAGTCGCTGTCGCCGGAGGCCTGGCAGCTCGAGCGCTACCCGGCGGGTGACCCGAACGGCCTGCCGCTCACCCTGCTGCATGGCAGCGACGGCGCGCCGGTGACCGTGGAACTGGCGCTGGGCGAGGGCGGCCCGCTGGCGGCGCAGGTGTGGCTGGCACGGGTGGGCAGGGTGCCGCTGCTCCTGCTCGACTCCTACGTGGAGCAGAACGAGCCGGGCCTGCGCGAGGTCACCGACCGGCTCTACGGCGGTGGCAGCGAGCACCGGCTCCGCCAGGAACTGCTGCTCGGCATGGGCGGTGTGCGGGCGGTGCGCGCCTACTGTGCGCTGACCGGCCATCCCCAGCCCGAGGTCTTCCACACCAACGAGGGCCACGCCGGGTTCCTCGGCCTGGAGCGGATCCGTGAGTACGCCGCGCGGGGGGTGAGCTTCCCGGAAGCGATCGAGCTGTGCCGGGCCGGCACCGTGTTCACCACGCACACCCCGGTGCCCGCCGGGATCGACCGGTTCGCGCGGGATCTGGTCGAGCGCGAGTTCGGCGGCACCGCCGCCGATCCCGCGCTGCCGCTGGACCGCGTCCTCGCCCTCGGTGCGGAGACCTACCCGGGCGGGGACCCGGCGGTGTTCAACATGGCCGTGATGGGCATGCGCCTGGCCCAGCGGGTGAACGGCGTGAGCGAGCTGCACGGCAAGGTGAGCCAGGAGATGTTCGCGGGCCTGTGGCCCGGGTTCGACGCCAGCGAGGTGCCGATCGGCTCGATCACCAACGGCGTCCACGTCGCCACCTGGGTGGCTCCGGAGATCCTCGGCTGCGGCAAGGGCGACCCCGGGGGGCAGCCCGGCCCGGGGCCGGAC
>DASXKD010000145.1:0-6228 GCA_036497045.1 Streptosporangiaceae bacterium | reverse complement strand
CGACGACGCCGCTGGTATAGGTGGTAGCGGCTCATTGAAAGCTGGACGGGCTGTCGGTGCGCATCTCCGGCCGGCAGCCCGTTGCAATGGCAGCACCCTGGCCGGCCATCTGCGGCCTGGGCTCTGGTAAGGGCGGCCATGCCCGTCATTGCGCCAGGTTCTCTGCCCGGACCGCCAGACGGTGTGCTCCGGCGTAGACGTTCATCGTCGGGCCGCGCAGGAAGCCGACCAGGCTGAGGCCCGCCTCGGCGGCCAGGTCAACGGCGAGCGAGGAGGGCGCGGATACGGCGGCCAGTAGCGGCACGCCTGCCAGGACCGCCTTCTGCACCAGCTCGAAAGAGGCCCTGCCGCTGACCAGGAGCGCGCAGCCCGCCAGCGGCAGGCGGCCGTCAAGTAGCGCCCAGCCCACCACCTTGTCCACGGCGTTGTGCCTGCCCACATCCTCCCGGATGACGATCAGCTCGCCTTCGGGGGTGAACAAGCCGGCCGCGTGCAGGCCGCCGGTACGGGAGAACACCCGTTGCGCATCGCGCAGCCGCTCCGGGAGCGTGGCCAGCATCGCCGACGTGAACGGGGTGGCATCCTGCGCGGGGCGCGTCCGGGGCAGGGCGCAGATGTCCTGGATGCTTGTCTTGCCGCAGATCCCGCACGCGCTCGTGGTCAAGAAGGCACGGCGGGCACTGGGGGCGACGGTGATCCCGGCGGCAAGGGTCACCTCGGCGATGTTGCCCAGGCCGTCGTGTCCGGCGTGGCCGCACTCTGTCCCGTCGCACACTTTGATGCTGGTGATCTCGGCCGGGCTGCCGATGACGGCCTCGCTGACCAGGAAGCCGGCGGCCAGCTCGGCATCGTCGCCGGGCGTGCGCATGGTGATGGCCAGCGCCTCGCCATTGACCCGGATCCCCAGCGGCTCCTCCGCAGCCAGAAAGTCGGCGCGAGAGGCGATGTCGCCGGGACCCTGGCTGCCCAGGGTGATCCGCAGTACTGTCCGTCGCGCTGTACGCCTCGGCACTTGCCGCCCTCCGGCTGTCCTCAAGACGGTTGGCGTCAGCGGCCGAGCGCGCGGGCCAGTTGCGCCTTGCTCATTGACGAACGGCCCTTGACGCCGCGGCGGCGCGCCTCCGCGTAGAGCTGGGCCTTGGTGGGGCCGCCTGCGCCACGA
Organism: Streptosporangiaceae bacterium; assembly: GCA_036497045.1. GTDB lineage: Bacteria > Actinomycetota > Actinomycetes > Streptosporangiales > Streptosporangiaceae > DASXKD01. The sequence goes on along the minus strand of DASXKD010000145.1, from coordinate 5,066 downwards.
TGCGATCGCAGCCCACCACGGCGACCAGATGATATGTCCTGCGTGGATGACAGGCTAGCGGTCCTGGCCTCCCCGGTGCGGGCCCGTTCCTTGTTGACGGTGCGCGCCGCGATCTCCTTGGCTCTGGCCGTGCTTTCCCCCCGCTTCCTGGCGCTTTCCTTGATGTGTTCGTACTGCCGCTCACGCTTGGGACTTGATCCCCGTGGCATGAAACCGACCTCCCGGCTGCCTACTAGCGCTCTCGCGCACTGTGAGCAGGGCCACTACCCGGGCCGGTACCGTCCAATCCGGCGCCGGACTCGCGCATAGCGGGATCCCCCGGCGGGGCCGCGCGGGCGATACGGCGGCGCGGGCCGGGCTTGCGGGGCGGGGCGGCGCCTGCGGTAAGGCAGTCACGCAACCGGGAGATCGCGGCATCGAGGAGCCGGGAGACGTGCATCTGGGAGATGCCGAGCCGGTGGCCTATCTCGGCTTGGGTCATGTTGCCGTAGAAGCGCATGGCCAGGATGCGCTGCTGCCGGTGCGGCAGGGTGGACCAATGTGCCCACAGGGCGTCGCTGTCGACGGTGTGCTCGATGGCCGGGTCGTCGCCCCCGAGCAGTTCGCCGAACGTCGTCGCCTCATCGTCGGCAGACACCGGGGCATCCAGGTAGTAGGGACGGAACGCCATTTCGGCATGCCCAGCTTCCCGTAGCTCCTCGATGCTGAGGCCGGCCGCCTCGGCGAGTTCGTGGCCGTCGGGTGACCGGCCCAGTTGCTGTGTCAGCGCGGCCCGGACATCGCGCACCTCGAGCATGTGTTCCTGGCTGGTGCGGTGGACCTTGACCTGCCACCGCTTGTCCCGGAAGTGGCGCTTGAGCTCCCCGCTGACGCACGGCTGGGCGTAGGCGATCAGGCTCGATCCCAGCTCAGGGTTGAAGTTGTTGATCGCTTTCAGCAAGCCCAGGTATCCCACCTGCATCAGGTCTTCGGGGGACTCTGGACTGTCGCGGTAGCGGCGCACGCACGCCTTGACTACGAAGGCATACCGGCGGACCAGTTCCTCGTACGCCGCGGCCCGCCGGGGGGAGGCGTACGGCAGCGACTGCACCAGCCCTATCAGGATCTCGTCGGTGGCATCGTCCGGCAGCCCAGCCGCGGATGACCCGAGCTTGCCAGCGCGGGAGGGTGAATCGCCCATGAGCCGCCCGCCTCTCGCCCCTTGTGCCACGATTCGCGAGCCGGCCCGTTGATAGCCAAAGCCAGCACGCAACGACGCGGCTGGCTTCTTAACCGTCGATATTCCTCTTGCCCGCTGGAAGTGGTTCAATCCTCAGCCCGCCATCGGGCCGGGGCTGGCAGGAGGGCGGAAGAAGGAAGCGGCCCCGGACGCGCAGCCGGTGCTCGCGGCGCGCTCCGGTGCTCAGCCGGCTCGGCCAGCCGGCCACGGCAGCAGCACCGCGGGCCCCGTGAAATCGCCGGCCACAGTCCCCAGCCGACCGGCCCGCGCGGTCACGTGCCTGGTGTGCCCGGCGGCATGCGCCGCAGCGCGACCAGCGCGATGTCGTCGCGGGCGGGCGTGCTGCCGACCAGGGCACCCATGACGGAGGCACAAACCTGCTCCGGTGGCTGCGCGGTCACCGCGCCGCACAGCCGGGCCAGGCCCTCGTCGAGAGGGTACTGCCGCCGCTCTACCAGCCCGTCGGTGTACAGGCACAGGACCGCACCGGGTGCGATCTTCACCGTGCTCACCCGCCGCCGCGCCCGCGGATCCACGCCAATCATGAGGCCGGGTGCAATTTCGGCCAGCTCCCCCGCCTCTCCCGGCACGGCCGTCACCGGGGCAAGGTGGCCCGCCGAGGAGAGGTACGCCCGGTCCAGCGCGGGATCGAGCACCGCGTACAGCACGGTGGCCAGTGCGCCCGGCTCGAAATGCTGCATCTTGCGATCCAGCCGGCCCAAGACCTCCGCCGGGTCCATGGTTTCCATGGCGTAGGCACGCAGCGCGCTGCGCATCCGCCCCATAACGACGGCCGCCGCCAGGCCTGAGCCAGCCACGTCTCCGATGACCACGCCCAGTTCCCCGGACGGCAGGACGAACACGTCGTACCAGTCGCCGCCGACGACGCCACTGCCTGGTACGTACCGCGCGGCGATCTGCACCCCGGGCACCATCGGCAGCGCGGACGGCAGCAGGCTCCGTTGCAGCGCCTGCGCCGCGATCCGGTCGTCGGCGGACCGCAGCGATTGCACCGCGAGTGCCGCCCGGTCCGCGGCAAGCTGGAGCAGGCTGGCATCGTCACTGGTGAACCTGCGAGGCGTCAACGAGCCCACATGCAATACCCCGATCACCTTCCCCTCGGCGATCAGCGGCACGCCCAGCATGGAGCGGATGCCCTTCGCCATGAGGATCGGGTTCAGCACCGTGGTGTGGTCAACGTGATCGAGGATCACCGGCCTGCCGGTGGCAGCGACGCGGCCCGCGAATCCGCGGCCTACCGGGATCCGCACGCCCTGGCGCACCTCTTCCTCCAGGCCCGCCGCCGCAGCCGCCACCAACTGCCCCGATGGCGAGTCCAGCAACAGCACCGCGGCCGTATCGGCGCGCAGGATGTCCCTCGCGCGGTCGAGCAGCACCGGCAGGAAATCGTGATCGTCAAGCCGGGACAGCGCGGCATCGGTGATCGACTGGAGGTCGCGGAGCCTTGCCTCGGCTTCGGCCTCGTTGACCTGCCCCGTCACTTCACCGCCACCACCTGAAGTGCGCCATTCGCCGTGAACCCCGGGCGACCCGTGACAAAACGAAGCCAGCCGCCGGAGCCCCCGCGGCTGGCCTAGCAACCAGTAACGATTTTACCCGGGCCCCGGCCGCTGCGCGAGGCCCATGCGGACTGGGACTCCCGGCGGGGCCGGCACCTGGCCTGGCACCGCGTTAGCAGCCGGGTAATCGGGGTAGGCGCAGCGGAAATCGAAAGACAGCGGCGGCAACCGGTAAGGCGGCCGCCATGGGTGAGGGGCAAGGAGCATGGGGATGGCCAAGCTGGTGTACCGACTGCTCAGCATGCTGGTCAGCGTCGGAGGCGGTCTCCTGGCCAGCGCGATCTTCAAGAAGATCTGGAAGCTCGCCCCCGGCCCGGACGAGGCTCCCAAGGCGACCGATGCCAGCAAGAACTGGCTGGAGATCCTCACTGCCGCCGCGCTCCAGGGTGCGATCTTTGCCGTGGTCACGTCTGCAGTGGAACGCTTCGCCGCGGAGGGTACGCGCTCGCTGACCGGCACCTGGCCCGGCGAGGACAGCGACGGAAAAAAAGGAAAGAAGGCCTGATCGTGGCCGAACCACCCATCGTGCGCAACGCGGCCGAGCCGACCGGGCCCGGGGCGGGCAGCATGGACGACGCGAACCGGCCGGACGAGGCAGGCCTGCCAGGCAAGCCGACCGATCTGAGCCGCGGGTCATGGCGCGGCGCGGTCCGCCGGACCCTGACCGAGTTCAAGAACGACTTCCTGCAGGACCGGGCGGCGGCGCTGACCTACTACAGCGTGCTGGCCATCTTCCCCGGCATCCTGGTGCTGGTGTCCCTGCTGGGCCTGTTCGGCAGGTCCCAAACCCAGCCGCTCATCACCAACCTCGTGGGCGTGGCGCCGAGCAGCGTGCGGACGATACTGCGCGACGCGGTGAGCCGCTTGCAGCATGGTCAGTCCGCTGCGGGCGTGCTCGCGATCGTCGGGATCGTCCTCGCGCTCTGGTCGACGTCCAGCTATGTGGCGGCGTTCATGCGCGCGGCCAACGCCATCTATGACGTGCCCGAGGGCCGGCCTGCCTGGAAGACGCTGCCGCTGCGCCTCGGCGTGACCCTGATCCTCATGGTGCTGCTGGTCGCCTCCGCCACGATCGTCGTGGTCACCGGTCCCCTGGCCCGGCATGTCGGGCAGGTGCTCGGCATCGGCTCGGCGGCGGTCACCACGTGGGACATCGCCAAATGGCCGGTACTGGTGATCCTGGTCTGCCTCATGGTCGCCGTGCTGTACTGGGCCAGCCCGAACGCCAGGCAGGGGCTGCGCTGGATCGCCCCCGGCGCGATGATCGCCATCGGGGTATGGCTGGCCGCCTCCGGACTGTTCGGCGTGTACGTGGCCAACTTCGGCCAGTACGACAAGGTGTACGGCAGCATCGCCGGCATGATCATCTTCCTGATCTGGCTGTGGCTCACCAACATCGCGATCCTGTTCGGCGCCGAGTTCAACGCGGAACTGGAACGCGGCCGGGCCCGGTCCTCGGCGTGCACCCCGCCCGACGCCGAGCCGTTCGTGCCGATGCGGGACACCAGGAAGCTGCGCCGTGGCAGGCGGGCCAGGAAGGCGGCCACCTGACCGCCAGGCCCGCCGCCTGGCCGGTACACGCCAGAGCCCCCCGGGGATTCCCCGGGGGGCTCTGCTCGTCGTGCCTGGTCAGCTCTTGAACTGCTCGATCTTGTCGCGGAACAGCGTCGTGGCAATGGTGGCCTTGCGCGGCTGGCCGCGCAGGAACGCCTCGGCGAACTTCTTGGCCTGCTGGTACTCCACCTTCCCGGGCAGCGGCGGCTCGTCCGGGTTGACGTTGACGTCGATCAGCGCCGGGCCGTTGTGGGCCAGGCCCTGCTCGATCGCGGAGCGCACGTCGGCGGCCTTCTCCACCTTGGCGCCGAACGCACCGTTGGCGGTCGCGATGGCGGCGTAGTCCACGAACGGGTCCGGATACCGCACGCCGTGCTCCGGGTAGCCGAGCACCATCTGCTCCCAGAGGATCTGGCCGAGCGAGTTGTTGTTGTTGATCACGATCTTGACCGGCAGTTCGTGCTTGATGGCGGTGATGAACTCGGCCATCAGCATCGCGAACCCGCCGTCGCCGACGTAGCCGATCACCTGCCGCCCGGGGAAGGCGTGCTGGACGCCAATGGCGTACGGCATCCCAGGTGCCATCGTGGCCAGGTTGCCGGACAGGAAGAACTCGCGGCCGCCGCGGATCTGCCAGTGCCGCGCCGCCCACGTCGCGATCGTCCCACTGTCACAGGTGAGCACGGCGTCATCGGTAGCCAGTTCGTCCAGCA
>DASXKD010000144.1:0-6011 GCA_036497045.1 Streptosporangiaceae bacterium | reverse complement strand
GGCCGGCCCAGGGCTTCGTGTACACCCTGGTCGCGGCGGCGCCGCCGCAGACCGTGGCGCAGGTCGTCGCGGCCCTGCCGCACAACGGCAGCCAGGGACTGCTCGGCCGGGTGGGGCACGGCCTGCGCCGCCTGCTGTCCTGGCTGATCCCGTGATCGGTGAGCACGGGGTCGCCCCCCCGGGTTAGCACCGTCTACAGTGAAGGGAACGCGCGTGCACGCGCCGGCCGCTCGCCTGTAGACGCCCTGTGTTTGACCTGTCCCTCACCAAGATCGCGGTGCTCTTGGTGCTCGCCATCGTGATCTTCGGGCCGGATCAGCTTCCCAAGGTCGCCGGCCAGGCGGGCCGCATGCTGCGCGAGCTGCGGCGGCTGGCCGACGGTGCCCGCCGTGACCTGACCGAAGGGCTCGGGCCCGAGTTCGCGGAATTCGACATCGCCGACCTGAACCCGCGCACGTTCGTCCGCAAGCACCTGCTTGACGAGTTCGAGGCGGACCCGGTCGTCCCCGAGCCGGAGCCGCCATACGGTGAGGCGCCGCAGTCCGCCGCGGTGCTCGCCCCGGGCGAGTCGCCGCCCTACGACGCCGAGGCCACCTGAGCTAGGCCGGGGTCAGGCCAAGGCGCCGCCCGGCCAGCCCGCGTGACCTGCTGGCCAGCGTCTCCGCGATGGCTGCGAGCTGGCGAGCTGCTGGCGCATCCGGGTCGCTGAGCACCAGCGGGATCCCGTCGTCACCGCCCTGGCGCAGCCGGGGATCGATCGGCACCTGGGCCAGGACCGGCACGTGCCCCCCGGTGATCCTGGTGAGCGCGTCCGCGACGGCCTGGCCGCCGCCGGTGCCGAACACGTCGACCATCTCACCGCAGTGCGGGCAGGGCAGGCCCGACATGTTCTCGATCACGCCCGCGATTCGCTGATGGGTCTGCACGGCGATCGCGCCGGCTCGCTCCGCCACCTCCGAGGAGGCGAGCTGGGGCGTGGTGACCACGAGCAGTTCCGCGGTGGGCACCAGTTGCGCCACCGAGATGGCCACGTCGCCGGTGCCGGGCGGCAGGTCCATCAGCAGTACGTCCAGGTCGCCCCAGTACACGTCGGCGAGGAACTGCTGCACCGCGCGGTGCAGCATGGGCCCGCGCCACACCACCGGTGCGTTGCCGGTGGTGAACATGCCGATCGAGATGACCTTCACGCCGTACCCGGACGGCGGCATCATCATCTGGTCGACCTGGGTGGGCCGCCCGGTCACGCCCAGCATGCGCGGGACCGAGTGACCGTAGATGTCCGCGTCGACGACGCCGACCTTCTGCCCGGCGGCGGCCAGCGCGGCGGCCAGGTTCACCGTCACGGAGGACTTGCCGACGCCGCCCTTGCCGCTGGCCACGGCGTACACCTGGGTGAGCGAGGAGGGCTCGGCGAACGGGACGGCCCGCTCGGCCCGGCCGCCACGGAGCCGGCCCAGCAGTTCCCGGCGCTGCTCGTCGCTCATCACGTCCAGGTGCACGTCCACCCCGGACACGCCGGGGACGGCCGCCACGGCTGCGGTGACGTCCTTGGTGATGGTCTCGCGGAGCGGGCAGCCGGACACGGTGAGGTACACCTCGACCCGGACCTGGCCGCTGGGCCCGACATCGACGCTCTTCACCATGCCCAGGTCGGTGATCGGGCGCCGGATCTCAGGGTCGTTGACCCCGGCCAGGGCGGCGGTCACCTGCTCGGCGGTGGGCGGCGAAACGACGGAGGGTGCAGACATGTGCCCATGCTATGGCGTGGGCCGGCCGCTACCGGCCAGTGAGCCCGCTGACGGGACCGCCATGGACGTGAACGCAACGACCGGAACCCCGGCGGGTTCCGGTCGTCGCGTACTGTCGGCAGCTAGAACGGCCGGCCGGTGATCGGGTCGAGGAGCAGCTTCCTGTTGTGGAAGTGGCTCCGGTTGAAGTCGAACATGTTGTTGAGCGAGCCTGCCATGGCGTCGAAGGAGCCGCTGATCCTCGGCAGCCTCCAGTTGTCCTCGATGAACTTGAGGATGGAACTCTGGTCGGTCAGCGTGTGGGCCACGAAGTTGTCCTTGGCCCAGGGGGAGATGACCAGCAGTGGCAGCCGGGGCCCGTAGCCGCAGCGGCCGTTCTGCCCCGCGAGCGGCGGATTCGCGGTGGTGTCACCGCACAGCCCGGTGCCGGTGAGGAAGTCCTGCGGCCCGGGCGGGTTGGGGACTGCGGACGTGTTGGACGTGTTGTGGATGCCGCTGTAGACGTGGTCGTACCAGCCGTCGGAGTCATCGTAGGCAACGACGACCGCGGTGCTTGACCAGTCCGGTGTGTGCATCAGCGCGTTGATCTCGTTGACGACAAACTGCTGCTCGTCGAAGGGGTCGGAGTAGCCGGCGTGGCCGTCCTGGTAGCCGGGTGCCTTGAGGAAGCTGACCGCCGGGAGGTTGTTGGGGGAGATGAAACCGTGCGTGATGGCGCCCACCAGGGAGTTGAAGTTGCTGATGTCGTACTGGTGGTTAGCGGTGTCGAACTGCGGGACGCCGCCGATGAAGGTCTGGGTGTCGGTGCCGATCGCGGACAGCGACGTCGGCGGCAGGTGGTGCGGGTTGGCCGTCGTGGCGTAGTACTGGAACGGCTCGTGGTGGGGAATGTAGTCGTCCTTGTTGCCGTAGTTGGTCGGCCCGGGAGTGACGCCGCCGGTGCCGCCGATAGCCGCGCCGACCGGATGGACGGCGTTGCAGAGGCCCTGGTCGCTGGCGGGCGGGGTGGCGAACTTGCCCTTGAACTGGTCGGGGATGAAGGTGCTGGTGGGCTGGGTGCCGCCGGTCGCGGTGGCGAAGCTCGTGGTGGGCGTGAAGCCGCCCTGGAACCAGCCCCAGCTCAGCCCCGCGGCGTTCAGCAGGTCGCCGACGTTCTTGCCGGTCAGGGACGCCGCGTCGCGCGTGGAGCAGTCGTCGTAGTAGGGCTGGGCGTCCGAGACGAGGGTGTGGCCACCCTGCCCGTCGGGGACGGTGTCGCCGTCGGTGTCGGCGCCGTTGATCATCAGCCCGACGCCGCCGGTGTCGCCGGAAGTGAGGTTGAGGGCACCAGGGGCCGATGGCCCGAAGGTGGTGCCGAAGGAGTTGTCGCTCATCGCGAAGTGCTGCGCGTAGTTCCACAGCCCGGTCACCGTGTTGCCGTCGTAGTAGTTCATGACGTCGCTGGCGCTACAGGGCTGCCCCGTGGGGCTATTGCCGGTCCCGGTGCCTACGGTGGTGACGAACTTGTCCATCTTCCCGCCGTCGAACGCCATCTGCTCAGGGCCGTAGTCGTGGTTCTGGTCGCAAGTCAGGACGTCGTTGATGTTGGCCGGGTCATAGCGCCGGGGGTTGACCTGGTGGCCACCGGCGTCCTGGTTCGGGTTGTTCGTCAGCAGGGTGCCGGTGCCCCCCGCACCGGGGGTGTCGGCGAGGTTGTTGACTTTCGGGGTGCCCGGCGCGGCGTTGAACGGCTGCCCGGAGGTGTTCGCGGCCTTCGGGTAGGTGCCGAAGTAGTGATCGAAGGAGACGTTCTCCTGGAAGATCACCACGAGGTGCTTGATCGGCGTGGTCGTACTTCCGGCGCCGTGGTGGCTGGTGGTTTGAGCGGCGCCCGCTGTTGCGGAGACGCTCAGCGCGATGCCCATGCTCAGGGCCGTGGCCGCCGTGAGCACTGCGGCGGGCCCTGCCTTTGGCAGTCTGTGCAAGGCGATGTCCCTTCATATCCTCTGCGGCGGTGCCCAAGCCCGCCGGTTGACCGGCAAGCTATCGGGCACACTATTTCGGTCCCGGACGCCGACAATGGCCGGCCCGGCGGCCGGCCCGGTGAACGGGATACGTATGTTGTGAGGTCCCCTAGTGAACAATCGGTCGGTGGAACGCCAGGACCGGGTCAATCGACAGAAGACTCCGGTGCGAGCCGATACACCGTCGCCAGGCCTGGGTCCAGTTCGGCGTTGAGCCGGGCGGCCGCTAGCGGTCCGATGACCGCATCCCACTCCGGTGACCCCGGATCCACCCGGTGGACGCCGGCCGCCCAGGTGACCAGTGCGCCACCGGTGTCCTTGCTGGGCACGGTGACCGTGACCCGGGCGGCCCCGGCCACCCCGGGCAACGGCTGCTCACCCGGCCCGGTCACCACATAGGCGGCCCCCGGCGGGTCCCGCCAGATGTGCCACGCCGGAACTGGCCGGTCCCGCCCGGGCACGGTCAGCCAGATCACCCCCGCGCGCCTGCTCGCCTCCGCGATCAGGGCAAGCGAAGGAGCCACGCCGAGCACGCCCCATTCGTTCAGCGCCTTCTCCAGACCGGTGGTGAGCGGGAGGTCGGCCAGGTCGCGCCCGCTGAACCAGCGGGCGTCATCAGCGTCGTCGCCCGCGGTGAGCGTGCCGCCGGTGACGGTCGCCGCGTAGTCCCTGATGACCAGCACCCGCCCGTCCGGGCGCGGCCGGTCCACCGCCCCGATCAGCGGGCCGGGGATCACCTCCAGCCCGGTTTCCTCACGCACCTCGCGGACCAGGGTCTGCTGGTCGGTTTCCCCCGCCTCGATCCGGCCCCCGGGCAGCGACCAGCGCCCCGCCTCCGGCTCGTGCCCGCGCCGGATGAGCAGGATCCGGCCGCCGGCGGTGATGATGGCACCGACACAGGGGATTCGCAGCTCAGGCATGCCCCAGTATCACGCGAACCCGCCGCCGAGAAGGGCGATGGGGCGGCGGGTGGGGCGCCACAGCCGCGGGTACTTGACATGCGCCCCGGCGGCGATCAACGTCGGAGTCCATGAAGATGGCTCCCATCTGCCCGCGCTGCGGGGGGCCGCTGACCGAGCCCAGTCCCTGGGCCAGTGCCTGGCGCTGCGCGCTGCACGGCGAGGTGTACCCGCTGCGGTCCCCGTACTCGCCGTCCGGCGACGGGCTGCGCGGCCTGCTGCGCAACGCCATGGTGCCGGTCTGGGTACCCTGGCCGCTGCCGATCGGCTGGCTGGTCACCGGTTTCGCCGGCGCTGGCGACGACCGATCCGGGACCCGCGCCTGCGTGGTGGCCCTGTCCGGGCCCAACCCGGTCGGCGGCCCTGGCGAGATGCTGCTGATCTCCGAGGAGCCCGGCGTCGGCCTGGGCGCTCACCTGACCGGGCTGCCCGGCCCGGATCCGGGGGAGGGCTTCGCGGCCGGGCCACCGCACGCCCTGATCGGCTTCGGCCTTCACGAGTTCCCGCTGTGGCACGTGGACGCGCCGGACCTGGCCGCGTTCGCCGGCGAGGTGCTGGGCAACTGGGTGTGGGTGGTGCTGTGGCCCGACACGGCGGGAGTCCTCCTCGTCGAGGCCCTGCCCCTGCGTGACCTGCGCGATCCCGGACTGGACCTGGACCTGCCGTTCGGCGCCGCCTCGCCCCGCCTGCCGGGGGCAGGCGCTTAGCCCTAGCATGAACGCTCGTGCGCATCGACCTGCACAGCCACAGCACGGCCTCGGATGGCACGGATCCGCCGGCCGAGGTGGTGCGCCGCGCCGGGCAGGCCGGCCTCGACATCCTCGCGCTCACCGACCATGACACCCTGGCCGGTCATGCCGCGGCGCGGCAGGCGCTGCCGCCGGGCCTGACCCTGGTCACCGGCATGGAGCTGTCCTGCCGCCTGGAGGGCCACAGCGTGCACATGCTCGCCTATGGCCTCGAGGCGGCCGAGGGCTCGGAACTCGCCGCTGAGTGCGCGGCGATCGTGGCCGCCCGGCGCAGCCGCGGCCGGCAGATGGTGGACCGGCTCCGCGAGCTTGGGGTGGATATCACCTGGCCGCAGGTCGAGGCGCTCGCCGAGGGCGGGGTGGTCGCCCGCCCGCACGTCGCCAGGGCGATGGTGGCCGCCGGGGCGATCTCCCGGCCGGAGCAGGCGTTCACGCCGGAGTGGATCGCCGACGGGGGACGGGCCTACGTGAGCAGGTACGCGCTGGACCCGGTGCGGGCGCTCGGGCTCATCGCCGAGGCCGGGGGGGCTGCGGTGCTCGCGCATCCCGGTG
>DASXKD010000143.1:0-19126 GCA_036497045.1 Streptosporangiaceae bacterium | reverse complement strand
CCGCAGCAGGCTGAACGGCCGCTTGCGGTCGGCGATCCCGGCCGCGATGCCCGCGGCGAGCGTGCAGCCGGCGATCGGCAGGCTGATCAGGATCACCACGTTCGCGAGTTGCTGGTAGTCGCTGTTTTGGGAATGGTCCTGCGCGACGATGTCGCTCAGGGTGGACAGCGCGATGACGGAGGGGTAGGCGGGTGCGTTTTCAAGCACTGTCCTTGCCTGTTCGACTGCTGGCGTGGTGCCGTTCGTCGCCACGTTGATGGCGTCCACGCCGAGGGTGTCCAGCCGCGTGGCCGGGACGTTCGCGGCTGGCCAGGTGATCGCGGTGGTGTCCGTGCCGAACAGGGGACCGTTGAACCCGTCTGAAGGGAACCTCGCGGTCGCCGCCCCGGCCGGGCAGCGGCCAAGGGCCGGAACGGTCGCGAGCTGCGCGCACGAGACCACGCCGGCCGGAACCGGACCGGTGCTGCCGAAATTGCCGCCGAGAAGTGTTCCGGGGATGGTCAGCTGCGGGGCCGCGCGGACCACGAGCACTCCGTGCACGCCCGGAATCCTTTTTAGCTGTGCCGTCAGCGGGGCGACGGGCGCGGCGGGCCCCGGGCCCGCCTCGCCCGCACGCGCTCCCGGCGCTCCGGGGCCGAATTCGGTGGTGCCCTGGGCGCCGCCCACCCTGACCTGCGTGCCGGCGCCCTGGTTCGATGCCGATACCTGGTTGGTCAGCACGTTCGCCTCGGCGGCGCTGCCGAACCGGGTGAGGTTCTTGGCGTTCTGTGTGGTGATGGCCACCACGGCCACGGTGGTGATGAACAGGGCCAGCACCAGCCCGCTGACGGCGCGGAAGGCGGCCTTGGGGTCGTCGGCGAGGCGGCGGGCGGCAAGCAGTGTGCTGGGGCGGCTGGTCCACCGGGCCATGGCCCTGGCCGCGGCCATGGTGAGCCACGGGCCCGCGATGAGCAGGCCGACGATGATGAGCAGGAAGCTGGACATGAACGCCTGGATCTGCCCGCCGGTGGAGGCCGGGTGGCCGTGGATGGTCCAGAAGCCGAGTTCGGCCAGGCCGGCCAGCAGCGGCACCACCCGCCAGGCCCGCGGCGGCTCCGGCGTCGCCCGCCGGGCAACGCCGAGCGGGGAGATGCGAACCCGGCGCAGCGCCAGCAGGGCCGCCACCGCGGCGAAGACGGGCACCCCGATCGCGACCACAAGGATGTCCACAAGGCTGAGCGTCAGTTCGGCGGGGAAGAACGGCTGGCCGATGAACGGGATGCCCGCGACCGGGATGCGCAGCAGGAAGAAGATCCCGAACCCGGCCGCCATCCCCAGGATCCCGGCCACCGTCGATTCGGTGGCGGCGAGCAGGGAGACCTGCCTGCGGGTCGCGCCGGCCAGGCGCTTCGCCGCGAACCGTTCTTCGCGGCGGTCGGCCGACAGCCGGGTCGCGGTGGCGATGAAGATCAGCACCGGGGCCAGGATGGCCAGCGCGACAACGGACAGGATGAGGTCGATGGCGCCCTGCCCGCCTCCCGGATCGGGCGGGGCGTAGGCCAGGCCCTGGGGGTTGGCCTCCACCGGGGGGACCGGCCAGCCCACCTCCGTTGTGGAGATCGACGTCACCGGCACGCTGTCCGGGGTGTGCGCCAGCTGCGCCGGGGTGCGCCCGACGACGATGACCAGCGAGCTCGGTGACGGCAGCGCGGCGTCGCCGATCGTGCCTGCCAGGTGGCCGGGGTAGCGGCCGGCGAGCTGGTCCGCCGGGGTGCTGCGCAGCAGCGCGGCGAGCGCGGGCGAGGCGTAGTACTGGCCGGGTCCCGGGTCCCGGGGGAAGCCGGGCGGCACCGGGGACGAGGTGCCGGTGGCGGCCACGTCGAAGCGGTTGATCGTCTGGCCGTTGAAGATGTCGCTTGCGGGGTGCCACCACAGCGGGGCGACGCCCGTGGCCGGTCCCGGGGGCACCCACGCGGTGCCGGTCCAGAACCAGGCGTGGCGGTTGTTCCAGGCGGTGACCGCGTTGGTCGCGGCCACGGCGGTCAGCAGCAGCCCGACCCCGAGGCCGACCGCGACGGCCAGGACGACCAGCCGGGTGATCGCCTCGCGGCCGCCGCTGACCACCAGGCGAAGCCCGAGCCCGATCACGGCTTGGCCCCGGTCAGGGTGCCGACCGTGCCGTCGCGGACGACGACCTCGCGGTCGGCATAGGCGGCGACCCGGGCGTCGTGGGTGACCAGGACAACGGTGGTGCCGTGCTCGCGGGCCGCGGCGACCAGCAGGTCCATCACCAGCTCGCCAGACACCGAGTCCAGCGACCCGGTCGGCTCGTCGGCGAACAGCACCTCCGGCCCGGCGACCAGGCCACGGGCCAGCGCGACCCGCTGCGCCTGCCCGCCGGACAGCTCCCCAGACCTGCGGCCCTCAAGCCCGTCCAGGCCGAGCATGTGAAACCACTTCCTGGCCGCCGTCATCGCCGGGCCGCGGCGGGTGCCAGACAGCAGCAGCGGCAGCGCGACGTTCTCTTCCGCGGGCAGCTCGGGAACCAGCTGACCGGACTGGAACACGAACCCGAACCGGTCCCGGCGCAGCGCACTGCGCCGGTCATCGTCCAGCGTGTCCAGCCGCTGCCCGCCGAACCACACCTGCCCCTGCTCGGGGACCAGGATGCCCGCCAGGCAGTGCAGCAACGTGGACTTGCCCGATCCGCTCGGCCCCATGACCGCGACGATCTCGCCCCGCCGGACGCCCAGCGAGGCGCCGCGCAGCGCCGGCGTTTCGCCGAACGACTTCACCAGATTCCGCGCCTCGACGATGTTCCCGGCCCCCGGGGCCGCCGCGGCGGGGGGATTCGCGGTCACCGGCGCACCGCCCGCGCGAGCAGGTCCAGCCGGGCCGCGGTGTGATCGATCCATCGCAGGTCAGCCTCCAGCCGGTAAAGAGCGTGGTCGGCGAGCAGCACATTGAGCGGATCCTCGTCCCGCTTGAGTGCGGTGAGCTCGCGCATCCGCTGCAGGTGCGCCGCCCGCTGGGCGTCCAGGTAGCCGTTGGCCGGGCGGCCGAGCATCAAGGCGAGCACCACCTTGGCGAACAGCTCGCTGGTCAGGTCCGGCTCCGGCGGGGCCGGCTCGGCCAGCCACCGCTCCACGTCGGCGACGCCCTCCTCGGTGATGACATACCGCCGCCGCTCCGGCCCGGCCCCCCGCTCGACCGGCCCGGGGATCGCCTTCCCGTCCCTGGCCAGCCGGGACAGGGTCGCGTACACCTGGCTGTAGCGCAGCGGCCTGCCCCGCCCGAAGTACGCGTCATAGTCCCGTTTCAGGTCATACCCGTGGCTTGGCCCCCGCTCGAGCAGGCCAAGCAGCGTCAGCGGAACACTCATAACCGGGAGAATACTCTAAGAGTATTCTCCCGGACAATAGTTTCCTGGCTGGCTTCCTCGGCGAGCTGGTGTCCGCTCCCGGCCGCCGAGTCTAGGTCGCTCCGGCCGATGGCGCCTCACGCCCCCGGCGGCGCAGCACTCACTCACCAGCGGCGTTCTGCCAGGAAATGGGGCGCACAGGCTCCGCGTCGGCGGCCGTCTCCTGGGCGCCGTTCGCGGCGACAGGAGGCATCGGCCCGGAGGGCCAGCGCGGCGGCGCGGCCAAGCCCTGCGGCCTGTAGCCGGCGCTGCCTTCCTCCTCGGGGAGGCCAAGCCGCCTGCGGTTGGCCCGGTCGACTCCGCGCAGCACCACCTCGGCCATAGCCAGCTTGGCGTCCAGCGTCGGCTCAGCCACGGCACCCAGATCCAGCGGCACCCTGTTAGCGAGCGCCTGGTCCCACGGAGTCGCGACGACCGAGACGCGCGTCCCGTCGAAGCTCTCACAGATCCGGGCGTACCACCGGGCCTGCTCCGGGTCGCTCGCGGCAAACTTGTCCACGACTATGGTGGCCTCGTCCATGAGGCCATTGAGGTGCCTCATTTCCTGCTCGGTCAGCGGTCGCTCTTTCTCCCCTTCGTAGTTCCGGTACCGGCTGAAAACCTGGCCGATGGACCAAAAACCTAGCTGGGATGCCTCGGTCACGAAGACGTATTTGTCACCATGCAGAAGCGTGCCGACCTGAAGTTTCGCGAACAGCCCCGTCCCGCCGTCGTTGATGACAATGTTGGACATGCACTGGAGAAATTCAAGGACCGTCAGGTATTCCTGTTCGCCGAAGTCGATGCCCACGCATTCATCGGCGGTGTCGCCGCGGATCACGGCCACACCCTGCAGCCATGCCACCGCATCGCGCAGGTCGGCGTAAACCTTGATGCTGCCTGCCACACAGGCCTGATAAAAGCCGCGGATGGAGAGCGTCCGCTGGTTCGGCCGCAGCGCCTCGACCGGCAGGCCGCCGAGCCTGATGTAGCCATGGGGCATGTCGTCGTTGCTGTCGGCCAGTATGACCCGGTCGGAAGGCCGGACAGCGGCATAAATGGCCGCAAGCGTCACCGCCACGTCGGTCTTGCCGGTCCCGCCGAAGCCAGAGCCAACGGTTATTACGCCCGACTTGAGCGGAGGCTCGCGGATGCCGTCCACCGTCTGGCGCCGCCACTGCGCAATCTTGTCGCGCTTGGCACGCTCACGCTTGCCGGGCGGGACGACAACGCCGCGCCGCAGCGCCCGCCGCGACATGGCACCCCTGACCCCGTCCCTGGCCGGCGTCAGCGCGCCGGGCTCGGACGCCAGCCAGGTGGCCCGGTCGCTGCCAGGGAACTCGGTCCACCAGGCGCCCAGTTCGTCGGAGTATTGAGACATCGCATTTCCTCCAGCCAGGTACCGCTCTAGGACAAAACAGGCCAGTGCCCCGCTGAATTTACCAGCGATGCCCCGGCCCGGTAATTTCGTACCAGCGATCTGGATCTTTGCCATCGAAGACCTTGTGGCTCCAGCCAGAGGCATTTATAATGCGTGGCGCTGGCTATTTGTGGCGCGGGTGCGATGATCGCAAGAACGGCGTGACCGCACGCTCATTCCTAGAAGACCTGGCGCCATATTTCTCGTTGCCGCCGTCCCGCCTCAAAGCTTTTCAGGATGCACGCAGATCCCACCGGTCACACACGTCACTCACTCGCGGGGCCGCGGGCCGCGCGTCAGCCGTCCGCACGCGTCGCCAAGTTCACGCGGCACGGCGTGGCGAACGCGCTCCAGCAGGCAAAACGTGCGAATCTGTGGTGTCGTGAAGGGATATGCGCGCACCTGCCGGTGCTGCCGGGCTGCTGGCGGCCCCCGGCCGGGTTCCCGGGATAAGGCGCTTGCGTGACCAGCGGCGGCCCTTCCATCCGGCCCGGTGTGCCGCGGCCGACTCTCGCCCGGCCCGGACTGCTGCGGATGGCACTCCCCCGCCGTGGCAGCCGCCCGCCGTCAGCCAGGCGCGTTCCCCTGCTGGCCGCGGCGGGCGCACTGGTGGGCGTGGGCCTGATCGTGGCGTGGCTGGGCCAGCGCGCCGAGGCCGCGGCGCAAGCCAGGCCAGGGATCACCTGGTCGGCGTCCGCGGCGGCCAACAAGGTGACCATCCGGCTGACCCCGGGCAGCGGGCCGTCGGCCGGCCACCTGGTGGCAGACAGCCGCATCGTGGTGTCGGAGAGCGGCAAGAAGCACAGGTGGAGAGCCGCACCGGGCCGCGGGATGGTTCGCGTCCCGGTCCCGCCAGGGCGGCGAACCCAGATTTTCGTCCAGGTGCAGGGGCCGGAGCCGATCACCAGGACACTGACCGTCACCCTGCCGCCGCGACTGGTCGCTACGGTTCACCACACCTCACGCGGGCTGCTCATCCGGGCGTCCAGCCCACTCCGCCACCAGCCGCTCAAGCCGCTCTGCGGCTCGGGCCAGATCGGCTTTCCTGCGCCTGCGGAGGTCACCGTGGCCAAGAGCCCGGGCGGATGCCGGGCCGGATTGCGGCTTACCGCGCGCGATGGCGAACGGACCACGGTGCACGTGAGTGTCCCAGCCCTGCCCGAGGTTCCGTTCTACGCCTTCGCCAGCCCAGCCGGGCGGGCCATCTACATCACCGTGGACGACGGCTGGACCCCGAGTTCACAGGTCCTGGTCACCATGCGAAGAACCCATCTGCCGGTCACGGCCTTCCTCATCGAGCAGGCCGCCCAGCGGAACCTGGTGTACTGGCGCGCATTCGGCGGGGCAGGCGGGACAATAGCCGACCACACGGTCTCCCACCCCGACCTCACCAAGCTGTCCCTGAGCCAGGCCACCGCCCAGTGGGCGCAGGCCCGCGTGGCACTAGGGCGGTGGTTCGGCAAGACTCCGGTCATGGGCCGGCCGCCGTATGGCGCCTTCGACCCCACCGTGGCGGCGGCGGCCTACCGGGCCGGGCTGAAAAACCTGGTGGGCTGGAGTGCCACGGCCACCAGCGCCGGCATCCATACCTGGAACGGCAAGCGACTGGAGCCCGGCGAGATCGTGCTCCTGCACTGGGTCCCGGGCCTGGGCCAGCAAATGACCAAGCTCCTGGCGGCCATCCACGCAAGGCACCTGCACCCGATGCCGCTGACTCCCGCCAGCTTCGCCGGCGTCGCCGCCCAGCGGCACTCGCTGGGCGGTGACTAGAGGGCGCCGCGCACACGGTGCCCGCACCCAATCCCGGCCTCACCGAAATTCGAATGACGACACGAATGCCGCTTACGCGACTATTGGTGCCGTAAGTGCTTGACTGAAGCCGCTCATGGCGGTCATCGCACCCTGACCGAAGACGCGGGCAAATGGTCACCGGACGAGCGGACTCAAGGAGCAACGATGTGGGCACTGCCCGGTGGGCGACTGCCGAGAATCCTAATTAGCGTCGGGCTTGGCGTCGTGACGGTCGCGGCACTTTCGGTGGCGGCGGTGGCGGAAACGTCTGCGGGTTCCTCGGCGCATGGGCGGCACGTGGCATCCACCACCGCGAAGCACCACCGGCAGCGGGTGAGCCATTTCAACGTCGCGGCCACGCACTCGCCGAAGGTTCTCCGCGAACTCGCGGGCCATCCCGGGGGCGCCAGCGCCGGCGTAACAGAGAATGAGCCGGGGGCGGGACTCGCGGGAGCCGCGCAAGGCGTGGACGTGGCGAGCTTCCAGCACCCGGGCGGCGTCAGCATTAACTGGCGCAAAGTCGCCAAGTCGGGCATTAAGTTCGCCGCTGTCAAGGCGACCGAGGGTGCTTACTACCGGAACCCCTTCGCGCTCACGGACCTGGCCGAGGCGAAGGCGGCCGGGCTGTCGGTGATGGCCTACCTGTTCGCGATCCCGAACGGCAACGGCAGTTCGGCCAGCCCCGTCGCACAGGCGGACTACCTGCTCAAATACCTCACCTCGGCGGGCGGCACACCGCCGCCGATCATGCTGGACATCGAGTACAACCCCTACGGTGCCGAGTGCTACGGGCTCAGCCAGTCGGCCATGAAGACGTGGATCTCCCAGTTCAGCGGCGAGGTCG
This sequence comes from Streptosporangiaceae bacterium, assembly GCA_036497045.1. Lineage (GTDB taxonomy): Bacteria > Actinomycetota > Actinomycetes > Streptosporangiales > Streptosporangiaceae > DASXKD01. The sequence continues at coordinate 11,692 of DASXKD010000143.1, read as the reverse complement.
TCGCCAAGACAGGCGCAGAGCCTGTCATCTACGGGCCAGCGCCTTGGTGGCAGGACTGCACCGGCGGCGCCACGCGGTTCGGCCAGTTCCCGCTCTGGGTCCCTGACTACACCTCGGCGCCGAAGCCGGTCGTGACGGCCGGATGGCGCACCTACGCGTTCTGGCAGTACTCCAGCGCCGGCACCATCAGGGGGATCAACGCTCCGGGCAACACCGACCTGGATCAGATGAACCCGGCGGACATACCGTTGATGGACCCGGGCCCCCAGGCCACCGCGGCGGGCGGCACCGTCAACCTCCAGATCAGGCCGGCCGGCCCGGTGCCGAGCAAGAGCGTCTCGTTCTCTGCCGCGGGCCTGCCGCCGGGCACCTCCATCAGTCCTGCCGGGCTGATCACCGGCTGGCCGACAGCGGTGGGCAGCTTCCCAGTGATGGTGAGCGCCACCGACAGTCAGGGGCAGTCCGGCTCGGTGTCGTTCACCTGGAACGTGACCGGCGCGCCCACGGTGGGCCCGACCGGGCAGGTCCAGTCGGGCCTGGGTGAGTGCCTGACCGCTGCGGGCGGCAAGACGGCCGAGGACGGCAAGGCGGCCGCCACCCGGGCCGTGATCAAGGCATGCACCAGCAGCAGCGCCCAGGCCTGGACCTACGCACAGGACGGCACGCTGCGGATCAACAACGAATGCCTCACGATTACCACCGCCGCCCAGGGCGCCCCGATGGGGCTGGCACCGTGCGGCAGCATGCAGGGTCAGCAATGGCGCCTGATCTACCCGCGGGCACTGAACCCCGCGCGTGGCGCACGCCCGACCGCGCTGCTCAACCCCTGGTCGGGAATGTGCCTCGCCGACCCCGGCTTCAGCACCACCAACGGGACCCGGGTCGTGCTCTGGCCGTGCAACGGCTACCTGAACCAGTCATGGGCGCTGCCCGCCGGGCCGGTGACCTCGCAGATCCCCGGGATGTGCCTCGACGACCTCGGTGACCAGGCGGCGAACGGCACCAAGGTCGTCCTCTCAACCTGCGACGGCGCCCCCGAGCAGGCATGGCAGGCACAGACGGACGGGACCTTGCGCATCAACGGGAAGTGCCTCGATGTCGAGCACGGCGCCACAGCCACGGGCAGCGTGGTCGACCTGTACTCCTGCAACGGCACCATGGCGCAGCAATGGCATCTGATGCCCGCGGGCACCGGGATCACCCTGGTGAACCCGGGCTCGGGCCTGTGCCTGGCTGACCCCGGTGACACCACGGCCGAGGGAACCCAGCTCGTGATCGACACCTGCGCGGCCAGCGACCCAGGGATGGCCTGGCAGGCCTCCTAGCCAGGCCGGCTGAGCGGCTCGGACCGCCCAGCGATCCCCGGCCGCCAACGGCTTCGCGGCCCGGGGGCCCTGAATGAAGGCCCCCGGGCCGCGAAGCACATGAACCTGACTTGGCTCACGCTTAGCCGTGGCGCTAGGCCGCCGCCGGGAGCCGGGTAGACCGAGACGTGAGACCGGGACTCGGCGGTGAACTCGGCTCCGGCCCAGTCGGCGTGCCGCGCCTCTAGCTCGAACCCGGCGAGCTGTGCCATCAGGTCCAGTTCCGCTGGCCAGATGTAACGGTGCGGGCTGCGGAAGAGCCGTGCCTGCCTGCCAGCGCCGAAGGTGAAGTGGTGCGAGACGAGGCGCTGGTTCGGCACGTCGTAGGTGTCCAGGCCGATGTAGCCGGGCTCGCACGCGAACACCATTCGCGCGAGGATGGGCCGGCGGCAGGGTGGATCAGGTCAGCTGGCAGGGGGGATCGGTCAGGGGCCGGGCATCGGGCTCAGGGGCGGGCATCCCCGGTCAGGGACCGGACACACCCTTGGCGCCGAGCACGATGTTCACGCTCTTGCTGTGCACGGCGCCGGCGACCGCGCTGACCCGGTACTCGCCCGGGCGGACCAGGTTCCCGGTGTCCCCGCAGCCGGCTCTCCGGTCCCAGGAGACGTGCAGGGTGGCGTGCGTGCCGCTGGCCAGGACGACCGGATGCGAGCCGGAGCCGCTCACGCAGTCCGATGAAGTCCAAAGGGGCCGGCCACTGGCGGAGTCGACGACCACGGCCACCGACCGTGCGCCCATATCGAAGTGGCAGGGCTGGCTTTGCGTGGCGACGGCGCGCACCGTGAACTGCGGCGTCTTGCCCGGCTGGTACCAGTACTGCGGGGACGAAACGGTGAGTGTCACGCGACCGGCGGCGCAGGCCGGTGTACTGGACACGTGGGCTGGCCGACTGTCCTTGTGGCGCGCGGGCCTGTGGCTGGGCCTCGTGGAGGGCGAGGCCGCTGGTGAGGCCTGGCCCGTACTGGGCCGCGCCGGGGCAGGCTGGGCGGGGTGGTGCCGCGTTTGCAGGGTGTGGCCAGCGGTGGTGCCATGGCCCGTGGTCGATCCGGTCGCAAGCAGGCCGTTCACTGCCCAGCTCAGGGTCGTCAGCAATCCGGCGCCTACGCCGAGGACGACCACCCGGCGGCGCCAGTACGTGGCGGCCGAGACCCTCGGGCGGGGAACGGGCGCACTGCTGCGGCCCGGCGCACCACGGGGGCGATCGGTCCTGGGCGGTGGACTCTGGCTCACATCGTCAAGTATCTAAAGAAACCACCGCCACTGGTTGAAGGCTCGCCGACCAGCACCGGGATGGTGTGGGCCGACCGGGCCGGCCCGGCGGCCCCCGATAGCGTCCCGCCCACAGGCACGCTGGTTAGCCACGGCCCAGGGCAGCGTCGGATGGTCAGCCGGCCAGGTCGCGGACCTTCTCGATCAGAGCGACCCGGTCGGCGTGGGCCGGCGCGATCGGGGTCACGTTGAGCGTGGTCACCCCGGACTCCTTCAGCGCGGCGAGCCGCTCCGCCACGTACCCCTCCGGCCCGACCAGCGAGGTCCCGGCCAGCAGCTCGGCAGGCACCAGGGCGGCGGCCTCGTCCTTCCGCCCGTCCAGGTAGGCGTCCTGGATCCTGGCGGCCTGCTCCCCGAAGCCGTACCGCACCGCAAGCTCGTAGTAGAAGTTGCTGCCCTTGTCCCGGTGCGGGCCCATGCCGCCGATGTACAGCGCCAGCATCGGCCTGGCCAGGTCCAGATAGGTACCCACGTCCTCGCCGACCGCCAGGCCGGCCTGTGCGACCACGTCCAGCGGCGGCAGCGCGGGATCACGGCGGGCCCGGCCGGCCGCCAGCGGCCCGTCCCACACCGCGGCGGCCCGCTCGGGGAGGTAGAAGATCGGCTCCCACCCCTCGGCCAGCTCGGCGATCATCGCCACGTTCTTCGGGCCCATCCCGGCCACGAAGATCGGGATCCGCTCCCGCACCGGATGGTTGATCAGCTTCAGCGGCTTGCCGAGCCCGGTTCCCTCCCCGGCCGGCAGCGGCAGCGTGTAGTGCTTGCCGGCGTACTCCAGCCGCTCGCGCCGCCACACCATCCGGCAGATCTCGATGATCTCCCTGGTCCGGCCGATCGGCGCGTCGTAGGGCACCCCGTGCCAGCCCTCGATGACCTGCGGCCCGGATGCCCCGATGCCGAGCGTGAACCGGCCGCCCGACACGTAGTCGAGCCCGGCCGCGGTCATCGCGGTCAGCGCGGGCGTGCGCGAGTAGAGCTGGAAGATCCCCGAGGCGATCTGCAGCCGCTGCGTCTTGGCGGCGATGAAGCCGAGTTGGCTGACCGCGTCGAAGCTGTACGCCTCCGGCACGAAGACGATCTCAAGACCCGCCTTCTCGTAGTCGGCGAGTTCCTCCACCGTCTCGGCGAAACCGCCCGCGTAGTTCAGCGACATCCCGATGCGCATGCTGTCCCGCCTTCCGCTGCCACGCCCGCGCCGCGAGGTCGTTCTGCCCGTGGTGCGTAGAGGGTAACCGCAACCGTCCTCGACTCGCCGGCCGGCCTCAGCCGGCGTCCTGCCCTAGCTCCGCGATCGCCTGCAGCGCGAGCCGGTAGGACAGCAGCCCGAAACCGGCGATCGTGCCGTCCGCCACCCCGGCCACCACCGAGGTGTGCCGGAACGACTCACGTGCCGCCGGGTTGGAGATGTGCACCTCGATCACTGGCGCGGTACGCATGGCCAGCGCATCGCGCAGGCTGTAGGAGTAGTGGGTGAACGCGGCCGGGTTCAGCACCACCGGCAGGCGCTGGTCGATGGCCTCGTGCACCCAGGCTATGAGCTCGGCCTCGTCATCGGTCTGCCGGACTTCAACGTGCAGCCCGAGGCTGCGGCCGGTGGCACGGCAGGATTCCGCGAGGCCCTCGAAGTTCACCGTGCCGTACACGTCGGGCTCGCGGGAGCCGAGCCGCCCGAGGTTCGGGCCGTTGAGCACAAGCACGGGCCTCACCGTGACGTCACCTCCGCATACGCCTGCTCTAGCAGGTTCTCAGGGGGATCGGCGAGGATGACCGGCCGGGCCGGGCCCTCGAGCACCACGAAGCGCAGCGCCGCGCCGCGCGCCTTCTTGTCCACGGCCATCGCCTTGCGCAGGGCCGGCCAGGCACCGGCGAGGTAACTGGTGGGCAGCCCGGCGCCGGCCAGGATCCGCCGGTGCCGGTGCAGCGTGGCCGCGTCGAGCCGGCCTGCGAGGCGGCCAAGTTCCGCCGCGTACACCATGCCCACCGAGACCGCCTCCCCGTGCCGGATCCGGTAGTCCTCCACGCGTTCGATGGCATGGCCGAGGGTGTGGCCGTAGTTGAGGATTTCCCGCCGCCCGGCCTCCCTGAGGTCGCCGGTGACCACCTCGGCCTTCATCCGGACGGCCCGCTCGACAAGCTCCCTGGCATGACGGCCGTGCGGGACCACCGCGCCGGCCGGGTCCGCTTCGATCAGGTCGAGGATGACCGGGTCGGCGATGAAGCCCGCCTTGATCACCTCGGCCATTCCGCTCGCGTACTCGCCGGCCGGCAGGGATTCAAGCACGGCGAGGTCGGCGAGCACCCCGGCCGGCGGGTAGAACGCGCCGACCAGGTTCTTCCCCTCGCCGGTGTTGATCGCGGTCTTGCCACCGACCGCAGCGTCGGTGATGGCCAGCAGCGTGGTCGGCACGAGAACCAGCCGGACCCCGCGCAGCCAGGTCGCGGCCACGAAACCGGCCAGGTCCGTGGTTGCACCGCCGCCCACGCCGACGATGGCGTCGCTGCGGGTGACTCCGTGCGCGGCCAACCGGGACCAGAGCCGCGCGGCCACGCCGATCTCCTTGGCCGCCTCGCCCGCCGGGACCGTCTCGGCACGCACCAGGTAGCCGGCCGCCTCCAGCGCCCCGCAGACCGGGCGCACGATGGCCGCGAGACCCTCCGGGCTGATCACGACCACGGTGCGGGCCTTGTCCCCGACCAGCGGCGGCACCTCGCCGAGCACCCCGGTGCCGACGACGACCTGGTACGGGCGCTCCCCGCCCACGTCGATCCTGGTAACGTTCACGCGCTCGCCGCGGGCACCCAGGCGCGCACCGCGGGCGCCTGGTCAGCCGCTGCCATGTTCGTCGTCCTCGCCCGCCCAGTCGCCCTCGCCAGCGCCGGTCCCGGCCCCTTCCCCGGCCGCCGCGGCGATCCGGGCGGTGATCGCGGCCGCGATCTCGTCCGCGATCTCCTGCGGGTCGCGGTCGTCGGTGACCACGGTGATCCGGGCCAGCGACTGGTAGACGGGCAGGCGCTCGGCGAGCAGCTCGCGCATCCGCCCGCGCGGGTTGCCGAACAGCAGCGGGCGCGGCGTGTCCAGGCCCACCCGGCGCACCGCGGCGGCGAACCCGGTCTGCAGGTACACCACGCCGTGCCCGGCCAGCCGCTGCCTGGTCTGCGGATCCATCACCGCTCCGCCGCCGAGCGAGACGATCCCCGGATGCTGGTCAAGGGCCCGGGCCACCGCGGTTCGCTCCAGGTCGCGGAAGACGGGCTCGCCGTCGGCGATGAAGATGTCGCTGACCGGCTTGCCCGCTGCCGCTTCGACCAGGGCGTCGGTCTCGGCGAACTCCGCGCCGAGCAGTGCGGCGAGCAGCGGGCCGACGGTGGACTTGCCCGCGCCTGGCGGCCCGATCAGCACGGCCACGGGCCTCATGCGACCACCAGCGAGTCCAGGTAGCCGCGCAGGTTCCTGCGGGCCTCGGCGACCGAGTCACCGCCGAACTTCTCCGCGGCCGCCTCGGCCAGCACCAGCGCCACCATCGCCTCGGCGACCACGCCGGCCGCGGGCACCGCGGTGACGTCGCTGCGCTGATTGATGGCCTTGGCCGGCTCGCCGGTGAGCACGTCCACGGTGTCCAGCGCCCGCGGCACCGTGGAGATCGGCTTCATTGCCGCGCGCATCCGCAGCGGCTCCCCTGTGGTCATTCCGCCCTCGATCCCGCCTGCCCGGTTGGTCCGCCGCCGCACCCCGTCCCCGGAGCTCTCGATCTCGTCGTGTGCGCACGAGCCGCGGCGGCGCGCGGTCGCGAACCCGTCCCCCGTCTCGACGCCCTTGATCGCGTGGATGCTCATCAGCGCGGCGGCCAGGCGCCCGTCCAGCCTGCGGTCCCAGTGCACATGACTGCCCAGGCCCGGCGGCAGGCCGTAGGCCACCACCTCGACCACCCCGCCGAGCGTGTCGCCGTCCTTGCGCGCGGCGTCGATCTCCGCCTGCATGGCCGCGCTCGCAGCCTGGTCCAGGCAGCGCACCGGGTCCGCGTCGACACCTTCCGCGTCCTCCGGCCGGGGCAGCAGCCCGTCAGGGGCGAAGACCGGGCCGATCGCTACGACATGGCTCACGATCTCGATGCCAAACGCCTGGCGCAGGTACCTCCGGGCCAGTTCGCCGAGCGCCACCCGGGCGGCGGTCTCCCGGGCGCTGGCCCTTTCGAGCACCGGCCTGGCGTCGTGGTGGCCGTATTTCTGCATCCCGGCCAGGTCCGCGTGACCTGGCCGGGGCCGGGTCAGCGGCGCCGCCCTGGCCAGGTCGTCAAGCACGCCCGCGGGCACCGGGTCGGGCGCCATCACCGTGTCCCACTTGGGCCACTCGGTGTTGCCGATGCGGACCGCCACGGGGCTGCCGAGCGTCACGCCGTGCCGCACACCACCGGTGATCTCCGCCGCGTCCTGCTCGAACTTCATCCGTGCGCCGCGGCCGTACCCGGCCCTGCGGCGCGCCAGCGCCGCGGCCACGTCGGCGGTGCTGACCTCGACGCCCGCGGGCAGCCCCTCGCAGATCGCAACGAGCGCCCGCCCGTGCGACTCTCCCGCGGTCAGCCAGCGAAGCATGATGCCGATCCTCCCACGAAGCGGCCGGGCGTGATCACAGCGCAGCGCCCGGGCCGGCGCCGGCTGCGCCCGCCCCGGCACCGCCCGGGCCGGACGCCTCGGGGCCGGCCGCCAGTTCGGCGACCGCGACCTGGATACCGCGCCGCACCCGGTCGCCCGCGCCGCGCATCAGCCGCTGGGCCGCCCGCTGTGCGGCGTCCCGCACCTCCTCCTGGGTGTGGCCGGGCACCGGAACGAGCAGCAGCGTCAGGTCGGTCCCTTCCTCACCCGGCTGTAGCCGGTACCCGCCGATGACCGGCTCGGCCGCCAGCGCCTCGTGGGCCAGCGCCATCACGTCCGGGTCCTCGTGCGGCAGCGGGGCCGGCCTGCCCTGCGCCAGCGCGGCGAGCCGGGCCCCGTCCACGGCGAACGGCACCGGCCCGGCGATGTCGATGACCACCGCGCTGGCGTCCTTGGCACCGGACTGCCAGACCTGGGCTGCGGGCACCGGCACCGGCCGCGCCTCAGGCCGCCACCGGGCCAGCGAGGCCGCACTGGTAAACGCGGGCAGGGCGGCCCGGCCGTCGCGGCCGAGCACCGTGGGGAGGGCCATCTCGCTGGACTTTTCCCGGCGCAGCCCGTCCGGGCCTGGGGCGTCTGCCGCGGTCAGCAGGGCCACCACGGGAATCATCAGGCGGGCGGAGTCCAGCGCCGCCAGCACCGCGTGCTCACTGCCTCGGCCCGCGGCGTAGGCGGCCAGCGCCGCTGTCACCTGCGGTCCGGCCGAGCCGTCGTCATCGGGAAAACGCGGTCCGGCGAGCCTTCGCCCAGCCACGGCTTCACCCTAGCCGCCCCGGCCGGCCTGCCGGGCGTCCCCCGCGGCGGCCCGGGCGGCGCGGTCGTATCCCGATTCGCGATCAGTGGATGGCCGCGGCCCGGCCGGCGGTGATCTGGCGGTCGCCTTGGGCCGGCGGCGCGCCGCGCGCCCACCGGCCCCCGCTGGCCTGCTGTTTCCTCAGTTTGAATAAGGCTACGGCCAAGCAGGTTGAGGCGTAAATTCCCATATGAGAGTCTTTGGAACTGCATCGCAGGTCAATCCACCGCAGAGGACCGTGTGATTCAGGCTGAGCTGCCGACGAGATCGATCGAACCTGGCACGCCCATGGTGAAGGTCATTCCCCCGCGCCTCATCGAGCCCTACCTGACGGGGCAGCGCTCGGTGATCGCCGGCTATGTGTACCGGGTCAGTGACTGCACGTTCCAGACACCGGCCGACTACCACCAGGCCCTGGCGCTGGGCTACGAGGGATCTGAGTTCTCCGCCGACATGGCCGAGCTGTTCGTGCTGCGCTGGATCGCGCAGGACATGTCGGCCTCGCTGGTGGCCGGGCCCCCCGCCGTGTCCGGGAGCCCCATCAGCGCCATTCCCGAGTTCTTCACGCTGCCCGTGCTCATCCCCGTCGGGGCCGAGATGAGCCGGGTCACATTCGGCGCCGAGGAATTCATCGGCCGGTACGACGGACAGGTGTGGCTGCGACCGCTGAGGGAGGCCTGACACATGAGATACCGGCTGATGGCGACCTACCGTGGCGTGCCCTACGAGGCTGGGGTGGGCCCGTCCGGGTCCGACGTGGTGCTGTACGCGGCCTGCCCGCCGCCGGAGGAGCTTGGCTTCGAGCCGGCCACCGGGCACTGGCGCAAGCGGGTGATCCGCGCCGAGGTCGATGCGCTCTGGGAATCCCGGCCGGTGGGCACATTCCGCAACGAGCCGTGCATGGTCCTGGACGACCTCGGTGACCGGCTGCACATCGCCTACCTGGGCGCGGACGCCGGCCTAGCGGCCAGCCTGGGGTACTGGCAGGTTGACCGCGGCGTGTTCGAGCTGCTCACCCCCCGCGAGGAGGTCACCGGGCTGATCGAGGAGCGGATCGAAAAGCCGCTGCGGCTGGCCCCGCCGGCCGGCCCGGCCGCGACGCAGTCAAGCTACCCATACCAGCCCGGCCTGGACCTGGACCTGGGCCTGGGCCCGGACCCGCTGCTGTCCCACGCGGCCCCGGACCCGTTGCTGCCCCATGCCGCCGCGGACCCCGCTCCCCCACGCGAGCCCGTCCCGGACGGCGGCGGCCGGGCCGCCCGGCGCCAGCGGGTCCAGACCAGGGACATCTTCTGCGAACTGGCGGATCTGGCGGCCATCCCGCGGACGGCGTACGCGCTGGAAACCGAGATCGAGGGTGCATTGTGCCTGATGCGTGGCCTCGACGGGTTCGAGGTCTTCATGGCTATGGACGGCGCTAGGCACGAGGCCCGCTGGTTCCCCGACGAGGAGGCGGCCTACTTCTACCTGTTCGGTGTCCTCGCCGCGGAGGCGGTACGTAACGGTGCCCTGCTGCCCGCGGTCACCCCCGCGGGTACCAGGCATGACCTGAGCTAGCCCGCGACCCTTGGCGGTAGCCCTTTCACCAGCGTCGTTGATGAACTTGGCGCGCATGCCTCCCCGGTACGGCTATCGTGCAAGTGCCGGCGGGGCTGACGGTCCCCCCGCTCCCCAAGCAGCCCCGCCGGCACTGCGCCAACTTCGGCGAAAAACCCCGCTCCGACAGCGACAATGTCTGTTATGACGCCTGCCGTAAGCCCACTCACTGGAGCACAGTACGAGATCGCCAATGGCGACTACCTGGCCGTTGTCACCGAACTCGGTGCCGGGCTGCGTGAGCTGCGGCATCGTGACCGGCCACTGATCGTCGCCTACCCCGCCGACGAGCTTCCCCCGGGCGGGGCCGGGCAGCTCTTGCTGCCCTGGCCGAACCGCATCGACGGCGGCCGCTACCGGATGGCGGGCACTGAATACCAGCTGGACCTGAGCGAGCCCACCGCGGGGAACGCCATCCACGGCCTGACCCGGTGGTCGGCGTGGTCGCTGGCCAGGCACGACCCGCACGCGGTCGTGCTGCATCAGGACCTGCTCGGCCGCACCGGCTACCCGTTCCGCCTGGACCTGACGGTGGAGTACCAGCTGAGCGGCGAGGCCGGCCTGATGGTGAGCGTGACCGCACACAACTCAGGCTCCCGGACGGCCCCGTACGGCACCGGCTCACACCCGTACCTGACCGCCGGCGCGCCGGCCGTGGACGGATGCGAGCTCACCCTGCCGGTCAGCCAGTGCCTGCCCGCCGACCAGCGCGGCATCCCGTCAGGCCCGCCCGGCGACGTGGCCGGGACCCCGTTCGACTTCCGCTCCGCCAGGCAGGTCGGGGCGGTGACGCTCGACCACGCCTTCACCGGGCTGGAGCGCGACGAGGCGGGCCTGGCCTGGGCACGGCTGACCAGCGACGGGGCCGGTGCCGCGCTGTGGGCCGGCCCGGGCTACGAATGGCTGCAGGTCTTCACCGGGGACACGCTCAGCCAGGAGCGCCGCCGCCGCGCGGTGGCCATCGAGCCGATGACCTGTCCGCCGAACGCGTTCGTCACCGGCACCGGCCTGCTCACCCTGGAACCTGGCCAGACCGTCACGCATCGCTGGGGGATCCAGGCCACCGGCGCGGGTTAGCCGAGCGACTCGGCAGGCCCGGCCAGCAGGGCACCGACCCTGGCCAGGTCCTCCGGGGTGTCCACGTCGTCGGGGCGGCCGATGTCCGCGCACTCGACCAGCGTCACAAGGCCCGGATGGGCGCGCAGGTAGGGCCGTGCCCCGGCATCACCCTCGGCCGCCGCGAGCACTCCGGCCCAGTGCCCGCGGCCCAGCAGCACCGGGTTGCGGGCCCGGCCGTCGTAGGCGGCCACCGCAAGCTCCGCCCCGGCCCGGTGCGCGGCCAGCAGCCGCCGGACCACCTCCGGGCCGATCAGTGGCTGGTCTACCAGGGCGATCACCGCCGCGGAGCAGTCGCCGGGCAGGGCACGCAGCCCTACAGCCAGCGAGGAGCCCATGCCGGTGCGCCAGTCCGGGTTCGGTACCAGGGTGACGCCCGGCACGGTGACGGGTACCGCGCCGGTCACCACGAGCACCGGGGCGGTGCCGCCCTCGCGGAGCAGGTCGGCCCCCCGGTCAACGAGCCGGCGGCCGCCCAGCTCGACCAGTGCCTTGGGGGTGCCCAGCCGTTTCCCCTCGCCCGCCGCGAGCAGCACGCCCGCCACCTGGTTGGCCACGGTCCGCCAGCCTACGACGCTGCTAGCCCGGGGGACGACCTCCGGAACCCCCGCTGGCTCAAATGCCCCGTTCCTTCGTCACGAGGCCTTGGCCCCGCTAGCCCGGGGGACGACACCCGGAACCCCGCTGGCTCAGGCCCTGCCCGGCCCAGCCGCCGCCCGGCGTCCCGCCTTGGCTAGCCGTGGTGGATCCGCCCGGCGGTGTCGGTGAGCGGGCGGCCGGAACCGCCCCAGCGCAGCTGGATCAGCTCGGCGGCCACCGAGACCGCGGTCTCCTCCGGGGTCCGGGCGCCGAGGTCCAGCCCGATCGGGGACCGGAGCCGGGCCAGTTCCTCCTCGGCGAG
>DASXKD010000142.1:0-8719 GCA_036497045.1 Streptosporangiaceae bacterium | reverse complement strand
CACGGCGTGTATCCGGGGACGGTCGGTATCCCCGGCATCTGATTGGGCTGGCTTTCCAGCCGCCCGGTCTGGAGGTTCAGGAAGTGCAGCCGTGGCTGGACCCGCATGCCCAGGCTGGCGGCGCGCTGTGCCAGCACGGCGGGCGACTCCGCGGCCGCGACCTGGGCCTGGAGGGCCTGCTCTCGCTGGGCGAGGGTGACGTTGCTCTGCTGGAGCGCGGTGATCTGGAAGGCACCGGTAGCCAGGATCGTGTTGATCATCAACAGGCTCAGCAGAGCGCCCCCGAGCAGCCCCACCACGAGGAACACGAACCGGGTGCGCGTCTGCGGCGTATGCCGCTGACCGGGAACCGGCGGGCGGGCGGTGCGCGCGGTGCGCGCGGTGCGCGCGGTACCCGAAGGCGATCCCTGGCGGCCGCGGCGCGGCACCGGCGGCGCGGCGGCTGGCCGGGCACCCCCTGGGCGTACCCGGGTGGGCCGTGCCACTGCCCGGCGCGCATCGACCTGCCGCGGCCCGGCGGCCGCCGTCCGGCGCGGAGTGCGCCGCGGCGGGCTGCCCGCGGCCTGCCTTCTTTCCGCTACTTCTGCTTCCGTGCGCCCGTTCACCGCGTTCCCCCTGCTCTCATCGGTCGTTGCCCCCCGTCCCCCGCTCACGCGGCTTCCTTGATCCGGACCGCTGCCCGCAGGCGGGCAGAGGCAGCACGTGGATTGGCTGCCACCTCGGCAGTGGAGGAGCGCTCGGCGCCCCTGGTGAGCAGCCGGAGCTGCGGCCCGGCCGCCGCAAGCGTCACCGGCAGGCCACGCGGCGTGGTGTCCGCCGCGCGGGCCGCCAGGGCCCGCTTGACCAGCCGGTCCTCGAGCGAGTGGTAGGCCAGCACGACGATGCGGCCGCCCAGTGCCAGGGCGTCAAGCGCTGCGGGCAGCGCTTTCTCCAGCGCGTCAAGCTCCCCGTTCACCTCGATCCGCAGCGCCTGGAATGTCCGCTTGGCGGGGTTACCGCCGGTGCGGCGGGCGGGCGCGGGAATCGAGGCACGGATGATGTCGGTCAGCTCTGTCGTGGAGGTGAGCGGTGCCCGGGACCGCGCCCGCACGACGGCGTCGGCTATCTGCCGGGCGAACCTCTCCTCGCCGTAGTCACGCAGCACCTGGCGTAGCCGGGCGGCCGGGTAGGTGTTCAGCACCTCGGCGGCGGTCAGCGACTGGCTCTGGTCCATCCGCATGTCCAGCGGGGCGTCGTAGGAGTAGGCGAAGCCCCGCGCTGGCTCGTCCAGTTGCGGCGAGGACACCCCCAGGTCGAACAGGAACCCGTCCGCGGTGCGGCGGCCGTGGCTGTTCAGCACGGCGGCCACCTGGTCGTAGACGGCGCGGGTGACGGTGACCCGGTCCCCGTACCTGGCGAGCAGGCGCCCCGACTCCTCGACCGCGGCCGCGTCGGTGTCCAGCCCGATCAGCATCAGTCCTGGATGGGCGTCCAGCAGCGCCTGCGCATGCCCGGCCCGGCCGAGGGTGGCATCCACCAGGACCGCGCCGGCCCGGTCCAGGGCCGGCCCGAGGAGCGTGAGCACGCGCTCAAGGAGGACCGGCCGGTGACCGCCTCCCGGTGTGCTCACGCCAAGCCCCTCTCGGGTCCTGCGCATGGCCGCCGGCTCGGCGGCCGTGCCCTCTACCGCGCCGCCCGCCAGGCGGCGTGCCGTGCGATCCGGCCTGCCGCCTGGCGGGGCAGCAGGCCCCTGCATGCGTGCCCGGCCAGGTCTCCATCCGCGCGGGCCGGCGGCCCTTTGCCGCCTGGCGCCGGGGAAGTGACGTCAGCCGGCAGGCCGCCCTGCCGCGGGTGGAGACCTCGCCGTGCACGGCTATTGCCGCCTTCGGCGCCTGTCACAGAACGCCGGGCAGCACCTCCTGTGACGCGGTCGAGAAGGCGTCCTCCTGGTTGGCCAGGTACGCCGTCCACGCTGCGTTGTCCCAGATCTCCAGCCTCGTGTTGGCACCGATCACGACGCACTCCCGCTGCAGCCCCGCGTAGTCGCGCAGCCCCTGCGGGATCGTCACCCGGCCCTGCTTGTCCGGCACCTCATCCGAGGCACTGGCAAAGAACACCCGGCTGTAGTCGCGCACCGGCTTGGCGGTGACCGGAGCGGTGCTCAGGCTCTCGGTGATCCGGGCGAACTCCGCAACGGGAAACACGTAGAGGCAGCGCTCCTGCCCCTTGGTGAGCACGACCCCGGCCGCGAGTTCTTCGCGGTATTTGGCCGGCAGGAACATCCGTCCCTTTTCGTCCAGGCGTGGCGAGTGAGTGCCGAGGAACATCGGCCCTCACCTCCACTCCCCACACCGCACCCATGGGCCCATCTGGGCGTCTGTGCATTCCCCACTGCGCTCCACTGTACTCCACAATCCCCCACAGTCAATGCCGTTTGCTCCCCTCAGCGCCCCACCTGCTCCCCTAATCACCCCACCGCGAGGCTGCCGGCGGGCCCGGGACAAGGCGTGCCGCGCCAAGCCGGCGCCAAGCGCACGCCAAGAGCCGCCGGGCCAACTAGGGCAGGCCGCACGGGCAGGCGGGCACGGTGCCACCTGAACCTGGCCGCCGCATCGCGCGTATTCCCTTGCAGGACGTACTGTCTGTAAGCACAGCCAGTCGGGCATAACGGGCGGCGGTGAGCCATTGGCCCGGCGCTCAGGATGAGCAGCTGAGGGAAGAGGACAAGTGGTTCTTGATACCGGGCAAGGGAGCAGCCGGACCCTTGACGAGCTGGTCCGGGTGGCGCACCGCGTCGCCGAGGCCGTGGAGTCCGTCATCGAGGGCAAGTCCGACGCCGTCCGCCTCGCGCTGACCGTCCTGCTCGCCGAGGGGCACGTGCTGATCGAGGATGTGCCGGGGGTGGGCAAGACCTTGCTGGCCAAGTCGCTGGCGCGGTCCACCGGATGTTCGGTCCGGCGCGTCCAGTTCACCCCTGACCTGCTGCCCAGCGACATCACCGGGGTCAGTGCCTACAACCAGGAGACCCGCGACTTCGAGTTCAAGCCCGGGCCGGTCTTCGCGAACATCGTGGTCGGTGACGAGATCAACCGGGCCTCGCCGAAGACCCAGTCCGCGCTGCTGGAGTGCATGGAGGAGCGGCAGGTGACGGTGGACGGCGAGACCTACCGGCTGACCCCGCCGTTCATGGTGATCGCCACTCAGAACCCGATCGAGATGGAGGGCACCTACCCGCTGCCGGAAGCACAGCGGGACCGCTTCACCGCCAGGATCTCGATGGGCTACCCGAGCGCCGAGTCCGAGCTGGCGATGCTCGACGCGCACGGGTCGTCTTCGCCACTGGACACGCTGGAGCCGGTGGCCCAGGCCGAGGACATCAGCGAGCTGATCGCCGCGGTGCGCACGGTCCACGTGGCCGAACCACTGAAGCAGTACGTCATCAGGCTGGTCGCCGCGACCCGCGCCTCCCCGGACCTGCGGCTTGGCGCCTCGCCGCGGGCCACGCTCCACCTGCTGCGCGCGGGCCGGGCCAGGGCCGCCCTGGACGGCCGCGACTTCGTCATCCCCGACGACATGCAGGCGCTGGCCCTGCCGGTGCTGGCGCACCGGCTGCTGCCGAGCGCCGAGGCTGTGGTCACGCAGCAGTCGCCGGAGCGGGTGCTGGCGGCGATCGTCGACCGCCTGCCACTGCCCCAGTTGCGCTGACCGCGGCCAGCCTGGCCGCCAGGAAAGAGGGACCTTCACTTGGCATCAACGCGAGCCCGTCCGTAGGTTGAGAAGAGCAGGCTCGAGGAAGGGCGCCGCATGCGGTCGATGCTGGCCGGATTCACCACCCGCGGCAGGGCTTTTGTGGCCGCAGGAGCAGCCGCAGGCGTGCTCGGGCTGGGGCTCGGCCAGCGCACCCTGATCAGCATCGGCGGGGTGCTGATCATCCTGCCGGTGCTGTCCGTCCTCGCCGCGAGCCGGACCAGGTACCGGATCAGCTGGGCCAGGGCGATCACCCCGGCCCGCGTGCCGGCCGGCCATACCGCCTCTGTGTCCATCCAGCTCGACAACGTGTCCCGGCTGCCCACCGGGCTGCTGCTGGCCGAGGACACCGTGCCCTACTCGATCGGCAGCAGGCCGCGGTTCATCCTGGACCGGATCGAGCCGGGCGGTTCGCGCCGGCTCAGCTACCCCATCCAGCCCGATCACCGGGGCAAGTACGCCATCGGCCCGCTGCACGTCCGGGTGGCGGACGCCTTCGGCCTGGCAAAGGTGGGGAGCACGGCGGCACCGGCGAGCACGCTGGTGGTCACCCCGGCGGTCACCGCGCTCCCGCACACCTCCCTCGCGGGATCCTGGCTCGGCGAGGGCGACGCCCGCGCCAGCACCGCGGCGGCGGCGGGCGAGGACGACGTGGTGCCGCGCGCCTACCGGGACGGCGATGAGCTCCGCCGGGTGCACTGGCGCTCCACCGCACGGTACGGGGAGCTGATGGTGCGCCGGGAGGAGCAGCGCTGGCGGAACCGCGCGGTGCTGTTCCTTGACACCCGGCTCGGCGGCCACGGCGGCCGCGGCCCGGCCTCGTCCTTCGAATACGCGGTCAGCGCCGCCGCGTCCATCGGGGTGCATATGGCGCGCGAGGAGATGGACACCGAGTTCGTCACCGACGCCGGCCCGGTGACCGCGCCCGGCTCGTTCGAGGACGTGCTCCTGGACACCCTTGCCGTCATCCGGCCCTCCCGGAACTCCTCGCTCGGTGCCGGGCTGGTGCACCTGCCCGCGGACACCAGCGGGCTGTTCATCGTGGTCGCCGGGCGCCTGAGCGCTGGCGAGGCACGGCAACTCGCCACGGCCCGCCGGGTGACCGGGCCGGCCATGGCCCTGCTGCTCGCCGTCTCCACCTGGGGCGCCGAGCGGCCGGGCACCGCGGCAACAGGGGAAACAGACCAGGCATCGGGGATTCTCACCGCGGCAGGCTGGCGGGTGGCCACGGTGACCGCCAGCACGCCGCTCAACGCGGCGTGGGACATGCTCAACCGCAGCCACACGGTCCGCGGCGGCCCAGGTGCGACCGGCCCGGCCACCGGGCCTGACCCGGGTGAGGGCGCCCCAGGCGGAAACGGGGCACCGGCGGCGAGCACCACCATCCCGCCCGCAGGAGCAGGAGCGAGCCGATGAACACGCGCCTGACCGTGGCGGCAGCCGTCGCGACCGTGCTGGCATCGATCTCCCTGTACCCGCTGCTGGCCGGCGGGATCTGGTTGTGGGACGGTATCGGGGTGGTCATCGTGGTGGCGGCGGTCGGTGCCGCGACCCGGCGGCGGGCAATTCCCGCGATCCTCTGCTTCCTCGCCGCGGTCGGCGCGGAACTCCTCTACCTCAACGCGGTGTTCGCCAGCCGTTGGTCCTGGGCAGGCCTGGTGCCCACCGGCGCGTCCATGCACCACCTGCAACTGCTGCTCCACCAGGCCATGGCCGAAACGTCCAAGGATGCGCCACCGGTCCCGCCCAGGCCCGGGATCGTGCTGCTCACCGTGGCCGGGATCGGCCTGGTCGCCATCCTGACCGACGTGCTCGCGGTGCGCCTGCACCGGCCGGCCCTCGCGGGCCTGCCCCTCCTGGTGCTCTTCTGCGTGCCGCTGACCACCGATGCCAGGGCGAGCGCGGTGGGCGGGACGCTGGTGTTCTGCGCGGGTATGGTGGGCTACCTGGGCCTGCTCTAGGCCGACGGCAGGCACCGGCTGCGGCTGTGGGGACGGCTCATCCACCCCTGGCAGGACGACGCGGGCAGCGAGGGCCCCGACGTCAGGCCGCTGGCCGCCGCGGGCCGCCGGATCGGCTCGGCCGCCGTCGTGCTGGCGCTGGCCCTGCCTCTGCTTGTCCCCGGGCTGAAGGCGCACCGGCTGTTCCCCGGGGAGGGAACCGGGAAAGGCGGCAGGGGCAGCAGCCACGGCCAGATCTCCTTCCCCAAGCCCCTTGACCTGCTGAACACCGACCTGCGGGACACCCGCCCGGTGCCGGTGCTGTCCTACCACACCGTCGACGGAACGCCGCCCTACCTGCAGGTCTACGTGCTGGGCAACCTCACCACCAACGCGTGGACCATGGGCCAGGCGCCCGCCACGACGGCCCTCACCAGCAAGGGCTTCATGCCCGCGGTACCCGGCATGGACCCGGCCACGTTCGGGCCGCCGGTGCGCGAATGGATCAACCTGGGCACCAACGTGTCGAGCCAGGCGAACGTCAGCTACCTGCCGCTGCCCTACGCGGCGCGCCAGGTCAAGGTCAACGGCGGTGACTGGCGGATCGACGGGAACGCGCTGTCGGTGCTCTCGGCCAGCGCCAAGCTGGCCGGCCTGCACTACCAGGTACTCGCCAAGGACGTGAACCCGCTGCCCCAGCAGTTGCGCAGGCTGCCCAAGGTGGTGGCGTCAACCAGCGGGTACCTCAACGTCCCGCCCCAGTACCGGACAAACAAGATCATGAAGCTGGTGGAGCGGATCACCAGGCACAGCACAACCCCCTACGGCAAGGCGGTGGCGATCCAGGCCTGGTTCACCGCCCCCGGTCACTTCACATACTCGCTGAAGGTGCCGTCGACGCAGAGCGCCTCCGCCCTGATCCAGTTCCTGACCAAGAACAGGGAGGGGTACTGCCAGCAGTTCGCCTTCGGGATGGCCGTGCTGGCGCGCCTGGCGGGCATTCCGGCCCGCGTCGTCGTGGGCTACACCCAGGGCTCCTTCATCGGGAACGATAACTGGCAGGTGAAGACCAGCGACGCGCACGCCTGGCCGGAACTCTTCTTCCCCGGGGTCGGCTGGCTGCGCTTCGAGCCGACCCCGCCGAACGCGGCCGGGCTGCCCGGGCAGGCGACGGCGATCCCGCCGCCCTATTCGACACCGCTCTCCGACCAGCCGAGCATCACCGCGAGGACCGGCCAGCAGTACAGCAACCACTTCAACTCGGGGGCGCCACCGGAAAACAGGGCCCAGTCGGGTGTGAACAAGCTGCGGAAGAACGCCCCTGGCGGCCCGGGCGGCCGCACGGCAAGCCGGCACCACGGCACCCCGCCCATCGTGCCCGTGCTCCTCGCGCTGATCGTGGTGCTGCTGATCGCGCCCGCCACGACCCGGGCGGCGGCCCGCCGGTGGCGGTGGTGGCGGGCCCAGGACGATGTGGCCAGGGCCCACGTGGCCTGGCACGAGCTGCGCAACGACCTGATCGACCACCGGATCCCCTACCGGGCCAGCGAGACGCCCCGCGCGCTCACCCGCCGCATCGCCACGTCGCTTGGCCTTGCGGGCGCCGAGCGTGACGCGCTGGAGCGCATCGCCCGGGCCGAAGAGCGGGCCAGCTATGCGATCAGCCCGGCCGATTCCGCCCCGCTCCAGGCGGACGAGGCCCTGGTGCGGCGCGCGGTCGCGCGTTCCGGTACGGCGTCGGCACGCTGGCTTGCGATCATCGCGCCACCCTCGGCGCTGATTCCGGTGCAGGCGGGCGCCCAGCATCTGCTCGATGTGTTCGGCTGGATGGAACTCGTGACGACCCGGGCACGGCGCCGCGTGTCACCGCAGGCCGACATGTCGGTGCTCCGGAGCGACAAGCCCGCGCGCGCTCCTGCTTAGCCCCGGCCCAGGGCTGCCGGGGTGACCCGGCCTGGCGGGCCAGCGTAACGCTGGGCCTTACCTGCCGCCCTCCTGGCGGCGGCGCCAGCGTTCCTCGAGCCGCTCCATGAAGCTGAGCCCGGACTTCTCCCGCGCACCCCGGCGGCCCCTGCCAGCCGAACGGCGGCCCCGCTTGCCGCGGGCCGGGGCGCCCTGCGGCCGGGCCACGCCCAGCCCCTTGCCACTCACGATCCCGCCCATGTGCCGCCAACTGGTCAGCGCCCACATCGCACACGCCAGCATGACGAGGAACCCGCCGACGCCGACAAAGATGATCTTCGAGATCACTCCGGCCAGGAGCAGGCCTACACCGATCATGAACCCGATCGCTGCCTCCACGACCCGGCGCTTGTAGTGGACCTTGGGGTCCTGCGAGCGCACGGACTGGGCAAGCTTCGGATAGTCGGAATAGAGCGCCTGCTCGATCTGCTCGAGCTGACGCTGCTCGTGCTCAGAGAGCGGCACTGCGCCTCCCATGAACCTCTCGCGCGGGGACGGGTGCGGTGACCTTGGCCTCACGGCGTCCGTATCCCTCCACAATACGAGGGCGGCAAGGTCGGGGAAAGAGCAGCCGGAGGCAAAGAGAGGGTTGGCTGGCCCGGCCAGGCCCGGGGGTCCCGGCCCGCGCCGGATTCGAGCAGGTACCCCCGGTATGCCCGCCAGGCTCTTGCCTGCCCCGGTGCGCACCGCCCGGAGGGCCTTCACGCGCTCTCCGTGGTGCGCGGCGGGCCGCCGCGCTCACCGTGGCGGACCAGCGCCGCCGGGCGCACCGTCCCGGTGCCGAACCGCCCGGCGATCCTGTCCACCGCCTGCTCCGCGTCCCGCCAGGGAGCCGGTTCCTCGCCCAGGGCGAGCTGCGTCGACACCGTTCCCACCGGGAGCAGGCCGGTCGCCCGCACCCCGACCAGGCGCAGCCGGGCCAGGGAGTCGAGCCCGGACCCCTCATGCAGGGCGCACGCCGTGGTGTAGATCCGCTGCGCCACGTCGGTGGGCTCGGGCAGGGTCTTGGACCTGGTGATCGTCTTGAAGTTGGCCAGGCGCAGCTTGACCACCACGGTCCTGGCCATCCAGCCGCCCGCCCGCAGCCCCTG
>DASXKD010000141.1:0-5054 GCA_036497045.1 Streptosporangiaceae bacterium | reverse complement strand
GGGGCGGGGTCGGGAAGCGTGATCCCTGACTCAAAGCCGGTTACCTTCCAGAACGCCGGCACGTACTACTGGCAGGCCAGCTACTCCGGCGATGCCGGCAACAGCGCCACCACGAGTGCCTGCAACGAAATCGTGGCGGTCGCCAAGAACAGCCCGGCGCTTACCACCACGGCCGGGGGCACCGTCGTGGCCGGCTCCCCGCTGACCGACGCGGCGACGCTCTCCGGCGGGGCGAGCCCGGCCGGGACGATCACCTTCACGCTGTCTGACCCGAATAACACGGTCGTCTACACCGACCACGTCACGGTCGGCGGCAACGGGACCTACACCACCTCCGCCGGGGATAACCCGGGCGGGTTCAGCCCCACATCCGCCGGCACCTACCAGTGGGCCGCGTCCTACAGCGGCGACAGCAACAACACCAAGGCCACCGCCAGCGCCGAGACGCAAAGCGCGGTGTATGGGTTCGGCGGCTTCACCTCACCGCGGCCCAAGCCCACGCTGCCGAAGAAGCCAGGCTCCAGCATCCCGGTGAAGTTCCGCCTCGGCAGCACCGCCGGCCAGCCGATCAGCCCCGCCGCCGCGGCGGCGCTGGCCGCCGCCAACGACGTGAAGGCTACGCTGAGCGGTCCCGGAATCACCACGGTGCCCGCATTGTGCACCTGGAACAGCGTCAACCTGTTCTTCCAGTGCAACATCAAGACGCCCAGCGGGCTTCTGACGGGCACCGCCTACCAGATCACCGCGTACGAGAACGTCACCGGCACGTTCGTACTCGCCCCAACAGTGAGCACCGCCACGCCGAACCCCGAGAGCGTCTACTTCAAGTAGGCGGAACCATCATGCGGTACAGCGCAACCCGGACGTGGCAGCGGCCCACCTGCGCGAACCTTTCGAGTTTTGACCTGGGGCGGGGCTGGACAGCGTCACCGATCATCCAAGCTAGGGATAACTATCCGCCTCGCCGCGATCGTGGTCGCTGCCCCTGCTCAGCCTGGACTTGTGGGTTTAGGTGCGCCTTGGTCGGGCAGCAGGGCGCGGCACGGCGAAACACGTCGTATCGAAGTGGAGGTGACATGGCGCAGACAAAGGCACCCCACCAGCGTCAAGAACAAGGCACTCTACAAGCGGCTCCGTAACTTGGGCGTGTCGGTCAAGGAATCGACACGGGTCGCGAACGCGAACAAGTCGAGGCCGCCCGGCAAGAAGGCCAGCCAGCGCGGCGGCGCGGCCACTTCTTACGCTAACTGGAAGGTCCCAGAGCTGCGGCGCAGGGCCAAGAAGGTTGGCATCAAGGGCAGGTCAACTATGAACAAGAAGCAACTCATCAAGGCGTTGCGCGCCGCTTAAGAGCGCCTGCCATCTCGTACCCGGCGGACTCAGGCATTCTTACGTTGCTGGAGTCCGCCGGGCGGGGTGCTCGCCGCCGGTACAGGCGCAACCCTGGCCCTGGCCGGAATGGGGTTCTCACAGCACGCGCACAATCTGGTCATGCCCCGCCACCAATTCGCGTGGTCGCGGCTGACAGGCCGCGGTTGCAGTTCACCACCGTACAGCGCCGTCCAGGAAACACCGGCTAACGACGTTGGTCCGGCTTGAACCGATCCGGACATCGGCGTCCCGAGCTGCTAATGCGGCACACCACCAGCACGGAAGTACAGCAACGTCCCCTTCCGGCCGGTGCTGCAGCTGCCCGTCATCGATTAACTGGTGTCGCCTGAACTAAAGAACGTGGCGAAGCTGCCCGCGACCGCGGTGACGACGAAGATGGCCCACGCTTCGAGGCCGACATCGACAATCTTGCCGACCGGCGTCAGCGGGTTCGTCATACTCGACGAAACGGTCAGCAATTGCACGGAGCAGAAGAAGGCTGCATCGCCGAATCCGTGAATGTTCCCGCCTTTCTGACCGCCCTCAAATACCCATATGAGCACGGTGCCGACGGCGAAGACCACGCTTGACAGCCCGGACGCAATCAGCAAGCGCGCGAACAGCCGACGGTGCCGTTCCTCTCGCGTGAAGAGCCTCGACAATTCTTCTCGTATCACAGCGGAGTCTCCTTCCGCCCCCGCGCAGCTGTGCGAGGGTGCCCGATGATGCTTCGGCGGCCAGCCGGAGGCAAGGCCGCAGTTGAACTGGCCCGCGAAGCGGCACTGTGTGAAGCCACCGTGCCGCTGTCCTGCTCTTTTGTACCGAAGCATGCCGTGCCGCGAGCGCTCGACAAGGCTTTCGTGCGCTCTGTTCCGGTGGGTCAGCTCTACCCGCAGGGCTCGAACCGAGTTCATCCATAGCGGCCCGGCACCCGTGAGCTCAAACCTCGTACATCCTGACAGGCTTGATGGCGGAGTGTGACCAGTTGCCTACGGTTGCAGATGCGTGTAACCGCCTTGCCGACGTCGGCCCAGTCTCATTCGTGGTCTCATCCGCCTGCGTCCGCTTGCGTCCCGGCCGCACCCATCAGCACCGTGCACTCCAGGTCGCGGACTGTCCCGGCCTAGCGCGAATGCTGGGGTGCACACTTGGAAAGCGTGTTGGGGGGGCCAACCCCTCAGGAGTTCGAATCTCCTATCCTTCGCCACCTCTGACCAGGCAATACATCAAGCCGGTCACGGGGCCCGTAAGGTTGCGTAGTCTCATTTGTAGTCTCATTCGATCTACGCATATCGGTATAAACTCCCCAAAGGTTCAGGCGCACGCTTCTGGCTGCTGTCGCGGTTGTGGCCGCCCACTAGACATTCCGGCTCTGAGCAGACCAGCTCGCTGCCGTGGCCGTCACGATGGGTCAGGGTCTTCGCGGCGATAGCGCGGGTCCTCAACGCATATCGCCGAATCTGGCGCCTGTCCTTAGCTTGGCGGCGGGGTTACCAGCGGCACGCAGATTGGCCAGTTCTGCCTCGTTGCGGTCAGCGGCGCGCGGCGGCCAGTTGCTGGCCGAGTCCGGTGGACATGAGCCGTTCAGGCATCGTGGCCAGGAGCAGGCGTGGTGGCGGATTGGCCACCGCGCCTCGCCGGTCGGCGACGGGTTTTTAGAACTCACTCGGCCTTGGAACCGCTCGCGCGCCGGCTGCCCCTGGGGTGTTTCGGGTGTGGTGGGCCGGGAGGGCCTGTTAGCCGGAGCCCCACGGGCTGCGGGCGTTGAGGTGGGCGACCATCGTGGTCTGCCCGCTGGCCGCGACGAACCGTAGCTGGGTCACGTTGGTGAGGTTCACGGGGATCAGGGCGGACCAGGTGTGGTGGGTGCCGCCGAGGACGGCGGTGCCGGCCGGTAGGTGCCTGCCGTCGCGGGTGATCAGCTGGACGGTGAAGCGTTGCGCGGTGGCGTCCGGCAGGTGCACGGTGGCCCACAGCCAGGAGGGGCTGCCCTGGTAGCCGAACAAGGTGCCTGCGGTTCCGGTGGGCCCGCGAAGCGGCGCGGCGGCGAAGAACGACCCGTGGCCTTGGGCCAGCACAGCCCGGTAGCTGTCGGCCAGCCGCCGGTCGCTGGCGGTGCCCTGGTAGACGGTCCCGGCTCCCACGGCCAGGGCGGCGATGATCGACGCGGCCACCGCCAGGCGGGGCAGCCACCGGCGGCCCGCTGGGACGTGCCGGGCCGCGGGCCGGCTGGCCCAGCGGTGGCGGGCCGCGGGCGGGGAGATGCGGGCCACGGTCCGGGCGGCGAACCCGGGGGGCGGCTCCTGCGTGGGCGCCAGGAGCAGCAGGTCGTCCACCACCGTGGACAGCCCGGCGACCAGCCGGCGGCAGTCGGGGCAGGTCACGGCGTGCCGCAGCGCCGCGTCACGGTCTTGGCCGTCGGCGATCCCGATGGCCAGCTCGGGGGCCAGCTCGCGGACCTGCTCGCAGCCCATCTCACCGTTCATCGCTCACCCCCAGTTCGGAGCGCAGCCGCATCAAGGCGGCCCGGATCCGGGTCTTGACAGTGCCGACCGGCGTCCCGTCCTGCTCGCTTACCTCGCGGGCGGTGTAGCCGTAGAAGACGGCCAGCACCAGGGCCCGCCGCTGCTCGGCGGGCAAGCGCATCAGCGCCTCCCGGATGGGCTCGGAAACCGGTGCCAGCTGGCTGTCCCGGTCCTGCGACGGCCCGGGATCCTGCGACGGCCCGGGATCCTGCAACCCCAGCAGCACCTCCGGGTCCACCGGGTAGGAGCGGTGCGAGGGCAGCATGTTGATCGACACGTTGCGAGCGATCATGAGCAGCCACGCGGCCACGGTTCCCTTCCGGGGGTCGTAGGTCGAGGCGTGCCTCCATGCCCGGACGAACGCCTCCTGCGCGGCTTCCTCGGCGGCCTGGCGATCCCGCAAGATCGACAGGGTCATCCCGAACACGCGGCGCTGGAAGCGGTGCACGAACGCGGCCGCGGCCTCGGGGTCTCCCGAGCCCAGCCCCGCTAGCAAGGCCTCATCCGACAGTGTCCACATCACGGTCCGTCCGCCCATCCTGAGCGGTACTACCGGCTCCGGGCCCCTCAGGGATTGCCCTTCCCCCTCTTCCTGACGCGCAATCGGGGGGCCCAGCCCGGTGGAGTGCCCAGGCAGACCGCCACCACCACGTGGACGGCGCGCCGGGTTAACGACTTTGCCGGCCCAACGGCGAGAGCCCAGGCGACCCGGCCCGCCCAGGGCCACCGTTCGCCGGCCAAGGGCTGCCGCCCGGCCACGCCGCGTTCGGCAAGCCGGTGACTCCGGTAGTACCTCCCCAGGGGGTGCCCCCGCTCGGCTCGAAACGCCACCCCAGATGGGTCACGGGCAGTGGGCAATCCCCGGCGCTCTTCCGGCCGGTAGTACCTGCCAAGCATGAATCCAGCAGGAGAAAGGACGGCGCAGACGTGCCCGCACAGACTCGATGGACCCTGACCAAGCCCGCGCCACGCCCAGTGCCGGCGAGCGGCCCAAGGGCGGACCCGGATCGGAACCCGGCCCGGGTCCTGTCCGTGATCGCCCTGGCCAGCATCGCCGCCGGCGCGATCAACATCGCCGCGGCCGCGACCGTCGGGCGCGGCAGCACCCAGAACCTGGCGTTCTTCACGGTGGCCGCCGTAGCGCAGCTCGCCTGGGGC
>DASXKD010000140.1:0-10933 GCA_036497045.1 Streptosporangiaceae bacterium | reverse complement strand
CGGCAGCGGGCGGGTCAGCAGGGCGCGGATCTGCACGGGCGAGGTGTGCGTGCGCAGCACGACGCCGGAGTTTCCGCCGTCCGGCCCGGCCACGAAGATCGTGTCCTGCATCTCCCGCGCCGGGTGGTCGGGCGCGAAGTTCAGCGCGTCGAAGTTGAACCACTCGGCCTCGGCCTCGGGCCCTTCGACGACCTCATACCCCATGCCCACGAACACGTCGGCGAGCCGCTCCCCCACCGTGGTCACCGGATGCCTCGCCCCGGCCGTCTGCCGGTCCCAGGGCAGGGTCACATCGACGGTCTCCTCGACGAGCACTCGCTGGTCGCGCTCGGCTTCGAGGTCCGCCTGCCGGGCGTCGAGCGCCTGCCTGACCTCGCGGCGGGCGGCGCCGACCCGCTGGCCGGCCTCTGCCCTGGCCTGCGGCGGCAGCGCCCCGATCTCGGCATTGGCGAGCGCGAGCGGCGACCGGTCCCCGGCGTGGGCCAGCCGGGCGGCCTTGAGCTCGTCGAGCGTGCGTGCCGCCGCGATGGCGGCGAGCGCCTCTTTCAGCGCGGCGGCGACCGACTCGGGCGACAACGCCGTCACCGCCACCGGGTCATATTGCTTGTTGGGTGCGGACATAAGTTTCGCCATCCCTCACGGGCTCTGCTGGAAAAGTGTCGGTCTGCGGAGGTCTTCAGATTTTCATGCCAAACGATCGGCCCGTGCTGCCGTATCCCCCACCAGCCGGGTTCCGGGGCCGGTCAGCCAAACGGCCGACGGTGGCCGGTCACCCGCGCCCCGGTCGTGGGGGTCCGGGGCTCGCCGACGGGACGACCCGGGACTACGCCAGCCACCGCCGTGGGGGTCCGGGGGCTCGCCGCCCGTCAGGTACCAGACCACGCCAGCCACTGCCGTGGGGGTCCGGGGGCTCGGCCCCCGGGCTAGCACCGGGGATGCGGCACTGGCGCGGCCGACCGAAGGTCGGCAAGCACAATTAGCCCGCCGCAGGACCGGCGGGCATGGTAAATCGGAACTCCGCACCGCCCTCCGGCGCCCGCTGCACGGTGATCGTCCCGCCGTGCGCCTCGACCAGGCCCTTGACGATGTAGAGGCCGAGCCCCGCACCACCGCGGCGCTTGGCCCGCCAGAACTGCCGGAAGATCCGCGACTCGAGCTCAGGCGCGACACCGTCGCCTTCGTCCCGGACGGAGACCGCGATGCCTTCGGCACCGGGCCTGACGGCACGGGCGCCACCGGGTTCCAACGGCTCCACCACGACAGTTACGGTACCAGCGCCGTGCCGTACGGCGTTCTCAATAAGGTTCCCGAGGATCTGGTCGACCTTGTCCGCGTCGAGCCAGGTCTCGGGCAGCGGGCCGGAGATCACCACCCGGTACCTGTCGGCCGGGTCGCCGGCCGCCACCCGCCCGGCGACGATCTTCTCCACCCGTTCAGGAACGCTGACGAGCTGCCGGTGGACCTCCATCCGCCCCGACTCGATCCGGGAGACGTCCAGCAGTTCGGTGATGAGCCTGGTGACCCGGTCCGCGTCGGCGTTGACGGTTTCCAGCATCACTTTCTTCTGGTCGTCGGTGAACCGGCCCCATTTGGCCAGCAGCGTGGCGGTGAAGCCTTTCACGCTGGTCAGCGGGGACCGCAGTTCGTGCGCCACGGTGGACACCAGGTCGGCGCGGCTGCGTTCCAGGCGGGCCCGCTGCTGCGTACCGCGCAGCACGAACACCAGGCGCTGGACCTCGCCGCCAGTGCGAGCCTGGTGGCGTTGTTGCGGTGGGGCCCAGCGCGGTGCCCGCACGTACGACATGGTGACCAGCAGTTCGGCCCCGTCGGCGAGGAACAACGGCATCTCGGGGTGGCGGGTCCGGATGGACAGCCCGTGGTAGGGGTTGGCCGATACCCACCAGCAGCGCCCGTCGGCGTCACGCAGCGCGAGGACCTGCCGCACATCCGCGCCGATCGCGGCCCGGACGGGTATCCCGGTCAGCCGCGAGGCGGCGTGGTTGAACACCATGACCCGGCCGGCGTGGTCGGCGATAACCAGGCCGTCAGGAAGTTCGTCGGCACAGGCCATCGAGCTGATCAGCACCGGGCCCGGCGGCACTGGGCCGATCAGGTCCCTTGCGCCACCTGGGCTCATCGCTGCAGGCAACAAGGCTGGGCCCTGGTCCAGCGCCCTCTCGCCGGGGACTGCATGCCCGTCCACGCGCGTCCCTGCCTCCGTCCGGCATCCGTGCCGCCTGTCGTGGCCCGGTCCCCCCACCCCGGCCGCTGGCTCACGTGGCTCGTCCCCTGCCGGCCACCTGGCTCAGAGCATCCGGCCGGAATCTGCCGCATGCGCGGCACGCTCCGGCCAGGAGCTCTTCATGACGCAATGTGATCAGACTCTAGCGCGTCGCGGGGACTGAATGGCAGCCCCCTCCCGCGTTACAGCGCTGCGCCCGGGCGGAGGCGTACAGGCAGACCGCGGCCGCGGCGGCCAGGTTAAGGCTCTCCGCCTGCCCATATATCGGTACCGCGACCGGCTCGTCGGCCAGCGCCAGCAGGTCCTCTGGCAGGCCCCACGCCTCGTTGCCGAACAGCCAGGCCGTTGGCTCGGCGAGCACTCCCCGTGGTTCCACCTGGTCCAGCGGCTGGCCCGTCCTGCCGTCCGCGGCGAGCACCCGCAGGCCCGCCGCGCGGAGGTGACTCACCGTGTCCGCCAGCGGCCCGCCGAGCACCAGGTCCACATGGAAGATGCTGCCCGCGGACGCGCGGACGCACTTGCTGTTGTACGGGTCTACCGAGGCGTCGGAGAAGATCACCCCGCCCGCGCCCGCAGCGTCGGCGGTGCGCAGCACCGTCCCGGCGTTGCCCGGGTCCCTGACATTGGCGAGGATGACCACCAGCCGCGGGGCGGTCCCGGTCAGCGCGGCCAGTGGCACGTCCACGAACCGGCAGACGGCGAGGATTCCCTGCGGGGTGACGGTCTGCGCGAGTTCGGCCATGACCTCGCCGCTCACCACGTGCACGGCGGCACCCTGGCGGCTGGCCCGCGCGGCCATCCCGCCATGGCGGGACCGCGCCGCGGCGGTGAGGAACAGCTCGGTCACCACATCGTCGCGGGCGAGCGCTTCGCCGACTGCCTGAGGGCCCTCGGCCAGGAATGACCTGGCCCGCAGCCGCAGCGCCCGCTTACCAAGCTGCCGGGCAGCCTTCACCCTGGGCGAGCGAATGCTGGTCAGCTCCGGACCGGAAAACTCAGTCATCCGGGTCACCCATGGCGCCGCAGCCCGCGCTCATGATCCTGAAGGCTTCTCCGCCGCAGCGGCGGACCGGATTTCAGGATCATGAAACGAAGGTCAGGCGGCTTCGGTGACCGGTTCCGGCAGCGCGTCCTTCGCCACCTTGACCAGCCCGGAGAACGCGGCCGGGTCGGATACCGCAAGCTCGGCGAGCATGCGCCGGTCCACATCCACGCCGGCGGCCTTCAGGCCCTGGATGAACCGGTTGTAGGTAATGCCATCCGCGCGCGCAGCAGCGTTGATGCGCTGGATCCACAGTCGGCGGAAGGCGCCCTTGCGGTCCTTGCGGCCCGCATAGGCGTACGTCATCGAGTGGAGCATCTGCTCCTTGGCCTTGCGGTACATCCGAGACCGCTGGCCGCGGTACCCGCTCGCCCGCTCAAGCACCACCCTGCGCTTCTTGTGGGCGTTGACCGCCCGCTTCACGCGTGCCACTTTTACTCCCTGGAGGCGGGCTGGGCTACTTAGCCAGCAACTTCTTGATCTTCTTTGCGTCTGCGGGGGCGAGCTCAACTTCGCCAGCCAGCCGCCGGGTCACTCTGCTCGACTTGTGCTCGAACAGGTGCTTGCGGTTCGCACGACGACGCAGCACCTTTCCAGTACCGGTCAGCCGGAAGCGCTTGTTCGCTCCGCTGTGCGTCTTCATCTTGGGCATGCTCGCCGTCGTCTTTCGTCTCCTGCGCGCCCTGTGGCGCGGCTTTATCCTGCGTCCGCACCCGACAGGTTCCCACCGTTCACGGACGTTACCTTCCCATCGTTCGCCCGCGTTGCCGCGGACATGTTGTCCTCGTCACGCCCAGCCGGGCTGCCGACAGTGACCTACCTGGCAATGGCCTGCTTACGGCGCACTGCCTGGTTGGCCTGGCCTGCTCAGCTCCTGGCGCTGGCCTTCGACGCGGCCGCCACCCTGGCCGGGCCCGACCGGGCCACCGGGGCTGGCGCGGGCCGTGGCTGCGCCTCCACAGCCTCCGGGGCGCTCGCAGCCGCGGTGTCCGCGCCCTGCACCGGCTCGCTAACCTCAGCGGGCTGCGCCTCAGCAGGCTGCGCCTCAGCGAGCTGCGCCTCAGCAGGCTGCGCCTCGGCAGGCTGCGCCTCAGCGAGCTGCGCCTCGGCAGGCTGCGCCTCAGCGAGTTGCGCCTCAGCGAGTTGCGCCTCAGCGAGTTGCTCGCCCGCGTCCGCGTCCCGCACGGCCGCGCGTGACCGCGAAATCGGACGCTCAGGGTGCTGCGCGTCGCGGGTCGCCCGCTCTGCGCGGGCCTCGCTGCGGGCGTCGCTCTTTCTCCGGTGCGGCCCGATCACCATGATCATGTTGCGGCCGTCCTGCCGGGGCTGCGATTCCACGAATCCCAGTTCCTCGACGTCACCGGCGAGGCGCTGCAGTAGCCGGAAACCCAATTCCGGCCGGGACTGCTCACGCCCGCGGAACATGATCGTCACCTTGACCTTGTCGCCCTGCCGCAGGAACCGCTCGACGTGACTCTTCTTCGTCCCGTAGTCGTGCGGATCGATCTTCGGCCGGAGCTTGATCTCCTTGATGATCGTTTGTGCCTGGTTCTTGCGAGATTCCCTGGCCTTGAGCGCGGACTCGTACTTGAACTTGCCGTAGTCCATGAGCTTGCAGACCGGCGGCCGGGCGGTGGGTGCCACCTCGACCAGGTCAAGGTCAGCTTCCTGGGCCAGCCGAAGCGCATCGTTGATGCTTACGATTCCCACCTGCTCGCCGGCCGGGCCAACAAGCCTGACTTCGGGAACTCGGATGCGCTCGTTAATGCGTGGTTCGACGCTGATGTGACCTCCTTGGCTTCTCCTGTTAGCCCGCCTCCTGCGCTGACAGGGACGGTGGACCGGCTGTTGGTGCCCTCCGCGCGAGATCGCTGCCACACGCAAAAGGGCCCCGCATGCCGCGCACACGGAGCCCACCCTTACCCGCGTCTGCGGCCGGCCCCGGAGGACTGGCACGCGCACACGAACCCGCAACGCCACGAATTCGGTCTCGTGCTGCCGCACGACACCGGCTCCGCCGCATCCGGCCTGCCCGTCATAGCCTTCGACGGGCGTACCCGCCGACCTATGGCCGGCCAGGTGGGAGGTGGTCC
Source organism: Streptosporangiaceae bacterium (assembly GCA_036497045.1). GTDB lineage: Bacteria > Actinomycetota > Actinomycetes > Streptosporangiales > Streptosporangiaceae > DASXKD01. The sequence continues at coordinate 5,556 of DASXKD010000140.1, read as the reverse complement.
TCCGCTTGCGCGCCAGCGCAGGTTTTACCCCAGCTGGTCGTCAGGCAAGGTTAACAGCAATTTGGCGTGGCTAGGTATTCCGCTCCCGCCATGCGGCCCTTCCCCTCGCCTGGCCTTTGCCGGGTGGGGCCGTCCGCCCTAGGTAGACGTCAGCCACTGCGCTTGCCGGCAGAAACCCTGGAGCCACCTCAACCACGGGCTGTGTCCAGCCACGTCCCCGACCGAAGGGCGCTGGTGGCAAGTGGAGAGAGTTAGGAGCGAAGGGCGGATTCGCCGGCTTGGCGCATGGCCGGCAGGGGGGCTGGTTGGCCGGTCATCAGGGTTACCTGGCCGGCGGCCTGGTGCAGGAGCAGCTCGACACCGCCTGCCACGGAGATGCCGGCCTTGCGGGCGGCGTCGGCCAGGGCGGTCGGCCAGGGGTGGTAGACCACGTCGAGCAGATGGCGGGGAACCAGGTCGCCACGGGCTATCCGTTTGGCATAAATATCCGCCGCACCGGCGGGGACGGTCGATATGAGGACCTCGGGGGCGCCGTCCTGCGGGGTCTCGAAGCCGGTCAGGGTGACCGCGACATCCAGCCGCGCGGCGGCGGCCAGCAGGTCCTGGGCGCGGGCCGGATCGCGGACCGCCACGGTCACCTGTGCCGCGCCGAGAGCGCGCGCGGCGGCCAGCGCAGAGCAGGCGGTCGCGCCACCGCCGAGGATCAGCACCGTGGCCTGCCAGGGGGCACCGTCCGGCGTGCCGGTCACGCCCGCCCCGGCGAGGGCGGCGATCATGCCGGCCACGTCGGTGTTATGCCCCTGCCGCCGGCCGCCGGAGAGCACCACCGTGTTGGCGGCGCCCACCTCGCGGGCCAGCGGCTCGATCTCGTCGAGCAGCGGCAGTACGGCGCGCTTGAGCGGCATGGTCAGCGACAGTCCGGCCCACTCAGGACCGCACGCGCCGAGCACGGCCGGCAGCCGCCTTTCGTCGCACTCGATCGCCTCGTAGGACCACCCGGTCAGGCCGAGCGCCCGGTAGGCCGCCCGGTGCAGCACAGGCGACAGCGAATGCGCAATGGGCGCGCCAAGGACCGCGGCTCTCACCCGGAGGAGCTTAGGGCATGTCCTAGTGGTGGGCCGCCATGTAGTTGGCCAGCTCGGTCTGGTACTGCTGGAACACCGTGAAGTTGTTGGTGAACTTGGTCAGCCCGGAGTGCGGGTTCACGGTGAGGAAGTACAACCAGGTGTTGCCTTTCGGTGCTGGGTGCAGCGCGGCTTGGATGGCATCATTGCCGGGGCTGTCGATCGGCCCCGGAGGCAGGCCCGCGTGCAGGTAGGTGTTGTACGCCGACCTGGTGTTCTGGGTCTGCGCGATCGTGACATCCGCGGACCGGGATTTCCCCGCGTACAACACGGTGGTGTCCAGCTGCAGCTTCATGTGCTGGTTCAGCCGGTTGTAGATCACCCGGGCGATCTTCGGCAGGTCCTGGAGCCGCCTGCCCTCCGCCTGGATCAGGCTGGCGACGATGATGGCGTCACCCTCGCTGATCTGGTCGTGGGCCGCCATCGCGGGCAGGTTGACGCTCTGCGCCTCCTGGTTGAAGCGCTGCACCATGGACCGGAGCACCTGGATCGGCGGGGTGCCGGGCTGGATGCTGTAGGTGGCCGGGAACAGGTAGCCCTCGGGGTTGCCCTTGGCGTAGGAAGGCAGGCCCAGGGCGGAGACGTTCTTGATCGCCTGCTGGTAGCCCTTCAGATCATTGGTCTGCTTGCCGAGAGTCGCGATGATCTCGGACAGCCGCTCCCCCTCGGTGATCAGCACGGTGAATTGAATCCTGGAGGAAGGCTTCAGCAGCAGCGCGAACGCCAGCGCGGCGGCCATGTGCTTGTGCAGCCCGTAGGTGCCCGGCTGAAGGGCACTGCCGTGGCCGCTCGTCTTCGCCGCGTTGGCGAAGGCGCGCGCGGACGCGACCACGCCCTGGGCCTGCAGTTGCTGGCCCACCTGGGTGGCGGTCTCGCCGGGCTTGATCAGGACCGTCACGTTGCCCGTACCGGGGCCCGTGTAGTCCGGCGGGTGCAGGTAGTTGTGCCACACGTAGAAGAAACCGCCACCGGCGACGCCGAGCACGAGCACAAGGACGGCGAGGGCGAGCCACGGCGCCGCGCGGCGCATGGCGCTCTTGCGCTTTCCCCCGCGCCGGCGGCTGGGCGGTGCGCTGCGCTCCGCCCGGGCCGGGCCGGGCCGGGCGGGGCCGCGCCCCCGGGCACGGTGGGAGTCCCCCTCGCTGAACCCGGGCAGGAGGCCGGAGTCTTCTTCGTCCTCTCCCCAGGCCTGGTCCTCGTCAACGTCGCCGTACCAGCCCCCGCGGTCACCATACCCATGATCATCGGGGTCATCCCGCAGCGACCGGTCGTACGGATCGGCGTGCGGCTGTGGCTGGCCGTGGCCCGGCAGGTAGCCATCCGCAGGCGGGTAACCGGTGTCGTCATGGCCGGGGTAGCCGCCGTCGTGCCCGGCCGGGTAACCGTCCTGGCCGGGATAGCCGCCGTCGTGCCCAGCCGGGTAACCGTCCTGGCCGGGGTAGCCGGGCTCGTCGGCGTAGCCGTCGTCACCGGCGTGGTCATTCGCGTGGGCATAGTCCTGCTCGCGATAGCCGGCCTGCCCCGGGTAGTCCGCGCCCGGGTAGCCGCCCCCATCGGAGTAGCCGTGCTGCCCCGGGTAGTCCGGCTCGCCGGCATAACCGCGCTCGTCATGGTATCCGGGCTCGTCGTGGTATCCGGGCTCGCCGTAACCGCTGCCGGGGTAGTCCCCGCCGTCATCGTCGTGGTCGCGCCGCGCGTGACCGCTGCGCCTGGAGCCACCGTGCCCGGGGAAACTGTCGCCATACCCGGGTTCGCCGTAGCCCGCATCCTCGCCTTGGTAACCCGAGCCGCTGCCGTGCGCCGGGTACTCGCCGCTGCCGTAACTGGAGCCGGTGCGCAGATAGCTGGTGTCGTCCTGGCCACCGGACCCGCCCTCGTGGCGGGCGGCCGGATACCTGCCCTGGCCGGCAGGCCACGGCTCCCGCGGCACCTGCGGCACCTGCGGCAGCGGCCCCGAGGTCGCCGGCGGCCAGGCCTCGGAGGGCAGGCGCGGCATCGGCCCCGAATTCACCTGTGGCAGCGGGCCGGACGGATGTGCGCTGTCATCGCGCGGCCGGCGCTGCGCCGAGGCCGCCTCATTCCAGCCCGGCAGTTCCCACGGGGGCGCGGTGTGCTCCCACGGCGGCGCGGTGGCCTCGCCGGGCCGGTCGTCCCGGCCGCTGGAGGTGCCCAGTGCGCCCCGCGCGGGGCGCGGCGCGCCCGCGGATTCGCCCCAGGGCGCCGCGTAGTAGTCACCGCTCTCCTCCGGCGGGGCAGGTGCTTGCTCGTAGTCCCGGGCACGCCAGGGCGCGTCCCCGCTGGAGTCATCTGGGTCATCTGGGTCGTTCCTGCGGTGGCGGGTCATCCCCCGGCTCCCGGGGCTGACACCACCAGTTCGCCAGCAGGCTCTCCGGTGGAGCGCTCCGCATCCAGTGCCCCCTGCAGGATGAGCGCCGCGGCGGCCTTGTCCACCTGCGTGCGGCGCTGCCGTGATCCACGCCCCCCCTGGCGCAGCGCGTCATGAGCAATCACGGTGGTGAACCGCTCGTCCACCAGACGCACCGGCAGCGGTGCCAGCCGGGTGGCGAGGGACTCGGCGAACGCCCTGACCTGCGCCGCAGCGGTGCCGGGGCGGCCGGACAGGCCGGTCGGCAACCCGACAATGACCTCCATGGCACCCTGCTCGCCGGCCAGGGCGGCAAGGGTGTCCAAGTCGCCGCGGCCGCGCGCGACAGTGGTGAGTGGGCTGGCCAGCAGGCCATCCGGGTCGCAGCGGGCCACTCCAACGCGGGCCGACCCAAGGTCGATGGCGAGCCGGACGCCAGTCCTCACGCACCTGGCCTGTGTGTCGAGGACTGCGCCAGCTCTGCGGGGAGGCTGTAGCACAGTCTCAAGCTACGCCACCACGTCCCGCCATGTCTGTCACAACCGCCCGCACCGCGCTAAATGCCTCGTCAAGGGCGGCTGGTCCGCGGTCACCTAGCGGCGCGCCACCGCCCTGGGCCACGTCGTCGCGGCCACCGCCGCCCCCGCCCAGCGCCGCGGCGGCCTTCTTGACCAGCGCATCGGCCGCCAGGCCGCGCTCGCGCGCACGCTCATTGACCGCCACCACGACGGACGGACGATCCGCGGGAACACCGGCCACCACGACGACCGCGGGCCGGTCGCCGAGCCGTCCGCGCACGTCAAGGGCGAGCGTGCGGATCCCGTCCGCGCCGGTCCCTTCGGGCACCCGATGCGCGACGAAGGCCACCCCTTCGATGTCCTCCGCGCCGGCGGCCAGATCGCCGCTGCCGCCGAGCAACTGGACCGAGCGCAGCCGCTCCAGTTCCCGCTCCGCCTCGCGGACCCTGGTCACCAGGGCGGAGACGCGCTCGGGGAGTTCCTCGCGGCGCGCCTTGAGCTGCTCGGACAGCTGGCTCACCAGCAGGCTCTCGGTCGCCAGGTAGCGGAACGCGTCCGTGCCGACCAGCGCCTCGACCCGGCGGACCCCGGACCCGATGGAGGACTCCCCGAGGATCTTCACCAGCCCGAGCTGGCCCGAGCGCACCACGTGGGTGCCGCCGCACAGCTCACGGGAGTAGTCGCCGACCTCGACCACCCGGACCTCATCCCCGTACTTCTCGCCGAACAGCGCCAGCGCGCCCATCGCCCGTGCCTGCTCAAGCGGCGCGGTGAACGCCCGGACCGCGAGGTCGTCGATGAGCACGGTGTTCACTTCTTCCTCGACGTCCCGCAGCGCCGAGGGCGGTACCGCGCCGGAGGCGGTGAAGTCCAGCCGCAGCCGTCCCGGCGAGTTCTCCGAGCCCGCCTGCGCGGCCGAGTCGCCGAGCGCACCGCGGAAGGCGCGGTGGATGAGGTGGGTCGCGGTGTGCGAGCGGGACACCGCACGGCGCCGCTCGACGTCGATCTCCGCATAGGCGGGCGCCCCGACCGCCGCCTCCCCCTCGGTCACCACCCCGCGGTGGACGATCAGGCCGGGCAGCGGCGCCTGCACGTCGTGCACTTTGATCAGGCTGCCCGCCTCGCCGGTCGGCCCCGCGGTGTTGATGACCCCGGTGTCCGCGAGCTGGCCGCCGCCCTCGGCGTAGAAGGGGGTGCGGTCCAGCACCACCTCCACCTCGGTGCCGGCGCCCGCCGCCGGCACCGGCGCGCCGTTCACCAGCAGGCCGAGGACCGTCGCCTCACCCGAGGACTCCTCATACCCGGTGAATGTCACCTTGCCCGACTGCTCGAGCAGCGCGGTGAGCACCGAGATGTCGGCGTTGCCGGTCTTCTTCGCCCGCGAGTCGTCCTTGGCCCGGCGGCGCTGCTCGGCCATGAGCCGGCGGAACCCGTCCTCGTCCACGGACAGGCCCTGCTCGCTGGCCATCTCCAGGGTCAGGTCGATCGGGAAACCGTAGGTGTCGTGGAGCTGGAAGGCCTGGTCACCGGACAGCGCCGCGCCGCCGCG
>DASXKD010000139.1:0-5748 GCA_036497045.1 Streptosporangiaceae bacterium | reverse complement strand
GGTCGTTGTCGCTGTGATCAGGGCTGGCCGCGCCCCCTCCCCTGGTCTGGCAGGATGGAAACCGATGATGGCCCAGTTTCTCAAGCGTCCCATCACGCCACGGACCAGGACCGAGGACCTGCCGGGCGTGAGTGGGCCAGCCCGGCTGGACCGCCGCACCAAGAACCTCACCAAGCGGCTCGCGCCCGGTGACATCGCCATCATCGACCACGAGGACCTGGACCGGGTCAGCGCCGACGCGCTGCGGCACCGGCAGGTCGCGGCGGTGGTGAACGTGGCCGCCAGCATCAGCGGCCGTTACCCCAATGCCGGGCCGCAACTGCTGATGGAGGCGGGCATCCCACTGCTCGACGCCGTCGGTCCCGAGGTATTCGGCCTGGTATCCGAGAAGAAGATCGTCCGCCTGCACGGAGAGACCCTCTACGTGGGTGAGAAGGCCGTCGCCACCGGCCGCCTGATGACTGCCGCGTCGGTGCAGGCGGCCATGGCGGAGGCCAGAGCCGGGGTCGCCGCCCAGCTTCAGGCGTTCGTCGCGAACACCCTGGAGTACGTGACCAAGGAGGGCGGGCTCCTGCTCGACGGCATCGCGATGCCGGACCTGCGCACCCGGGTCGAAGGCAGGCACGTGCTCGTGGTCGTGCGGGGTACCCAGTACCGGGAGGACCTGGCCACGCTGCGCTCCTACATCCGCGAGTTCAAGCCGCTCATGGTGGCCGTGGACGGCGGCGCGGATGCCCTTCTGGAGGCCGGGTACCGGCCGGACATCATCGTCGGTGACATGGACTCGGTGTCCGACCGCGGGCTCGCGTGCGGGGCTGAGCTTGTCGTGCACGCCTATCCCGACGGGCAGGCTCCGGGCCTGGCCCGTGTCAAGAACCTCGGCCTGCCCGCCGTCGTCTGCCCGGCGCGGGGCACCAGCGAGGACGTGGCCCTGCTGCTCGCCGACGAGAAGGGCGGCTCCCTGATTGTCGCGGTGGGCACGCACAACACGCTGGACGAGTTCCTCGACAAGGGCCGGGCGGGGTATTCGAGCACGTTCCTCACCCGGTTGCGGGTCGGGGGCAAGCTCGTCGACGCCAAGGGCGTCAGCAGGCTCTACCGGCCCCGGGTGTCCGGCTGGGCGCTGATGGCGCTGGTGCTGGCCGCGTCGGCCACCGTACTGATCGTCTTGGCCTATTCTCGTACGGGCCAAATATTCCTTCGCTACCTCAGCACGCAGTGGGACGTGGTCAGGTACTGGTTGTCCGGATTGTTCTGATGATCGATTTCCGCTATCACATCGTCTCCATCGTCGCGGTCTTCCTGGCGCTGAGCCTCGGCCTGCTGCTGGGATCCACCGAGCTGAAGCCGTACGTGCAAAAAGGCCTGCAGGGCCTGTCGAAGACCCAGCAGCGCCAGATCGACGGGCTGCTCGGGGCGAAAACGAACCTGCAGAGCCAAATCAGCAGCGAGAACCAGTTCGCCCTTGCCAACGCCCCGGCGATGCTCCAGAACGTCCTGGCCGGTCAGCGGTGTGTGCTGGTACTGGCCCCCGGAGCGGCCGGCTCGGTGACCAGCGGGGTCGCCCAGGAGCTGCAGACGGCCGGGGCGAGCGTGACCGGCCAGTTGCAGATGCAGGCCGCGTTCTTCGACACAAGCCCGGCCACCAGCCAGAAGCTCACCCAGGTCGCCGAGCAGTACGCCCAGCCGGCCGGCCTGACCCTGGCCGGGACGGCCCAGGCCCAGGCCAGCGAACTGCTCGCACAGCTGATCATGACCCAGGACGGGCCCGGCCAGCCGCTCCCAGGCGAACGGGACCCGGTGAGCGTGCAGGCCGTGCAGGCGCTGGCCGGTGCAGGTTTCCTCACCAAGAGCGGGCAGCCCTGGAACCGTGCCACGCTGGCTGTCGTGATAATCCCGGCCACTCCGCAATCCACCGATGACACCAACCCGGAGAGCCAGGCCCTGGTCACCCTTGCCCAGCAACTGAACCTGGCCGGCCTGGGCACGGTCGTCGCGGGGACCGTCGCAGGCTCGGGGCCCGGCAGCGCCATCGACGTGATGCGGGCCGGCGGCCGCGCCGGGCATTTGACCAGCGTGGACAATGCCGACTACCCGATCGGCCAGATCGTGGTGGCCCAGTCGCTGGCCGAAATGCAGCACGGCAAGAGCGGCAGCTATGGCGTGACCGCCACCGCGAGCGCCGCCGGGCCGAGCCCGCCGCCGGCCCCCTCGCCGACCGTGTCGCCCACGGCGCCGACACAAGGCACGGCGAGCCCTCGGACGGGCCGCCGGTCCACGGCCAGATCGGTGGCGCGATGAGGCCCGGCACCTCCTGGGCCGGCCGGCTGCGTGCTTACCGGCCCGGTCCGGCCGCCGCGCTGGCAGCAAGTCCGGTGGCCGCACTGGTTGCGGGCACGGCCGCGGCCGGCGCGGCCCGCGCCGCCTACTCCGCCTTGACCCGCAGGCCGCCGGGTGGCGGCGGGACCTGGACCAGGACCAACCACCGGGGCGAGCAGCTCACCCTGCTGGAGGGGCCCGCCGTGACCGTGGGCAGCGTCGCGGTATCGGCGCTCGCGCCCGGCCTGCCGCCCCGGGTCCGCGCCGCGCTGGCGATGGCCGGTACCGGAGCGGCCGCCTTCGGCGGGTATGACGACCTGGCGGGCAGCGGGAGCAGGCGCGGGTTCCGCGGGCACCTCGGTGCGCTGGCCAAGGGCGATGTCACCACGGGGGCGGTCAAGCTCGGCGGTATCGGCGCGACGGGCCTGGTGTCGGCCGCGCTGCTCGGCGGCGGCCCCGCCGACGTCGCCGTCAACGCCGGGCTGGTGGCCGGCAGCGCCAACCTGCTGAACCTGTTCGACCTGCGCCCGGGGCGCGCGCTCAAGGTGGCGCTGGCCAGCGGAACGCTCCTGGCCGCGGGCGCTCCCCGGGGCGCAGCCCGCCGCGGCACAGCCCGCCGGGGCACAGCCATCGGGCCAGGTGCGGCTCTCGGGCCAGGCGCGGCCGCCGGGCCCCTGGCGGCACTGGAGCCCGGCGCCCTGCTCACCGTGGCCGCCCCGCTCGGTGCCGCGATCGCACTGCTTCCCGAAGACCTCGGTGAACGGGCGATGCTCGGGGACGCGGGTGCCAACGCACTCGGCGCCCTGCTCGGGGTGGCAGCGGCCGCCAGTCTGTCCCGCCCGGCCAGGCTCGCGCTGCTCGCCGCGATCACCGGCCTTACGGCGGCCAGCGAGGTGGTCAGCTTCACCGCCGTCATCGAGCGCACCCCGGCCTTGCGGTGGCTCGACATGCTCGGCCGCCGGCCCGTTCCGGCCGTCCCGGTCCCGGGGCGCGACGACCCGCCGCCCGTGGAATCCCGGGAGGCAGGAACCACGGCGGCCGCCGCGCCGTCGTGACCGGGCCGCCAGCCTCGGTGACCGAGGCTGGCCCGCTTCGCCAGGTGGGCCGTGGGATCGGGCGTGCCGCGGCCCTCATCGCCGGTATCACGGTGATCGCCCGGGTGGTGGGCTTCGGCCGGCAGCTTGTCTTCGCGCACACGGTCGGCAGCCACTGCCTGGGAACCGCGTACGCGACCGCCAACCAGGTGCCGAACATCATCTACGACATCGTCCTCGGCGGCGCCCTCACCAGTGCGATCGTGCCGGTCCTGGCTGGCGCGGCCGCACTTCGGGCACAGTACCGGCCGGTGGCGGGCGACCGGCCGGGCAAGCCAGAAGCGGGGAAGGTGCCGGCCGGGGACATCCCGGCGGGTAGCAGCCACACCGGGGGTGGCCAGGCGGCGAACGGCCACGTGGGGGGTGTCCCGGCGGCTGGCGGCTCGCCCGGAGCAGGGCCGCCCCGGCCAGCCCCGGCCCGAGCGGGAATGGCTGCGGCAGAAGCGGCCCGGGCAGGAACGGCTGGGGCAGGCACGACCCCGGCGCTCACGGCCGGAGCAGAAACGGCCGGGCAGCATGCCGTGGCTGGCAATGCCCGGCTCGGCGCCGACGCCGAGGCCGCTCAGATCGCCTCGGCGCTGCTGACCTGGACGGTCGTCCTGCTGGCGCCCGCCAGCCTGATAGTCGCCCTCGTCGCGCACCCGCTTAGCTCGCTGCTGCTTGGCGGTGTGCCGCACTGCGCGCAGGCGGCCGTGGTCACGGTCAGCTCGCGCATGCTGGTGGTGTTCGCCCCGCAGATCCTGCTCTACGGCCTGGCCGTGGTGCTCTACGGGATCCTGCAGGCGCACCGCCGGTTCACCGCCCCGGCGCTGGCCCCGGTCGTGTCCAGCGTGGTGGTGATCGGCGCCTACCTTGCCTTCGTCCCGCTGGCCGCAGGGCACCGTGGCGGCCTCGCCGGCCTGCCCCTGCCGGCCGAACTGATGCTCTCGGTGGGCACCACGGCAGGCGTCGCCGCCCTCATGGTCACCGCGCTTGGCCCGGCGCTGCGGCTGCGGCTGCGGCTGCGGCCCACCCTGCGGTTCCCTTCGGGTGTGGCGCGGCGGGTCCGGGCGCTGGCCGCTGTCGGCGTCGCCGCGTTCGTCGCCCAGGATGCCGCCCTGGTGGTGGTCATCGTGCTGGCCAACGGGCACCAGGGCGCAGGTGCCGTGGTCCTCTACAACTACGGCTGGCAGATGTTCTTCGTGCCGTACGCGGTGCTGGCGGTGCCCATCGCGACCAGTGTGTTCCCGCTGCTTTCCGCGGCGACCGGGGGCGAGTTCGACCGCACCGCCGCGGGTGCCGTGCGCGCGGCAATGCTCGTCTCCTGGCTCGGCGCGGCACTGCTGGCCGGGGCGGCATGGCCGGCTGCACGGCTGTTCGTCACGCATCCAGAACAGGTGCGCCAACTGGCGCTGACCTTCGTCGCGTTCGCGCCGGGGCTTGTCGGCTTCGGGCTGTCTGCCGCGCTGTCGCGGGTGCTGTTCGCCAGCAGCCGGAGCCGGGTGGCCGCCGCCGCGCTGGTCGGCGGCTGGCTCGTGGTCATCGCGGTGGACGTCGCCGCGGTGCCGCTGGTCGATGCCCGCTGGGTGGTGCCTGTGCTCGGCCTCGGCAACACGATCGGCCTGACCTATACGGGGATCGCCCTGCTCGCGGCGGTGCGCAGCACCCGGGGCACGGCCGCACTGCGCGGGTCGGCACGTGCCGCCGGGGCCGGCCTGGCCGGCGCGGTCGCCGGCGGTGCGGTCGGCGCATTGGTGTCCGCCGGTCTCCCCGTCTCTGGATTCATTCCGAACGCAGTGGTCACGGTACTCGCCTGCCTTGGCGCGGCAACGGTGTTCGGGGTGGCCGCGCTGGTGCTTGACGGGGGTGATCTGCGCGCCCTGGCCGCGAGGAGCGCCGGGAGGTGGAGCCGGTGAGCCCGGTGCCGGGGGAGCGGGGCGGCTCCCCGCTGCGGATCGCCTACGTGCTCGGCACCACAGCCGGCGGGACCGGCCCGCACGTGGCCATGCTCGCGCAGGGGTGCGCGGCGCGCGGCATGGCGGTACGGGTGTTCGGGCCCGCGGAGACCGGGCGGCGCTATTTCCCCGCCCCTGGCCCGGACAATGAGGCCGGCCTGGGCAATGAGGCCGGCCGGGGCGCGGAGCCCCGGCGGGGCGGTGCAGCCGGGCAGGGCGGTGCAGCCGGGCAGAGCCCGGGCGGGCAGCCCGGGTTCGCAGTGGTCGAGATAGCGGACCGGCCCCGGCCCACCCATGACCTGGCCGCGGTGCTGCGGCTGCGGCGCCTGCTCCGGGGCTGGGCGCCCGATCTCGTGCACGCGCACGGGCTGCGGGCGGGGGCGTTCGCCGCGCTGGCACAG
>DASXKD010000138.1:0-3550 GCA_036497045.1 Streptosporangiaceae bacterium | reverse complement strand
GCCGTTCGCCGCGGCCTCGGCCGGCATGGCCACGAACAGCGTGTTCGTGAAGGCCGTCTCGGCGACGATGGTCAGGTAGATGCTCGCCGCGGTGATGGCGTCACCGGTGATGAAGCCCTCGGCGAACTGGCGGCCGATCGTGCCGCAGTAGTCGTTCTGGAAGTTGCGGAGGCTGGAGTTGAAGCCGGCCGGGTCGATGTAGTTGTTCATGTACAGGCGCTTGAGATTCTGCTGGATCGTCGAGTGCCGTACCTCGTCGATCATCTGGATCGCCTGGCCGTTGTGCAGTTCCGGGTTGGGGACCGTGCGGAACAGCAGCGGCATGGCCCGCGCCGCGGAGATCTCGGGCAGCGGGATGATGGACAGGAACAGCTTCTGCCACTCCAGCCAGCGCTCTTGCACCTGGCGGAACATGTTGCCGCGGATGGCACCGTCCTGGGCGCCGTACACGCGGTGGTCCTTCTCCTCCTGCATCGGGAAGTAGGACCGCAGGACCTGCTTCAGCGGGTCCTTCTTGGCGGCCTTCTGGAACGTGTAGTCCGTTCCGTACTGGGACACCGGCTCGTGGTACAGCGGTTCCCAGGCCAGCTCCTGGATCTTCTGGTGTGCCTTAGCCACGCTTTGGCGACTCATCTGTCACTCGCCCTTCCGCGCGTCGGGGAGTCCTGCCGCGCGTCGTCTGCGGGGGGCTGCCCATCGGCGCTGCTCGCCGGGTACCTGTGCCAGCCCAAGGCCGTGCCGGAGCGCGCGCGAGTGCGGCAGCCCGATACCTCCCATAGGGGGAATGACAACCCGAGAACGCGGCCACGGGGCTCTCAACATGAGACAGCCGGCGGCGGGGACGCTCAGGAAGCGTCGGGCTCGCCCAGCACCGCGGTACGGATTTGGTCAAGATGAAGCCGCACGGCGGCCATGATCTGCCGGTTGCCCTCCGCGGCCGGCTCGATCCCGAGGGCGCGCAGCAGTGCGGCGGCTGGTTCGCCAGGGTCTCCTGATTCGCCGAGCGTGGGGTGCAGTCCCTGGTCGGCAAGGTGGTGAAAGACCAGGTTGACAATGCTCCAGGGGTTGTAGGTCTCGGCCTGCGGTTCACTGGGTACGGCCATCGCCACCTCCTCGGCGCACGCACAAGGACGCTCAGGCATCCAACGCCCCATAGCGCGCGTCGGCGGTCTCAACATGAGACATAGCACCGCTGGCGGGCGGTTATGGTGTGAAGCAGGCCACACCTGCAGAACAACGCCTCACAACCCGAGCCCCGCGGGTTAGGTGGCCCCGCGGTGGCGGGAGGCAGGAGGCGCCATGTCACCCCGTTCTTGGCGCATGCCTGATCGCGGCCCGCTGGCTCAGACCAGGGAGCGGTTCCTGGTCCGTGAGCCGGTGGAACCGCACCAGGTGCGGGACCCGATCCTGGCGTCCTGGTGGCGCTCCAGGGACTGGAACGTGCCCGCGGACCGCATCGAGCTGTCTTATGTCCGCGACCCCGACCTGGACACCCCGCTGACGCGCAGCGCTATGCCGGTGCTCCGGCACCTGCGCGAGAACGTGGACGGGCAGCCGATCAGCGTCATCCTGACCGACGCGGCCGGGGTGGTGCTGGCCCGGCTGACCGCCGACCATGACCTGGAACGGCACCTCGACGGGGTCAAGCTAGCGCCGGGCTTCAGCTACGCCGAGGAACTCGTCGGCACCAACGGCATCGGCACCGCGCTGGAGGGCGGCCAGCCCACGCATGTCTTCGGCCATGAGCATTACGCGGAGAACCTGGAGGATCTCGCCTGCGCCGGGGTGCCGATCCACCATCCCATCACCGGCAAGACGATCGGCGCGGTGGACCTGACCTGCTGGCGGAAGGACGCCGACCCGCTGCTCGTCGCCCTGGTGAAGACCACGGCGGACCAGATCACCCAGGCCCTGCTGACCGACTCCAGTGCCGAGGAACTCGAACTGATGCAGGAGTACCTGCGTGCCTGCAGGCGGACCAACGGCATCGTGCTCGCGCTCAACAACGAAGTCGTGATGATGAACGAGCGCGCCCGCCAGGTGCTGGACGCCGGCGACCAGGCGGTCCTGCTCGGGCAGGCCGGTGAGGCCCTGGGGACGGGCCGGCCCGGCGCGGTGGAGGTGGAACTGCCGACCGGGCTGACCGCGAGGATGTACTGCCATCCCACCCGCAGCGCGCTCGCCGGGGGGTTGCACGCAGGCTCGGGCGGCGTCGTGCACGTGAAGCTGTTCGAGCCGTCCCGCCGCCCGGCCGCGGACTCCGCGCACACGGCGCTGATGCTGCTGCCCGGCGTCGTCGGCTCCGGGACGCTGTGGCTGCGCGGCTGCCAGCAGGTGCAGGAGGTCCACGAGACCGGGGAATGGCTGGTGGTCGAGGGCGAGCCGGGCGTGGGCAAGCTCACCCTGCTGCGTGCCGCGCATCAGCGGCGGGACCCGTCGGGGCGGTTCAGCGTGCTCGACGCCGCGGAGGCCACCTCCCAGGACTGGCTGGTGCGGGCCAGGCACGCCCTGCTCGACGGCGAGGGCGACCTGGTGATCAGGCACATCGACCGGCTCACCGCCCGGCAGGCGCACTTCCTGGCGAGCGTGCTACAGGAAATGCGGGCAGCCGGGCAGCCGGAGACCCGGCGGGTGACCGTTACCAGGACCTCGGGGAGCGGGGCCCCCGCCAACCTGGCCGAGTTGCTCCGGTCGTTCCCGCGCTCGGTCGCGCTGCCGCCACTGCGCCACCACGTCGAAGACCTGCCCGAACTTGTGCGGTTCTTCATGGGCAAGCTCAGCCCGCACGGCAGGCTCACCTGCTCCCCCGAGGCGATGCAGTTGCTCGCCCGGTCCACCTGGCCGGGCAATGTCGAACAACTCTGGCAGGTAATGCGGGGCATCGTGGCCCGCAAGCGGGTCGGCTCCATCGACCCGGGCGACCTGCCGCCCGAGTGCTGGACGGTCAGCCGCCGCCGGCTGAGCCCGCTGGAGGCGCTGGAGCGTGACGCGATCGTGCAGAGCCTGCTGGACTCGGGCGGTAACAAGGCCAAGGCGGCCGAGTCGCTCGGCATGTCCCGGGCAACGATCTACCGCAAGATCCACGGCTACGGCATCGTCATCCCCGCCCGCTGATCTGCCAACTAAAAAGGTCTCCCCGCGAGCCTAGTAGTTATTCAAATAGCGAAAGTCCCCGGTGTATTCGCCACGATAGGCAGGTCAGCCGGAAGGCCCACAACCGCAGGGGGACCAGCCGGCCCTCGGGCTTACCGGAGGGACGGCCAGATCAACACTCCGGCCGATGCGCTCCCGTGCGCGGGAAACCTAGCATGACAGGCATGAGCACCTCTGTCCTGGACGAAACAAGATCACGCAGCATCCCCGCGACGGCCAGGCCCTACGTTGCTGGCGGCCTGGCCGCCCTCTCCGCCGGCGCCGCAGCCATCCATTTCGCGGTCGTCTTCGAGCACTTCAACCAATACGTTCTTTACAGCGCTTTCTTCCTCATCATCGCCTGGGCCCAGGCGATCTGGGCCGCGGTGGTGCTGTGGCGCCCGTCGCGGCTGTGGCT
>DASXKD010000137.1:0-9476 GCA_036497045.1 Streptosporangiaceae bacterium | reverse complement strand
CCGGCATAGCGCCGCAGGCGGTGCGAGCGCGCTACCCCCGCTGGGATGACTTCCGTGCCCTGGCCCGCTCCCTGGATCCGGCGGGCAAGTTCCGCAACGACTTCATGGACACGTACTTCACCTGACGAGCATTAGGGCCTGACCCAGGCCGGCTCTACGATGAGGCGCATGAGTGCCGGCGCCCGTCCGCAGGCCGGCCTGGAGATCACCAGCCCGGCCAATGCCAGGGTGAAACGACTGGTGGCGCTGCGGCACCGGCGGGCCCGTGACCGGGCCGGGGTGACCCTGGTCGAAGGCTACGAGGAACTCGGCCTGGCCCTGTCGGCCGGCGCCCGCCCGCAGGAACTGTATGTCTGTCCCGAATTGGCCGGGCCGGGCGCGCAGCAGATGATCGACCGGGTGTACGCCCTGGGCGCCGAGGTGATCCGGGTCAGCCGGCCGGTGTTCGGCAAGATCGCCTACCGGGAGTCGCCCGACGGCTGGCTTGCCGTGCTGCCCGCCGTGCGCACCAGCCTGGCCGCGCTGGAGCCCGGTACCAGCCCGCTCGTGCTGATCTGCGAGGGCGTGGAAAAGCCGGGCAACCTGGGGGCGATCCTGCGCACCGCGGACGCGGCGGGGGTCACCGCGGTGATCGCGGCCGACCCGGTGACCGACTGGGCGAACCCGAACGTGGTGCGGGCCAGCAAGGGAACCGTGTTCTCGGTACCGGTCGCCTCGGCCGGCACCGCCGAGGTGTTCGCCTGGCTGGAGAAGCATTCGCTGGCCCTGGTGGCGGCCGCCCCCGACGGCGACGTGCCGCTCACCGCCGCCGACCTGACCGGCCCGACGGCGATCGCGGTCGGCTCGGAGGCCCGCGGGCTTCCCGCCGCGTGGCTGGAGCGGGCCGGCACGCGGCTGCGCATCCCCATGTTCGGGCGTGCCGACTCGCTCAACGTGTCGACGTCCGCGGCGATCCTGCTCTACGAGGCGGTCCGCCAGCGGTCGGGGTGAGGCTCAGCCCGCGGCCGCGGCCCGTGCCTGGCGGGCGCGCTCCCGCTCTTTCACCCCCGGGCGGCGCAGCGGCGGCAGGGTCGGCGGTGGTTGCTGGCGCGGCGGCAGTTCGGCAAGCAGTTCCCTGGTCGCCTCGGCCACCAGGGCAACCGCCCGCTCGAACGGCTCCTGGGTGCGGCTGGTGGCCGACTGCACCCCGCTGACCTTGCGCACGTACTGGCGCGCGGCGGCCTCGATCTCCTCGCTGGTGGCCGCCGGTTCCAGGCCCCGCAGCGTCGTGATGTTCCGGCACATGTCCTCGACGTTACCTTTTCGCCCCGACACCCCCGCGGCCAGGTTCAGCAGATATCAAGCAAGCGGTCAGCAGATATCAAGCGGGCGGTCAGGTTGACCGGCGATTGTTTACGGGACTCCACCGGCACCGGCCCCCAGCCGGGGGAGTCCCGGATGCGCCCCGTCGGCCCCTCCACCACGCCGGCGGGGCGCACCGGCACTAAGATCCGGCAGGTCACCGGCTGAAGCCGCGGGTGGCAGGCGGCCGCATCCTGGGTAGGCCCTGGGCATGGATTCCCTGGACGCTTACCGGGGCAAACGGAACCGGGGGCGCACGCCGGAGCCGGTGCCGGACCCGCCCGAGCCGGTCACGCCCGGGCCGGGCACGGCCGAGCCAGCCGCCCCGGCACCGGGGGGCGAGCGGGACCAGGTGTTCGTGGTGCAGGAGCACCATGCCCGCAGGCTGCACTGGGATTTCCGGCTGGAACGCGACGGCGTGCTGGTCTCCTGGGCGGTGCCCAAGGGGGTGCCCGACGACCCCGCGGTGAACCACTTCGCCGCGCACACCGAGGATCATCCGATGGAGTACGCCGGGTTCTCCGGCCGGATCCCGGACGGCGAGTACGGTGCGGGCACGGTCACCATCTGGGACCGCGGCACCTTCGAGGCGGTCAAGTGGACCGACAGCGAGGTCAAGGTGATGCTGCACGGGCGGCGGCTGACCGGCGGGTACACCCTGTTCCGCACCAGGGGCACCGACTGGATGATGCACAGGGAACGCCAGCCGCTGCCCGGGATACTGCCGCCGATGCTCGCCAGGTCCGAGCCGCACCTGCCGCCCGACGACGGGACCTGGGCGCTGGAGATGAAGTGGGACGGGGTGCGCGCGCTGGCCTACTGCGAGGGCAGCCGGGTCCGCCTGGTCTCCCGCACCGGGGAGGACGTCACCGCCGCCTACCCCGAACTGCGTGGCCTGGCGGCGGCCGCGGGCCGGCGCGACGCGCTGCTCGACGGGGAAGTCGTCGCCATGGGCGAGTCGGGCTGGCCGGACTTCGAGTTGCTGCAGAACCGGATGCACGTGCGGGACGCGTCGGCGGCGCTGCGGCTGGTCGCCGGGTACCCGGTCACCTACCTGGCATTCGACCTGCTGCACCTGGACGGCCGGCCGCTGCTCGACCTGCCCTATACGCGGCGCCGGGCGCTGCTTGAGGAATTGGGGCTCTACGGCCCCTCGTGGCAGACGCCGCCCTCGTTCACCGGGGAAGCCGGGGCGGACGTGCAGGCGGTGTCCGTCCAGCACGGCCTGGAGGGCATCGTGGCCAAGCGCCTTGACTCCCGCTACGAGCCGGGGAAACGGCCGGGCACGTGGCGCAAGGTCAAGAACATCCGGCGGCAGGAGGCGGTGATCGGCGGCTGGCGTCCAGGCAAGGGAAACCGGTCGGGGCAGATCGGCTCCCTACTGGTCGGGGTGCAGGAGGACGGCGGCCTGGCCTACGCGGGCCATGTCGGGACCGGGTTCACCGACCGGGTGCTGCGCCAGCTCACCGCGCAGCTCGCCCCGCTGCAGCGCGCCACCTCGCCGTTCGCCGCTCCGCTGCCCGCCGACCACGCGCGCGACGCGGTCTGGGCCGAACCGGTGCTTGTCGCGGAGATCGCCTTCACCGGCTGGACCCGCGCGGGCCGCATGCGGGCCCCGTCCTACCAGGGCCTGCGCTCGGACAAGGACCCGGCCGAGGTGATCCGCGAGCCCTGACGCCCACGCACGCCCGCCATGCCGCCCTGAAGATGGGGCGTGAACGTGACGACGAGGCCCCTCTTGGGGCACCGGAGTCACATTCATGACCCCGTGGGCGGCTACGCGGCGAGCTTGTCCCTGTGGTGCGGCTCGGCCCAGTCAAGCACCGGCCCGGCCGGCACGATCCGCCGCGGGTTCAGCTGCGGGTGGGTCGTGTAGTAGTGCCGCTTGATGTGATCGAAGTCCGTGGACGGGCCGAACGCCGGGTGCTGGTACAGGTCACGCGAATAGGCCCAGAGGTTCGGGTAGTCCACGACCCGGCGAGTGTTCGCCTTGAAATGGGTGACGTAAACGCTGTCGAAACGGGCCAGCGTGACCCACAGGCGCACGTCCGCCTCGGTGATCTGCTCGCCGAACAGGTACCGGCGGTCGTCCAGCCGCTCCTCCAGTTCGTCGAGCGTGGCGAACAAGGCGGCGACCGCCGCGTCGTAGGCCTCCTGCGTGCCCGCGAACCCGCACCGGTAGACCCCGTTGTTGACCGAGGCGTACACCCTGTCGTTGAGCGCGTCGATCTCCGCGCGCAGCGGCTGCGGGTACAGGCCGATGCCAGGTGCCGCCCACGCGCCGAACTGCGTGCCCAGGTCGATCGTGATGTCGGGGAAGTTGTTGCTGACGATCTGCGAGGTCTCCCGGTCCCAGAGCACCGGCACGCTGATGTGCCCGTCATAACCCGGCTCGGTCGCCTCGTAGGCCTCCCGGAGCAGGGTGAACCCGTTGACCGGATCGGGACCGTGCCCCGGGCCGTCCCGGAACGCCCAGCCGCGCCCGTCCCTGACAGGGTCCACCACCGACAGCGAGACCACCTCCTCGAGCCCGAGCAGCCCGCGCACGATCACGCTGCGGTGCGCCCACGGGCAGGCCAGGGACACGTAGAGGTGGTAACGGCCGGCCTGGGCCGGGAACCCGCTGGAACCGTCCGCGGTGATCCGGCCCTGGAACGGGTAGAGCGGGCGGACGAAGGCCCCGTCGTCCCGCACCGGGGACTTCACCGAGTAGTCGCCGTATTCCGCGAAGTCCACCGGGCTGGCCACCGGGGCGATGCTGGTCATCTCTGGCCTCCTCGCCGGGGAACCGGCCGCCGCCAGCCTCCCGTGTTTCGCCGCGTGTTCGGCGTTCCGTCATGACCGGGCACCGGACCCGTGCCGCCAGAACCGGGCAAACTGGACCCTACCCCCGCACTGTCGCGAAGGAACCGTCTCCAGGCTGCTGTCCCGGCTCGTCCTTCTCGGTGTCGTCCTTCTCAGGGTCGTCCTCCTCAGTGTCGTCCTTCTCAGTGCCGGGTGTTCGTCACCGGAGGCGCACCTTCGCTGATGACCACGGTTGGCTACGCCTCCTGAGCCCCGGTGGCCCGCGCGGCGTGCTCGCCCGCGGCAGCGGCCAGCCGGGACTGAAGGGTGAAGAAGATCTCCGCCGCCCGTGCGCCGGTCCAGCCGGGCGGCAGGAGCTCGGCGGGCAGGCCGGGGTCCAGGTAGGGCAGGCGGCGCCAGTCGGTGAGGACCCTGACGTAGTCGGCGAACGCCTCGCGCGGACGGGAGCCGACCCGCCGGCCCGGCCAGCCGAGCAGCACCGGCTCGTAGGCGGCGACGAAGTCGCCGGCCAGCCGTTCGGTCCGGTCCAGGTCCCACCACTGGCGCACCTTGGCGGCCAGGTCACCGAAGGCCAGGTGGTCGGCGTGGAACAGGTCGGCATACCCGGACAGGCCCAGCCTGGTGAGCATCTCCGCGGTCGCCTCGTGCAGGTAGGCCGGGGCGATCCACACCCCGGGCGCCGCTGTCCCGAAACCCAGGCGGCCGAGCTGGGACCGCAGCACATGCCGCTGATGCCGCTCCGCCTCGGGCACCGAGAACACCGCGAGCAGCCACCCATCCCCCAGCCGCGCCCGCTCCCTGCGGAAGATCCGGTGATCTCCCTCCCGCAGGATCGCCTGACCCTCTCCCGACAGCTGATACCCCGCGGACCCGCCCGCCCGCCGGGCCACCAGAATCCCCCGCCGCTTCAGCCGGGAAATGGAAGAGCGCACGGCCGGCTCATCAACCCCCAGATCCCCCAGCAGGCTGACCAGCGAAGCCACCGACATCCACCCGCCCGCGCCCCGCGAATACAGCCCATAGACGGTCACGATCAGCTGCCGGGGCTGCGCAACCCGCCCTGTCGCCTCCGTCACGCCCGTCATCCGCACAAAATATCGCGCACGCGCCGCCCGCAAACCAGCCCCGGCGAACAGTTGCCCGGCTGCCTGCGCCCCTCAGCCCTCCAGGGCAGCGGGGAGCCCGAACCGGGGCATCGTGCTGGCGTCAAAGCGGGTCATGGCGCAGACATGGCTGCCGGACAGGGTCAAGACCATCAGCCCCACGGTGTAGAACCGGCCGGTTTCCGGGTCGCGGGCATAGAAGCCGAAAGCTGGCTGGCGATTGGCGCGTGCCGGGATCAGCCGGACCGTCCAGCCGGGGCGGAACGCCGTGGCGGTGAGGAACCGGGCGGCCAGCTCGCGGCCCTGGTATTCCAGCGGCATCGGCGGCATTGTCAGCCAGACGTCCTCGGTGAGCAACGTGACGATGCCAGCCACGTCGGCGCTCTCGAACGCGGCGGTGAACCGGTCCACCACCCGCTGCTCGGCGGCGGAGCCGGGCGGCGGGGCCGGCTCCCGCCTCGGTGACGATCGCTGGTGCCGTTCCAGCGCCGCCCTGGCCCGCTTGAGCGCGCTGGTCACCGACTCCTCGCTGGTGTCCAGGATGCTGGCGGCCTCACGGGCGTGGAAGCCGAGCACGTCACGGAGGATGACGGCGGCGCGCTGGCGCGGCGCCAGCAGTTGCAGGGCCGTAACGAAGGCGAGGGAGATCGACAGCAGTACCGGAGTTCCTTCAGCCAGTAAAGGAGAATCCAGATGTCCGCTCAGCAGGAATCCTCCGCCGTCGCCGTCGCCCGCGCACACGTGGAGGCGTGGACCAACCACGACTTCGACGCCGCGCGGAGCGCCCTGGCCCCCGACGTCAGGGTCACCGCCATCACGACCCAGCCGATGCCGCCGGCGACCGACCTGACAGGCGCCGACGACTACATGGTCGGCCTGACCCAGTTCGCGCAGGCCGTCGTGCCCGGCAGCCTGCGCATCCTCGGCAGCACCGGCGACGAGCGCGACGCGCTGCTGATGCTGACCGTGGAGGCCGACTTCGGCGGGGGCAAGGCCACCTTCCCCGGTGCCCGCCTCTACCTCCTGGACGAGAACAACAAGATCCAAACCGAGCACGTCATCTTCTACGCAGCAGGCTTCTGACCCCCGCCCGGAACCACACCGGCCACCCGGACCGGATCGCCCGGGCCAGGTGACCGGTGTGGTATCACGGGCCCGTGAGCATCGAGCGGATCAACCCCGGCGAACTGGCCCAGCCCTCTGGCTTCTCCCACGCGGTGGCCGCCACCGGTGGCCGCCTGGTCTTCCTGGCCGGGCAGACCGGCTACAGCCAGGACGGCGCGATCGTGGGCGGCGGCCTGGTCCCCCAGTTCGAGCGGGCGCTGGGCAATCTGCTCGCAGCCCTGCGGGCCGCGGGCGGCGAACCTGCCGACCTGGTCAGCCTCACGATCTACGCCGTTGACCTGGCGGACTACCGGGCGCAGGCGCGGGAGATCGGCCAGGCATGGCGCCAGCTCTGCGGCCGGGCGTACCCCGCCATGGCGGCCGTCGGAGTGTCCCGTCTCTGGGACACTGATGCGCTCGTCGAAGTCCAAGGCATCGCCGTCGTAGGGGCAGCCGGCTGAGCGAGGCCGGTGGTTGTGGCGGCGGGCGCTGAGCCGGCCGCCGCAGTGCCGATCCGCGCCCTCACCCGCCCTGATCCGCACCCCCCACAAGCCCCGTGCAGGCGGCCCACCAGGGTTAGCGCCTAACTCCCCGCGCCCAAGGCCCGCACGGCCAAGGCCCCGCGACTCCAGTCGCGGGGCCTTGGCTACGGAGGTTCCTGGGGGCGCTCAACCCTGCGCGACCCCAGGAGCGGTACTCAGTGACCGGCGAGCGCGGGCACCAAGGTGGCGGCGTTGGGCGTGCCAAGGCCGGTGATCGGGTCCCAGCCGGTTGTCGCCGGGTAGCCCTGGATGGTCGGGTCGGTCTGGTTGTTGCCGTTGGTCACGTCGTAGAAGTACTTGCTGTAGTTGGCCCCTGACGCGAGCGTGTACAGGGTGGGGTTGATCTGGCCGAGGCCCTTCCCGGCGATCTGGTCGGCGATCGCGACGAGTCCGGCCCATTGCGGCGAGGACGCGGAGGTGCCGCCGACCACGTACCAGCCTGCGCTGCACGGGTTGCCGGTTGGGCAGGTCAGGCCGCCGGTCGCATCCCCGGGCGCAGTGTCGTAGACCAGCACCCCGGTGCGGGAACTGGCCTGGTAGGCGACGTCCGGGACACCGCGCATGGCACCGATGGCGGTGGAGCCCGCCGGGAGCGTGTTCTGGTAGGAGGGCTTGGCGAACACGTGGCTGAACCCGCCGCCGGAGTCGATCCAGCCGATCTCACGCACGCCCGGGTTGGCCGGCGACTGGCAGTTCACCGGCGGGTCGGTCGTGTCGACGCCCATGCCGGTGATGGGGTCGGTGCACAGGTAGGTGCCGCCCACCGCGGTCACCAGCGGGTCCGACGCGGGCCACCCCACAGTGGGGAACGGGATCGTCCTGGGGTGCTTGATGGGTGTCTTCCCTGGGTTGGCGCTGCCGCCGTCACCGGAGCTGGCCAGCACGGTGACGCCGTTGGCAGCGGCCGAGATGAACGCGTGCCGCAGGTTCAGCAGCGATTGGGTGCTTCCGAAGGTCTCCTCCGCGGCGCCGAAGCTCTGGGTGATGACGTTCGCCTCGTGGTGGTCCACGATGAACTGCTCGGCGTCCATCATCGCCGGGAAGCCCTGCACGCCCAGTACCTCGGCCGGGTTCGTGGTGACGTTGATGATGTTGGCTCCCGGGGCGATGGAGTGCGCCCACTCGATATCCAGGGCGGTCTCCAGGGCCCAGATGTTGCGCGTCTGGATGCCAGCGCCGCTGCTCTTTGGCGGGGGCGCCTTGACCTGGGTCTTGCCGTTCCAGTAGAAGTGCTGGAACGTCGGCATTCCGCCTGTGCAGGTCACGCCCGGCTCCCCGCACATGTGCGGCAGGCCCATCTGGGTGTCGAAGTTCCCCAGGTCCGAGGCCATGTTCGGGTTGCCGAACGAGTCGATGATGGCGATGGTCATGCCCTGGCCCGTATCGTTCGCCGCGTACAGCGGGGGCAGGTTGTAGGAGGCCTGCATCGATGTCGGGGTGAAGCAGCGGCGGCTAACCGAGAAGCAGTCCGTCTCGGCCGGCGGTGTCGTGCTCGCGGTCATGTATTGGTAATCCGCGATAGCCGGAACCGGCGCCGGCAGACTCCCGCCGGCAGCGATGCCCGCGGCCGCGGGCCCCAGTCCCAGCGCCGCCGCGCCGGCGAAGGAGACGGTCACCACCTGGCGAACTGTCCGCCTCATGTGCTTGTGAAACACGCTGACCTCCATCTTTCTGATGGCGAGTAAAAGTGAGCTACCTCGCTCGGCCAGATACAGCTCCAATCGGCTGGGGCGCCGCTGCGGGGAGGCGGCGGCTGCGGGCATGAGAGAACATCCCCACACCAGGCCAAACGCCGGGCAGCCCAGGCCCGTTACGGGCACAGGCTCATGCTGCGGTCGTGCGCACTCGCTGGTCACACACCGGCCGCCGGGTGCGCCCCGGGGACCGTGCGGCCCGGGGCGCAGGGCTGCCCGGACCTCGTAACGCATGTCGAATTATTGACGGTCGTATGAACAGCGACATATCGTGGCGGCAGGCACCCGGAAGGAGCAAGCGAGTGCGCATCGCCGTGCTCGGCGGGGGGCCTGGCGGGCTGTACTTCGCCGCGCTGGCCAAACAACTCGATCCCCGCCACGAGGTGCACCTCTGGGAGCGGAACGCGCCCGGCGACACGTTCGGCTTCGGGGTGGTGTTCTCCGACGAGACGCTGGGCGGGATCGAGCACGCCGACGCGGCCGTGTTCGCGGCCATGGAGCGGGACTTCGCCCGCTGGGACGACATCGACGTGCACTACCACGACAGGGTGCTCACTTCCGGCGGCCACGGCTTCGCCGCGATGAGCCGGCACCGGCTGCTCGCCATCCTCCAGCAACGGTGCGCGGAACTGGGGGTGCGGGCGCAGTTCGGCACGCCGGCCCCGGACGCCATGACGCTGGCGGCAGAGTATGACCTGGTCGTCGCCGCGGACGGGGCCAACTCGCTGACCAGGTCGCAGTTGGCCGGCGTGCTCGAGCCGGACCTGGAGGCACGGAACTGCGCCTACATCTGGCTCGGCACCGACCTGGTCTTCGACGCGTTCAAGTTCTACATCCTGGACACCCCGGCCGGGGTCATGCAGGTCCACGGGTACCCCTACAGCCGG
>DASXKD010000136.1:0-7142 GCA_036497045.1 Streptosporangiaceae bacterium | reverse complement strand
GTGCCCTGCCCCACGAACAGCGTGTCGCTGCCCTCGATGAACGACGGCAGGAACGCGGTCCGCTTGGACACGTCGACCACCACCTGAAACGAGCCGCTGGCGGCCTCGTAACGGCTCAGCGCGGTGATCGACTTGAGCAGCACCGGCTGGCTGGTCACCGTGGTCTGCTCGGCGAACGGGTTCCGCAGTCGCGGCAGCAGGCGCACCGCGGACAGCGCGATGGCCAGTACGGCCACGGCCACCAGCGCGGCCGCTACCACGCCGAGCTTGCCTGCTAATCCGCCGGTCTTCCGTATGCGCAACATCGCCGCCCTCCCTTGTTCGTCGGGGGCCCTGGGGGCGCGCCCGCTCACTACCCGGGCAGCGGTGAATGATTCCCGCGCTCGGGGGTATCCGGAGATCGTGTTCCGATGGCTGGCAAGGTCCCGGCAGGAGGCGACATGCTGAGGTGGCACGGCCGCCGCGAGGGGCGGCGCAGGCCCAGGCTCATCATCTGGCTGATCTGGCTCATCGCCGTGATCGTCATCCTCATCGCGGCGTCGCTGCTGTTCGGCGGCTTCACCAAGGGCACCAAGGTCAGCCTGGGCCCGCTGGCCCCGCTCGCCGCAGCCCAGCACGCCAGCCCGCCGCCGCGGTAACCGCGACGAGGAGTCCCGCGCCCAGGAACACCGGGCGGGCGTCGCCGATGGCCGCCGCCAGCGAGCCCGCGATGACCACGCCCAACGGGTCGGCGGTGAGGAACAGCAGGCGCACCGTACTGGTCACCCGGCCGAGCAGCTCACGCGGGACGATGAGCTGCCGGTAGGTCCGGTTGGCCAGGCTGGCCACGGTGATCGCCCACAGGTACGCCAGGTTGGCGGCGGCGAGCGTGATCAGTGAGTGCGTGAGGCTCACCGACCCGATCGCCAGCCCGCTGGCGGCGACCGTCAGCACAACCAGGCGGATCTGCCCGGCCCGGGCCGCCAGCCAGCTGGCGGACAGCGCACCGGCGACGCCCCCCACACCACCCGCGGCGACCACGGTGCCGACCCCGGCCGCGCTCAGCCCCAGGGTGTCCCTGGCGTAGAAGAACATGAGCTTCTCCGTCGCCAGGCACAGGTTCACGATGATCTGCATCACGGTCATGATGACCAGCACCCTGACCGAGAGCAGATAACCGATGCCCGCGCGGAAGTCGGCGGTCATGGCGCCCCACCCGCCTCCCCATCCCCCTTCACGGCCGGTCCGGCGGGTGGTGTGTGGCACATTCCCCCGCACGGCCAGCAGCGTGACCAGCGACACGCCGAACGTCACCGCATCCGCGAGCAGCGCGGCCCCTAGTTCGCCCGCGGCGGCGAGCACGCCAACCACGGCCGGTCCGGCCACCAGGGCCGCCTGGCTGGCCAGCTCCAGGGCGGAGTTCGCCCGGATCAGCCCGGGGCCGGGGAACAGATCCTTCACCACGATGACCAGGGCCGTCTCGAAGAACACCGACGCCGCTCCGGCGGCCAGGGCGATCGTCATGATCACCCAGAGCCGCGCGGCGCCAGTCACCCAGAGCAGGTAGAGACCGGCAAAGGCGACGGCGCGTGTGGCGTCGGTGACGACCAGCACCCGCCAGGCGTCGAGCCGGTCGACCAGGACCCCGGCGGGCAGCCCCACAGCCAGGTAGCCCAGGGTCACCGACGCCGCGGACAGCGCGGAGATCAGCGGGCTGCGGGTGAGGCCGAGGACCAGCAGCGGAATGGCCAGGACGGCCAGGCCATCACCGAGCAGCGACACAGCCTGCCCGGACAGGAACACCCGGGACGGCCAGCTCACCCCCCTCATGATGGCGGAGTGGGCCGCGCGACTGGCGGCCTAAGGCGGCCTAGGGTGCCTTGGGCAAGCTCAGGGCCAGGAATTAGGGCGTATGTCCGATGCCACAACCGGCGCCTTACGACGATTCTCGATTGTGCGGGACCGGGAAGCGGAACCGCATCGAGGAGGCCCGAAATGAATTCCTACATCTCTCTGGCCCTGGCCGCGGAGCGAGCCAAGGACATGCAGTCCGCCGCCACCGCTGCCCGGTACCACAGGGAAGCCCGGCGGGCCCGGCGAGCCGCTCGCCGCCCGCGGGTCACCGAGCAGACCAGCCATGGTGGTCAGGTGCCGGACAGCTACGAGGACTTCCTGTGCCAGACCGCCAGGTCGGCGATGCGCGAGCCGACCGCCGCCAGGCGTTCGGCGGGGCAGGCCGTCCGCTAATCAGATCTAAGACTCGGCGCGGCCAGCCGGCAGGCTGAGGCCCTCGGCGTGAGCGATCGCTGCGGCTTCGGTACGGCTGGCCGCGCCCAGCTTGGCAAGGATGTTCGACACATGCACGCTGGCGGTCTTCGGCGCGATGAACAACTCGGTCGCGATCTCCCGGTTGGTGCGGCCCGTGGCCATCAGGCGGAGCACCTCGTGCTCCCGGGCGGTGAGGCCGTGCAGCACGCTCACCTGGCCACCCGGCCGCTCCTGGTCACGGGACAGCCGGCCCCGCCGGCCCAGGGCGGTCAGCGCGGCCAGCAGCGGGCGGGCGCCCAGGCGCTCCGCCGTCTCGATGGCCTGCCGCCACTCATGCTGCGCCTCGTCGCGGCGGCCGGTTTCAAGCAGCGCCTCGGCGAGCCGCCACCGGGATCTGGCCGCCTCGTAGACGAACGCCGGGCCGAACGTGTCCACCACGGTGGCCCAGGCCGCGGGGTCGTTGTTCCCCTGAGCGCGGAGCAGTTCCGCCTCGGCGCGGGCCCACCACGCCCGGCCGTCCACCCCCAGCACCGACTTCGGCCTGCGCGGGTGGGCCGCCCCCTGGCGGGCCGTGTCGATCAGCGACTTGGCCGCCTCGACGGCCGCGGCCGCGGCGGCTTCGTCACCCACGGCCCTGGCCTGGCTGGCCCGGTCGGCCTGGGCCGCCAGACCCACCGCGGCCACCCGGATCAGCGGTGGCCCGTACCCGCCGAGGTATTCGAGTTCTGACTTGATGCACG
Source organism: Streptosporangiaceae bacterium (assembly GCA_036497045.1). Lineage (GTDB taxonomy): Bacteria > Actinomycetota > Actinomycetes > Streptosporangiales > Streptosporangiaceae > DASXKD01. Next base: position 4,155 of record DASXKD010000136.1, on the reverse strand, counting down.
CCGCCACCTCGGCCAGGGCGGTGGCGGTGTCGCCGTGCCATAGCGCGTGCTCGGCGAGCAGTCCGCGGCCGATGAACGCGCTGAAGTTCTCCGCGGGCCAGAACGGCTCCAGCCAGGTACGCCGGTCGGCCACGGTGGCGTCGCTGCCCTGGGCCACGTCGATGAACAGCGCCATGGCCGAGAGGACGGCCTCGCGTTCGGTGGTGACCCGGACCGGGAACCCGTCCGCGACCTGCTGTGCATGCTCCCAGTCACCGTCGTTGAAGTGCGCCAGGTAGTGCAGGTACTGCAGGTCGAGCCCGTACGGGGCGAGCAGCAGCCCGGCCTCCTCCGCGCTCACCAGGCCCTCGTGCGCGGTCGCGCTGGCCTGGGCCAGGTCCCCGCGTTCCAGGTTGATCCGGGCGAGCTGGAACGCCGCGCGCAGGTGGACGCCGAGCACTCCCGCCCCCTGCGCCTGGCGGTGTGCCTGGGTGAACAGCTCGATGGCCTCCGGGATGCGCCCGGAGCGCTCCTCCAGCTGGCCGAGCGTCACCAGGGCGTCGGCCTCCGGTGGCTGTGCCCCGGCGGCCCTGGCCGCGTCCAGCGCCGCCAGCGCCCAGGTCTGTGCCGGTGACAGGTCGTCGGCGGTGAGCAGCGTCTGCGCGTAGGTGGCCAGGGATCTGGCACGCTCCCAGCGCGGCGGCTGCTCCGGCAGGGCATCGATGGCCGCGCGGGCCGCGGCCACGGCCGCCGCGTGCTGGTCGATTTCGAGCAGGTAGTAGGCGAGCCGCTCGTTGGCCAGGCTGACCAGTACCGGATCCTCGGCCGTGGTGATGTAGGCCAGCATCCGGTGCAGTTGCTGCACCGCACGGTGCAGGTCACCGCTGGCCGCGGCGCTGGTCGCCGACTCGAACGCCAACCGGCCGTGCTGCATGCCGGCCAGCTTCTCCGGGTCGGTGACCCGATCCCACAGGGCCAGTGCCTGGTCGAAGTGCCGGTGCGCCTCCGCGGGTGCGGCCAGCCGGTCCGCCTCCTGGCCGGCCCGCACCGACGCGCTGAACGCACCTGGGATGTCGTGGCTGGCCAGGCTGTGATGCGCCAGTTCGGCCGCGGTCCCTGGCACCGACGACAGTCGGACCTCGTCGGAGAGCAGCTCGGCCAGCCGGGCGTGCAGCCGGGTCCGTTCGCCCGGCAGCAGGTCGGCGTAGGCGGCCTCGCGCAGCAGCGCGTGCCGGAAGGCGTAGCCCTCCTCGCCGTCGGGCACAAGCAACTGGTTCGCGACGGCTTCCCTGACCGCCTGCTCGTATTCTGGCTCCTCCAGGCCGCAGGCCTGCCTGACCAGGTCGTCCTCGACCCGCCGGCCGGCCACGGCCGCGGCGTGCACCACCTGCTGGCCCGCCAGGGAGAGCCGCTGGAGCCTGGCGAGCAGCAGTTCGGCCAGGCCGGCCGGGAGATCGGAGCCGCACGTCGAGGCGGCAAGCAGCTCCTCGGCGTAGTAGGTGTTGCCTTCCGCCCGGCGGATGATCACCTCAAGGGCCGCCGCTTCCAGCGGGTGTTGCGCCAGCGCCGCCAGGTGCTCCGCCATTGCCTCGTCGCGCAGCGGCCCCACCTCGACCGCGGTCACGCTGGGCAGCCTGAGCAACTCGGCCGCCACAGCGCGCAGCGGGTGGCCGCGGTGCAGGTCGTCGGTCCGGTACGTGGCGATCACCGCCACCCGCTCACGGTGCAGCACCCGGCTCAGGAACGTGAGCAGGTCCCTGGTCGAGCGGTCGGCCCAGTGCATGTCCTCAAGCACGAGCAGTACCGGGGTCTTCCCGGCGAGTTCGGCGAGCATGCCGAGCACCGCACCGAACAACTGCTGCTGGGCCATGCCGGGTGCCTCGCCACCCGCCATCTGTGTGGCGCCCCGGTCGGGCAGCAGCAGGCCGAGAACCGGGCGCGCGGCGATCGTGTCCGCTAGGGCCGGGGTGGTGGCGGCGGCGCTGTGCAGCGCATCGGCAAGCGGCAGGTAAGGGACGCTGTCGCCGAGTTCCGCGCACCTGCCGGACAGCACCATGAAGCCGCGCGCCGCGGCGACCGTAGCCAGTTCGGCGACCAGCCTGGTCTTGCCCATGCCCGCATCGCCGCTCACCAGGGCCACCGTGGGCTCCTCGGCGGCGGCCTGGTCAAGCACGCGGGTGAGGCGGCCGAACTCCACGGCCCTGCCTACGAGCTTGCTGACCGGCGCTTGCAGCATGACTCAAGTATCCCAGGTAAGTACGACGGAGTGGGCCTGCCTTCCCCGCGGGGTGCACGTCAGATTTGTAGGTAACCAAGATCATCTTCAAGATGAACCTGTTCAGATGGCCTATATCTGGTTGTGTACGACACGCCAGACGGGCTGCTCAGGAGCGGCGTGGCTCGCGTGTGAGGTGCTGACCAGCAAGTTCCCATCTGGTAGTGACCGCGCATCCAGACCGGAGCCCAGGCTGCCCTGAGAGACTGGTATTTGCGCGACGCCCGGCGTGAGCATCTGGCGACACCTATCGTGAGCACAGCCATAGCGGGTCTCCTCCCGCCCACCAGTGACAGAATCGTGACCGCGCGACGTGGTGGGGGAGCCGCTGCCATGGCCCTGCGCTGGGGTACCCATCGCCCCGGCGAGTGACCGCGCCGAGGCTAAGACCAGGGCAGGGAACCCAGATCCCTGCCGAATATGCCCTTCCGCTCCCGGCCGGATTCACATGCCGTCGCCCGGCGCAGATCATCCGTTACAGCGTGCCGTGTTCCCGGGGCCGGATCACGGTCCGGCGGGGCCGGTTGCGAGGGCTACACGGCGAATGTGCGAGAGCGATCACTGGGTGCTCACGGCCGGGAGTGCTGGCGTGAAGAGACGGGTCCAGGCTGATGACGAGGACTCCGGCGTCCAGGCCGATGGCCAGCGAGTCGGCGACGCCTGTGACGGCGAGTGCCGCATAGTGTGTCGGCACTGTCGCCGTCCGGGTGCCGGTCTGCGGATCCCATAGCCGCACCCTCCGGTCGTCGCCGGCGGAGGCGAGGAGGGTGCGCCCTCCGGCCGGCATCGTGCACACCGCATTCACGTAGCCGTCGTGGCCGCGCAGGACGACCAGTTCCGCCTGCGGCTTCGCGGCGGCCCACGCGGCATGGTAGGGGGCCGGCCAGCCGCCGTCCCGGTAGGCGGTCCCGACCTGGTCCAGTGCCTCGGTCACGCTGAATATCGCCGCGCGCTCGCCCGCGGAACCGGCCGTCGCCCCGGGCGTCAGGCCGAGTCAACGACGCGGAATGAATCACGCTCCGGCCCCGGCGCGGAGAGCTCGCCGGCGTTCATCCGGCCGGGTTGAACAGCTTCCAGTGCCCTTCAGAGATGACCTCGACGCTGCCGTCGGTCACCTTGATGGCGGTTTGAGCGTCGATGGCGTATGCCGGGCCCGTTATCCCGGCGGCCCACCGTTCCGCCTCGGCCATGGTTCTGTCCGGGCGGTCCGGGCTGTCGAGGTGCGGGAAGATGGAGAAATCGACAACTCCCAGCATACTGTCGCTATCGGTAGGCGGCTTCCAGCCGGCGAACTTCTCGCCGATGCGGGGGGCCAGCACCATGCTCCCGGCACTGAGCCCGACGTAGACCGTGTCGCGCAGCGACGGGAAGAGGCCGGCCAGCCCGGACTCCCGCATCCAGTGGCACAGATACAGCGCGTCGCCGCCGTTCACCAGCAGAACGTCTGCCTCCCGGACCCAGGAGACCCAGCGGTCTTTGTCGATGCTGGGAAGGGCGGTCAGCTCCAGCGTGCCCACCGACTTCCACCCCAGCCCGGTCATGGGATCAGAGGACCGCCCGCTGATGAAACGCCATGGCAGGACCGGATCCCCGTACGGGCCCCCGTATCCTGCCGTGGGGATGCACAGGGCGCTGGCCTCGGCGATCGGTTTGCCCAGGAGATCGGCCAGCGCCGCCAGCATGCTTGCGTTCCTGACACCGGAATCGGTAAGCAGAAACTTCATCACGCCACCCTAGGCCGACGACCACGTCCCTGTCTGTCCGGCTGGTTTGAGACACAAGGGACGTATGAGACTTCTGTAATCAGCAGGGCCAGACTGGACCACTGAGACTGTGACGATGACACTGGCTGACCAGGCCACGATTGCCGGCATGATGGTCAGGTCACCAGCAGCAAGCCG
>DASXKD010000135.1:0-12222 GCA_036497045.1 Streptosporangiaceae bacterium | reverse complement strand
GGGAAGACGGTGACGCTGACCTTCACCGGCTTCCAGGTCGCCTGGATGTCCACCCAGGGCCCGACCCGGGGTTCGGCCACCGTTAGCCAGCAAATAGGGATCCGGGGCCCGCTGGCGTGATGCCGGCGGGCCGCGGCATTTTCACCGGCCCGGCCGCGGCCGTGGCGCGATACTGGGCGGATGGGTGAGCACGCTGACGACGCCGGCCACATGTTCGGCGCGGGTTTCTGGGATGAGCGGTACCGGTCGGCGGAGCGGGTCTGGAGCGGCGACCCGAACCCGCAACTGGTCGCCGAGGTGACCGGCCGGGTGCCGGGCCTGGCGCTGGACGTGGGCTGCGGCGAGGGCGCCGACGCCATCTGGCTCGCCAGTGCCGGGTGGATGGTGGTCGGGGCCGACATCTCCGGCGTGGCGCTGGAGCGGGCCGCCCGGCACGCCGACGACACCGACCCGGCCGCGGCGGCGCGCATCCACTGGTGGCAGGCGGACCTGCTCGCCCAGCCGCCCGAGCCGGGCTCCTTCGACCTGGTCTCCGCGCAGTTCATGCAGTTGCCGCCGGACCGGCGCGTCCCCTTGTTCGCGGCGCTGGCCGCCGCGGTGCGCACCGGCGGCATGCTGCTGATCGTCGGGCACCACCCGTCCGACCTGGACGTCGGCGTCCCCCGCCCGCCGATGCCCGAGTTGTTCTACACCCCGGAGGAGATCGCCGGGCTGCTCGGCGACTCGTGGACGGTGCAGTCCTCCGACGCCAGGCCCCGGCCCGCGACCACCCCCGACGGCACCGAGGTCACCGTGCACGACACGGTGCTGGCCGCCATCCGGGGAGCGGAGCACCCGCCCGGAGCCGGTCCCGGCGGGCCCTGACCGCCCCCCGGACGCGTCAGCCGGTCACGGACCGTGCGATAGTCCGCCCGCCTACTGAAGCGGAGCATCCAGGCGGATGTCTGCGGCAAGCTCGGGAGCCGTCCATGCGGAGAGCAAGAACCCGTCCCGCATGCCCCAGATGCGGCGGGCATCGGGTCCGCTCGCAGCGGTCGTCCAGACGGTGCCGAACGCCCACTCCGGGAATTGCTCACACAACAAGGCAACGTCATCTGGGACATCCATGGCCCCGTCCTGGTTGTCACCCCCGAGGACTGGCAGGCGCTCGCCGCCGCGGTGAAGGCGGGCGCGCCCGGCCTGCGCTCAGTGGCTGATCACGCGTTCTGCTGACCGGCGTCAGCCGGGGCGCACCGTGCGGTTACGGTGCTGGGGTGAGCGTGCCGCGCAGGACCACCGCTGCTGCACGGCTGGCCCGGCTGGGTTTCGCCGACCCGGCCCGGGCGGAACTCGTGCTCACCGGGGATCTCGCCGTGGATGCCAGCCAGGCGGAAGACGGGCTGATCGACGCGCTGGCCGTCGCGGCGGACCCCGATCTGGCGCTGGCCGCGCTGGCGCGTATGCCCCGCGACGCGGAGCTGACCAGGGCGCTGGGCGACGACCCACGGCTGCGTGCCCGGCTGGCGGCAGTGCTGGGGGCCAGCGCGGCGCTCGGGGATCACCTGGCCCGGCATCCGGAGCACTGGCAGGTCCTGTCCGGCGGCGATGACCTTCCCGCGCCGGGGCCGGAACAGGTGCGGGCCGAGTTGCTGGCCGCGGTGGGTGCGCTTGCCGAGGACCCCGAGCCGGTCGCTGGCCAGCCCGGGTCCGGCCAGGTCGGCGCGGACCCGGTGGCCGCGCTGCGGGTGGCGTACCGGCGGCGGCTGCTGGCGCTGGCAGCAAGGGACCTTACCGGGGAGGCGTCCTTCGACCAGGTAGCCGCCGAGCTGGCCGACCTGGCGGCGGCGGCGCTGGAAGCGGCCCTGGCGATCGCCAGGGCGAACCTGCCGCCGGGATCCGCGCCCTGTCGGCTGGCGGTGATCGCCATGGGCAAGTGCGGCGGCCGGGAGCTGAACTACGCCAGCGACGTGGACGTGATCTTCGTCGCGGAGCCTGCCGGGACCGGCAAGGACGGGGGAGAGGCGACGGCGCTGCGCACCGCTACCCAGCTCGCCGCCGGGCTGATCCAGGTCTGCTCGCAGAGCACCCCGGAGGGCGCGCTGTTCCCGGTGGACCCCAACCTGCGGCCCGAGGGGCGCAGCGGCCCGCTGGTGCGGACCCTGGCCAGCCACCGCGCCTACTACCAGCGCTGGGCACAGACCTGGGAGTTCCAGGCGCTGCTGAAGGCCAGGCCGGTCGCCGGGGACGCCGCGCTCGGCGGCGCATACGCCGCCGAGATGAGCCCGCTGGTCTGGCAGGCGGCACAGCGGGAGAACTTCGTCTCCGACGTACAGGCGATGCGGCGCCGGGTGATCGGCACGCTGCCCGCGGCGGCGGCAGGCAGGGAGCTCAAGCTGGGCCCTGGCGGGCTGCGGGACATCGAGTTCGCGGTCCAGCTCCTCCAGCTCGTGCACGGCAGGCTCGATGAGTCGCTACGCGAGCCGGCCACCCTGCCGGCCCTGGCCATGCTCGCCGCGGGCGGGTACGTCGGCCGCCAGGACGCGGCCGAGCTGGCTGGGGCCTACCGCTTCCTGCGCCGGGTCGAGCATCTGCTCCAGCTCAGGCACCTGCGGCGGACCCACACCATGCCCGAGGAACCTGAGGTGCTGCGGCGGATCGGCCGGGCGCTGCGGCTGGCCGGCGCGGGCCAGGCGGCGCAGGGCGGCGGCGCCGCCGCGGCCGGGTCTGCCGGGGACGCCCAGGCCGGCGATGGCCGCGTACGCGCCACGGGCAGGGGCGGCCCGCAGGGCATAGGCGGAGATGGCGACCCGCACGGCACGGGCGGGGACGGGCGCTCGCGCGTTCCGGGGCGCCCCGCCGGGCGGCTGGACCCGGCCGAAGAACTGCTCGCCCTGTGGCGCGAACATGCGACCCAGGTCCAGCGGCTGCACGAGAAGCTGTTCTACCGGCCGCTACTCGACGCGGTGGCCAGCCTGCCCGGCGAGGCGGCCCGGCTCACCCCGCAGGCGGCCGAGGCCAGGCTCAAGGCCCTCGGTTACGCCGATCCGGCAGGCGCCCTGCGGCACATCGGAGCGCTGACCGCCGGGGTGTCGCGGCGAGCGGCCATCCAGCGCACCCTGCTGCCGCTGCTGCTCGGCTGGTTCGCCGGCGCGGCGGACCCCGACGCCGGGCTGCTGGCGTTCCACCAGGTCAGCGATGCCCTCGGTAACAGTCCGTGGTATCTGCGGCTGCTACGGGACGACATGACCGTGGCGCAGCGGATGGCACGAATGCTCGCTTCCAGCCGATACGCGGCGGGCCTGCTGCTGCGCCAGCCGGAGACCGTTGCCTGGCTCGGCAACGACGCCCAGCTTGCCCCCCGTGACCACGCGGCGCTGCACGCGGAGGCCGCGGCGCTGGTGGGCCGGCACGGCGAGGCCGCCGCCGCGGTGGACGCGCTGCGCGCACTGCGCTGCCGGGAACTGCTCAGGACCGCCATGGCCGACCTGCTCGGCCGGTCGGGCCCCGAGCAGACCGGTGAGGCGCTCACCGCCGTGGCCGCGGTCACCATCGAGGCCGCGCTCCAGGTGGCGGTGCGGTCCGTGACGGACCGCCGGGGAGAGTTCCCCACCCGGCTGTGCGTGGTGGCGATGGGCAGGTTCGGCGGCCACGAGTCCGGATACGGCAGCGACGCGGACGTGATGTTCGTGCACGACCCACTGCCGGGGGCGGACGAGCAGGAGGCGGCCTCCGCGGCGCACGCCGCGGCCGAGGAATTGCGCGCGCTGCTGGCCCGGCCCGGTCCGGAGCCGCCCCTGCTTATCGACCCCGGCCTGCGCCCGGAAGGACGGCAGGGGCCGTTGGTGCGCACCCTGGCCTCCTACCGGGCCTACTACCAGCGGTGGTCGGTTCCCTGGGAGAGCCAGGCGCTGCTGCGGGCCGAGCCGGTGGCGGGCGACAGCGAACTGGGAGCCCGGTTTACGGTGCTGGCGGATGAGTTCCGCTATCCGGACGGCGGCATTCCCGAGCCTTCCGTTCTGGAAATCCGGCGCCTCAAGGCGCGGATGGAGGCCGAGCGCATGCCGCGCGGCATCGACCCCGCACTGCATCTGAAGCTCGGGCCAGGCGGGCTGTCCGATGTCGAGTGGGTGGTGCAGTTGCTGCAGCTCAGGCACGCCCATGCAGTGCCGGAACTGCGGACCACGCGCACCCTGGCCGGGCTGGACGCGGCGGCGGGGGCCGGGCTGGTGGCGCACCAGGATGCCGACGTGCTGGCGCGGGCCTGGCGGCTGGCCTCCCGGATCAGGGACGCGGTGGTGCTGGTCCGCGGCCGGGCCGCGGACGTGCTGCCGGCCCGGGCCTCCGAACTGGCCGCGGTGGCGTCGGTGCTGGGCTACCAGGCCGGGACCGCCCAGGATCTGGTGCAGGATTACCGCCAGGCGGCGCGCCGGTCCCGGGGGGTGATGGAAGCGCTGTTCTATGAGTGACAGGTGCCCGGTTTGTAGTAACACCAGGTGTTCCTACCGCTCACGCACAGTGCGGCACAGTCATCCCTGGCCTGGTTGATACCGTCTACCGTGGGAATGCAGGACGGGGTCGCGGGCCAGGGGGCAGGACTGCGGACGCGGCTTACGACGTTGAGAGACATATGACCATCCCGGCAGGGCCGCACGGAGCGCCGGCGGCCAAGGATCGCGCGCCGGCCTCTGCGGGCCGCCGCCACCGGCTGCGGACGGCTCTCACGGTCGCCGTCGCGGTGGGCGCGGCCGTGGTGGCCGTGGTCGCCGGGGTCGGCCTGGTGCGGTCGGCCAGCGCCGGCCCGCCGGTGAAGCACGGGGCCGCGGCGGGCTCGGGCGCGGCGAAGTCCGCCATCCAGGGCTCGGGCAAGGTCGGCTCTGCCACAGGGAAGGCTGCCCAGCCGCCGCTCTCGGCCGCGCAACTGGCTGGCCAGCGGGTGATCTACAGCTACACCGGGCTGACCCCGCCAGCCAGCCTGCTCCGCTGGATCCGGGCAGGCGAGGTCGCCGGGGTCATCTTCTTCGGCGGCAACATCTCCAGCCAGGCCCAGCTCGCGGCGGTCGCCGCCGAACTGGGCAAGGCCAACGCCAGCCCGAAGAACCCCTGCGGCACTACCCGCTGCTGCTCATGACCGATCAGGAGGGCGGCCTGGTCACCCGGCTGCCGGGCGCACCGTATGAGTCGGAGAGACAGATCGGCGAGCAGGCCCATCCCGCGGCGGCGGCGAAGGCCGCGGGCCGGGGCGCGGGCCAGAACCTGACCGGGGCCGGCCTGAACGTGAACCTGGCGCCGGTCCTCGATGTGTACCGGGTGCCGGGCGACTTCGACGACCAGTTCGGGCGCTCCTACAGCACCAGCCCGCACAAGGTCTCCTCCCTGGGCGCCGACTTCATCAAGGCGCAGCAGGCCTCCGGCGTCGCGGCTACCGCGAAGCACTTCCCTGGCCTGGGCACCGCCGCGACCGCGCAGAACACCGACGAGGGGCCGGTGACGCTGAACGTGCCGCTGGCCACCCTGCGCGGCACCGACGAGTACCCTTACCGGGCCGCCATCCGGGCCGGGGTCAAGCTGGTCATGGTGTCGTGGGCGGTCTACCCGGCGCTGGACCCGGGGCGGCCTGCCGGGCTCTCTCCCGCGATCGTCGGCGGCGAACTGCGGCAGCGGCTCGGTTTCACCGGCGTCACGATCACCGATGCGCTGGAGGCCGGTGCCCTGACGGCGTACGGCACCACCAGGCACCGGGCCACCATGGCGGCAGGTGCCGGGATGGACCTGATCCTCTGCTCGGCGCAGCAGCCCGGCCAGGGGTACCAGGCGAGGATCGCGCTGTCCAAGGACTACCGGCACGGGAGCCTGGACCAGGCGGCGTTCCGTGCCGCGGTGCAGCGGATTCTCGCGCTGCGGGCGGGCCTGCGCCACTAGGCACGACCTCTCCGCCCCGGCCGGAATGTCCGACCCCGGTGACAGAGTGCGGGCAGGACCGGGCGTCAGATACCGGTCACGCAGCGCCGGTCACGTCGGCGCCGGCTCTGGGAGGCACCGTGCCTGAGACGTTCACGATCGTGCCGCGCGGCCCGTTCTCGCTGGCGGAGGCCATCGGCTTCGGCTTCGGGCAGCGCGACGCCGCCGGGGACGACGTCATGCGCCTGGCGTTCTGCCTGGATGGCTACCAGCACCAGGTCGGGGTCGAGGTGCGCCAGGACGAGGCCGGGGTGCACGGCACGGTCCACGGGCCCGGCGGCACCGATATCGACGCGGTGTGGCAGCAGGTCGCGCGGGTGCTTTCGCTGGACTACGACGCCGCCGGGTTCCTCCAGGCCGGGGAGCGCGATCCGGTGCTCCGCTCGGTACAGGAGGCGGCGCCGGGGCTGCGGCCGCCGCTGTTCTACTCCCCGTACGAGGCCGCCGCCTGGGCCGTGCTGAGCGTCCGGCGGCCGCCGAAGCAGATGATGGCCGTGCGGGAACGGCTCAGCCGCGCCCATGGGGCGGTCTTCGACCTGGCCGGCCAGCAGCTCGCGGCACTGCCCGCGCCAGCGGAGATGCTGCGGGTGGAATCGTTCTCCGGCGTCGCGCCGGAGCGGATGGAGCGGCTGCACGGCGTTGCCCGGGCAGCGCAGGAAGGCCGGCTCGACGCGGGCCGCCTGCTCGCGCTCGGCCCCGAGGAGGCCATGGTGCGGGTGCGGGAGATTCCTGGCATCGGGCCGTTCTACAGTGCCCTGATCGTGATCCGGGGTACCGGGTTCGCCGACGTGCTGCCCGTTGGCGAACCGAAGCTGCTGACCCTGGTGGAACGGCTCTATGACCTCCCAGCACCGGTTTCCGACGAGGAGCTCAGAGCCCTGGCCGATGCCTGGAAACCCTTCCGTACCTGGGCGGCCGTCCTCATCAGGGCCGCTGCGCGGCGCGTCCTTGGCGACGAACCGGTGCAATCTGGCACCAGTCCGGCCGGCCGCCGGGCGGGCCGTTCAGAGCTGACTCTGAGATAACCAGCAAAGGCCGAGATGGTTGTCAGCGTCCGTTCAGCTTTCTCGCAGGTTCGGGCCCGACTATCAGGGAGAGGCCACGAAGAGCCGTCCTTTGAGGGAGCCGATACCCATGACCATGATCTACGAGCCGCCGACCTACGCAGGCTCCGGGCAGACGCCGCCCGAGTCGCCGTGGCACGGCGCTGAAGGCCCGGGCGGCCCCGGCGGGCCCTATGGGTACGGCGGAGGAGGCCAGGGCCCGGGCCGTCCGGTCCGGCGCTGGCGCCACCGCTTCGGCCTGGCCGCCGTGGCGGTCGTGGCGGGCCTTGGCACCTTCTTCGCCGTGCTGACCGCGACAGCGTCGTCCCACCCCGCGGTACTGACCACCGCCCAGATCGCCGCCCAGACCGACCCCGGCCTGGTAGACATCGTGTCCAACCTCGGCCTGCAGCAGGCCGAGTCGGCCGGCACCGGCCTGGTGCTGACGCCGTCGGGCGAGATCCTCACCAACAACCACGTCATCAAGGGCGCCACCTCGATCAAGGTCCGCGACATCGGGAACGGGCGCACCTACGCGGCGAAGGTCGTCGGCTATGACCAGAGCCGCGACATCGCGGTCATCCAGCTGGTGGGCGCGTCGGGGCTGCAGACCGCGGCCCTCGGCGACTCGTCCACCGTGAAGGTCGGGAACAAGGTCGTCGCCCTCGGCAACGCGCTCGGCAAGGGCGGCACCCCGTCGGTCGCCGTCGGTCACGTCGCCAGCCTCGGCGCGTCGATCATGGCCTCGGACGAGGGAGCGGGCACCGTGGAGCGGCTGAGCGGGCTGATCCACCACACCGCGCCCATCCAGCCGGGTGACTCCGGTGGCCCGCTGGTCAGCACCACCGGCAAGGTCATCGGCATCGACACGGCCGCCTCGGCTTCCTCCGGGTTCCAGTTCCAGTCGTCCGCGCGCACCCAGGCCTTCGCGATCCCGATCAACGACGCGGTCGCGCTGGCCCGGCAGATCGAGGCGGGCCAGGCATCGGCCACCATCCACCTCGGCCCCACCGGGCTGCTCGGCGTGGGTGTCCAGTCCGCGGGCCAGGCCGCGGCCAACGGGGTCTCGGCCGGCTCCGGCGCAGTGGTCGCGCAGGCCCTGCCCGGTACGCCCGCCGCCCGCGCCGGGATCACCGGCGGGGACGTGATCGTCGCGGCCGGCGGCCACCGGATCTCGTCTCCGTCCGGGCTGCAGTCGGCCCTGGAGCAGTTCCACCCGGGTGACCACGTGAGCATCACCTGGACCGACCAGTTCGGCCAGTCCCACTCGGCGACGCTGGTCCTGGCCAACGGCCCGGCCCAGTAACCACCGGCACGAACACCCCGGCCGCCTTCACCCGAAGGCGGCCGGGGTGTTTCCGTATCAAGGTAGTCGCGCTGCGAGCGAATTCCTCAGCCATCCTCCACGACGATGCCGATGCTCGCGGCGAGCACCGGCGCCATGGCCGTGAGCTGCGCGGACGTCACGATGGCGCCGCGCAGTGAGGTCGCGTCCGTGACGATCCCCAGCTCCGCCCCGCGCAGGTCGACCTGGTCCAGCGTGGTCCGCGTCAAGGTGGTCGCGGCCAGCCGGCATCCGGTGAACGAGGTGCGGGTGAGGGTGGCCCCGGTGAAGTCCACCTCGCGCAGCAGGCAGTTGTCGAACACCACCTCGGCCAGGTCGGCGTCGCGGAAGTTGACCGCGTCGAGCTTGCACCCGTGCAGGGTCACCCGGTGCAGCCGCGCGCCGAACGCCTCGATCCCGGCCCACGCGCTGCTGATCAGCGTCGTGTCCGCCCATTCGGTCCCGGCCAGGCTGGTCCCGGTGAAGGCGACGTCGCGCAGCCAGGCCGAGGCGAACCTGGCCTGCCGGAGCGCGCCGCCGGTGAACGTCACGCCGGTGAAGGCGCATTCGAGGAAGCGGCTGTCCGGGGCGCTGGCATCCGCGAAAGCCTCGTCGTCGAAGTGCTCACAGTCGTAGTCGCCGCGCGGCTGCAACCTGCCCCGATGGGCCTGCAGCGCCGCGGCGAACGGAAGGTCGGCCAGTTCCTGCCAGGGCATGGCACCCATGATGGACCCACGCGCACCGCGGGCCGCGGGCGCCCCGGTCCGCGGCCCACATGGGGTCAGCAGCGGCCGTGGGCGCGCAAAATGTGGAGTGCCTCCACGGTCTTGTGCCCGCGCCACTCCCGCTCCGCCGCTGGCGACCAGGCCATCCAGTTGAACGTCCAGCCGCCGTCGGGCTGCTGCGCCGCGGCCAGGTGGTCCAGTCCGGCGTCGATCACCTGCTGGTCGAACAGGCTGCGGGCCAGCGAGCCGGGCAGCGGCGCGAAGTCCAGCGGGAAGTGCACCTCACCCGGGGTTTCCGGATCAAGCGCCACCATGCCGGCGTCGAAGATCATCGGCCCGATCCTTTCCATCGCCGCGCGGGCCCGGTCCCGGTCCGGCACGTGGTCAAGGAACCAGAACAGTGCGCGCATGTCATAGGGGCCCACGTCGGAAAGCGCGTCGATCCGGGACCAGAGCAGCTCGGTGGCCTGGCTCAGCCACGGGTGCGCCGGGCCCCCGCCCACCTCCCCATCCCCCTTCACGGCCGCCGCCGCGTGCAGCGTCCCGGCCAGCAGCCCGGTGCAGATCGGTGACGCCGGGCCGCCCTCCTCGGGCACCCACCACGGCGCGTGCGGCCAGCCCTCGATCGACGGATCCACGAACACCGCGCCGCCCCCGGCCGGGGCGTGGGCGGTGAGCCAGTCGCAGGAACCGTCGGCCAGCGTGGTGTCCCACGCGCCGGCCTCCAGCAGGACCCGCAGCGCGAAGTCGATGGCCAGCGGCTGGCTGCCGGGGCAGCGGCCGTCAGGCTCCAGTGCGTGGCCGAACCCGCCGTCGGGGTTGCGGTAGGCGGCAACGGCGTCACGGACCGGGCCGGCGTCGCCGCCGCGGAAGAGGCGCTCGAATCTCCGCCGCTCGAGCACGCGGGCGCCGGCGGCCAGGAATTGCTCCGCCGCTTGGATGTCAGCTGAGGTCATGTGCCCTAGCTGACCATGCGCAGGCTGCGCCGTCTTGAACTAAACGGACAGCCCAGTGCGAGACTGGTTGCCATGGACTGGGACCCGGGCTACCGGGAGCAGCCACCCCCGGCGGGCCTGCTCCCGTCGGTGGCATGCCTGTGGGCGCGGGTCGTCGGGCCCGGGGCCGATGCGGTCGCCGAAGTGCTGCCGGACGCGTGCGTGGACCTCATCTGGGAACAGGGCCACGGGCTTTTCGTGGCGGGCCCGGACATCGGGCCGGTTCCCTCGGTGGCGCCCGCGGGCACGGTCTTCGCCGCGGTGCGGTTCGCTCCGGGCGCGGCCGGGCCCGCGCTGGGGCTGCCCATGTCGGAACTGGTGAACCAGCGGGTGGACGCCGCGGACCTGGGCACCGGGCCAGCCACGGAACTGGCCCGCGCGCTGCCGGGATCGCTGAACCCGGCGCAGGCGCTGCGGGTGCTGGCCCGGGTGACCGGCGCGATGACCGCCGAGGGGCCCGCCGACCCGGTGGCCGCGCGTGCGGCCCGGATGCTGCGGCGCCCGGGCGCCCGCGCCGACGGCGTCGCGGAGCGGCTGGACGTCAGCGCGCGCCAGTTGCGGCGGCGCTGCCAGGCCGCCGTCGGCTATGGGCCCGCCACGCTGCGCCGGGTGCTCCGGTTCCGGCGCTTCGTAGCCTGGGCCGACGCCGGGGCACTCGGCGGCGACCTGGCCTGCGCCGCGGCCGAGTTGGGTTACGCCGACCAGGCGCACCTCACCAGGGAATGCGCCAGGCTGGCCGGCCTGACCCCGGCGGCCCTGCTCGCCGCCCGGCAGCCGGCCGCCACGGCGATGATTGCGGGCGCGCCGGCCGGTCTGGACTAGCACAGCACCGCCCGGGCCGGGCGGGCAGCGATCTAGCCGACGACGAAAAGAGGTACCGCCGTGACGATCCCGGTAACCACCCTGGACCAGCGATTCAGCGATCCTGACGCGGCCGCCACCGAATGGGATCGGACCCGCCGGGTGCTGGCGGAGGCCGAGCTGTTCTGGGTCACCACGGTCCGCGCCGACGGGCGGCCGCACATGACCCCGCTGGTGGCCATCTGGGCCGACGGGGCGCTGCACTTTTGCACCGGCGGCTCCGAGCAGAAGGCCGTCAACCTGCGCGGCAACCGGCACGTGATCCTGAGCACCGGCTGCAACACCTGGGACCAGGGGCTTGATGTCGTCGTCGAGGGTGACGCGGTCCAGGTCACCGACGACGACGTGCTCCGGCGGCTCGCCACGGCGTGGGCCGCGAAATGGCACGGCCAATGGCAGTACCAGGTACGCGACGGGTTCTTCTACGACGCAGGAAGCACCGACCCGGTGCTGGTGTTCGCGGTCACCCCGGCCAAGGTCCTCGCGTTCGCCAAGGGCACGTTCAGCCACACCACGCACCGCTTCTAGCGGCCCGCGCACCGTGAAGCAGTCGGCGGTCCGGCTCGCCGGGGCCGGTGATCCGCCGCGGTCGGCCGCCAGCCAGGCTGGATGCTGGAGATCGTCGGCGGATAGCGCGCGCTGACCACCCCGCCCGGGCCAGGCCCGACTGGCAGGCCAGGACCACGAGCTGGGCACAGTCCCGCCCGGCCAGCTCGCCGATCGCCGCCTACTCGGGCCAGGGGAGGCCGGCCATGTCGGCGGCGGCGCGCAGGCCCCTGGTCGCGCCGGGCGGCACCGGCGGCAGGATCAGGCAGTGGCAGCCGACGCAGATCGAGCCGGAGTCGGCGACCCGGTTGTTGCCGACCATGAGGGTGCGCTCGGGGGACACGCCGAGCTGTTCGCAGGCGGTCAGGAACGGCTCCGGCGCGGGCTTGGCAATGCCCAGGTCACAGGACAGTACGAACGTGCCGATGAACGCGTCCAGGCCGGTCGCCGCGTAACCGCGGTCGATGCTCCAGCCGGTATTGCTGACGATCCCGATGGGCAGCCCCGCGCTGCTGAACGCCTTCAGCACGGCCGGGGTGTCCGGGTAAGGGACCATGGTCAGCGGGCTGGTCTTCCACTCGTCGTACATCAGCTCGGCCAGGCCGGGCGCGATCTCCTCGAACGGTGCATAGCCGGCCACGTAGGCTTCGCGGTGGTCGGCGCGGGACAGGTTCCTGCGGAGCCGTTTCTCGGCCATCAGCGACCGGCTGTGCTCCCGGGACCGGCGCCAGTGCCTGGCCGCCTCCTCCTCGGAGATGTCCACGCCCAGGCGGGCAGCGAGCGTGCGGACC
>DASXKD010000134.1:0-2630 GCA_036497045.1 Streptosporangiaceae bacterium | reverse complement strand
CATGCCAGCAGGCCAGGAGTGATCGAACGGTTCCGGCATGTACTGCGCCCTCATTCGCACGATGCCGCTGACAAGGTGGACGCGGCGATGGAGGCCAGCGCCGACGGTATCCGGGCGCTGTGGATCTCCCTGGCCGTTCTTGCCGCCACCGCCCTGGCCCAGGCGGTGGTGGTGGCCATCTCTGGTTCGGTCGCGCTGCTGGGAGACACGCTGCACAACGCCGCTGACGCGTTCACTGCCGTCCCGCTGGGCATCGCGTTCGTGGTGGGCAGGCGCCCGCCGACCCGCCGCTACACCTACGGGTACGGTCGGGCTGAGGACCTCGCCGGGGTGGCAATTGTGGTGATCATCGCGGCGTCGTCCGCGCTGGCCGCCTACGAGGCGGTGACCCGGCTTGCGCACCCGCGCCCGGTGTCCAATCTGATCGCGGTGGCGGTGGCGGCGGTGATCGGATTCACCGGCAACGAACTGGTCGCCCGGTACCGGATCCGGGTCGGCCGCAAGATCGGCTCGGCAGCCCTGGTCGCCGACGGGCTGCACGCCCGCACCGACGGGTTCACGTCCCTGGCGGTGCTGCTGGGCGTGGGCGGTGTCGCAATCGGCTGGGACTGGGCCGACCCAGCCGTCGGACTGCTCATCACCGTGGCGATCCTGGCGGTGCTGCGCCAGGCTGCGCGGGAGATCTACCGGCGGCTGATGGATGCCGTCGACCCGGCTCTGGTGGACCAGGTGGAACAGACGCTGGGCGCCACGCCTGGGGTGCTGGCCGTCGGCCAGGTCCGGCTGCGGTGGATCGGGCACCATCTGCGCGCCGAATGCGAGGTCACCGTCGATGCCGGCGCCAGCGCGGTCGCCGCGCACCAGGTAGCGGTCAACGCCGAGCACGCCTTGCTGCATGCGGTACCGCGCCTGACCGCCGCGCTGGTGCACGCCGACCCCCAGCCGCATGGCGGTGCCGATTACCATGCGGAACTGGCATCACATCGGTGAGAAAAGGGACCTCGATGCGGCTGCGCGTCGTCCGGGGCTGGCAAGACCACCTTGCTGCGGCTGTGCAACCGGCTGGAGCTGCCCGATGGGGGCAGGCTCTGCTATCGCGGCCAGCCGCTGGACGAGCTGGATCCGCTGGTGCTGCGCCGCCGGGTGGGCATGGTGTTTCAGCGGCCCACTCCTTTCCCCGGCACTGTCGCCGACAATCTCGCGGTGGCCCACCCCGGGGCCAGCCCCGAGGAAATGAGCGCCGTGCTGAACCAGGTGGCCCTGGATCCAGGCCTGCTCGGCCAGGAGGCCCGCACATTGTCCGGGGGTGAGCTGCAGCGCATGTGCCTGGCCCGCACACTGGTCACGCAGCCAGAAACCCTGTGGTGGATGAGCTGCACCGCGACGCCGCGCGGCACGATGATCGTGATGCCGCCACAGCCGGTGTAGACGTGCAGGTCGACGACATGGTCATCGAACTCGGCCTCGGTGAGGTCGATCAGCACGCTGCCCAGCTCCGCGCTGACGTGAGTTTGAATGGCGACCTGCCATCGCCCGGTCAGCCGCAGCCGCCCCATACCGCCGTGGATCTCCAGCGGCTTGGCCAGCCGCCGGTCCGGGCTGGTGAGCGCGACGGGGGCGGGCAGCGACCGCATCACCCCGGCAAGCTCGGCCTCGGTCCGCGCGGAGAGGACCCCCGCGACGCCCGCGTCGAGCTGGGCCGCGTCGATGTTGCCGGCCGCGTACAGCTCCTTGACGAACTCGGTGGCCCGGCGCTGGGCGTCGTCCTCGCGCATAACGGTTGCCTTCAGGGCTCCGGCTGGATTGCTAACGGGGCGAACCTATCAAGCGGCGCCCGCCACTAGTCACGTGTATTGGCTTCGGCGCCAGGCGCCGGGGCCCGGGGTCAGCGGGGCGCGCATCGCCCGCGCCCGGTCCGCCCAGCCGCCGACGGCGGCGCGCCCGGAATGGCCGTGTGCCGCGCGGGCGGCCAGCTTCGCGGCGAGCACCACCGTCAGCGCGGCGGCCTCCTCGTCCGTCGGCTGGCCCCGCACCACCCGCAGCAGCGGTTCCGGCTCGGTCATGACTAGGGCCCCACACCGAACTCGCGGCGCACCCGCGCCCAGAACGCGTCCCGGAGCCACTCCCGCGCCTCCTGGTAGGGGCGCAGCGACAGGCCAAGCTCCTTTTCCGCATCGACAAGCAGTTCCTTGTCGATGACCGGCGGCAGGATCGGCCCAGGCAGCAGGTCGCGGATGTTGTCCGCGCCCCGGGTGAGGATCCACTTGTGCGCCACGTGCTCGCCGGCCTCCTCCACCCGCTCGCGGTCCGGGCCGAGCCGGGGCGGCGTTGTCACGGGCTTGGGCGTGGGCCGGTACGGCGGCGGCGCGGGCCGCTCCCCGAACAACTGCGCGGGCGAGGGGACCGACGGTGACACGGCCACCGGCCCTGGTTGCTCGGTGGCGGTCGGCTGCCGGGTGAAGTACGGCTCGAGGAACGGCCGGTCCAGGACCTCGACCGTGTCCGCCTCCCAGACCAGCCGTTCGGCCTGGTTCGTGCCGAATGGCGGCTCCACGCCCCACAGGTGCACCCGGACGCCGAACGCCTGCGCGGCCTCCACGGCCGGCACCATGTCCTCGTCGCCGGCGATG
>DASXKD010000133.1:0-7601 GCA_036497045.1 Streptosporangiaceae bacterium | reverse complement strand
ACCGTCAGAGCTCAGCCTTATACGAGATCGCCGCGGAACCCGCCCTCACAGGCACGCTAACCCTCCCTAACGTGCTTCTAAAGAGCGTTCCCGCGCCCGCGGCACGGGGACCGGGGTCATTAGTTCCCTGGGGGAGCATCGCCATGCGCGAAACCATCTCCGCCTGCTGATGGCGGCAGGCTCCATGCTGGCCGCCGGGCCGATTGCCCTGTTAGAGGCGCTGGCGCGGGCGCTGGAGGGGGACGAGCGCTGGGAGCGGACGGCCGTGGAGCTGAGGGAGGAGAACGCCCGGCTGCGCGCCATCACGCGCAGCGGGAGGCGGAGCTTGCGCAGATGGCCGCTGAGCTGGCGGTGCTGAAGCGGATGGTGTTGTTCGACCTTCGAACGGTGCCTCTAACGGATGCGTTGCAGCTGTTTTGCCAGGTCACAGGACTCGTGAACGCGCCTGAACCGAGAGACGCACGCCGCAGAAGCGTGCGTCTGTCGGTTCAGGGCTGGCCGGGACCGTCCGCGACCTGCCGGATACCCGACAGCTGACAGACCGCATCACACTGAGTGATCGAGAAGTGCCAGGAGAACGCGCGCCGACCCGCCGATATGCGCGCTGGTCTTGATCTGCTGGGGGGCTGTCAGTGCCGCGCCGAACGAGTGATCTGTGTGTGGCCGTGGGCCTGGCCGCGATTCCGGCGAGTTTGGCAGCATGGTGTTGTCATGCATCACGGCGCAAACCAGATCGCCGATCCGGTACGGTCCTTGGCATCTCGTGGTGGACCGCGTGCGGTGGCGCTGCTGCTGGTGGGTGCTTGCGCTGGATCGGGGCTTGAACATGGGACCGAAGATTGTCATTATCGGCGGCGGGATCGGTGGCCTGACCACCGCCGTGGCGCTGGCCCGCAAGGGTCTGTATGCCGAGGTGTACGAGCAGGCGCCTGAGCTCAAAGAGGTTGGGGCCGGAGTGGGTCTGTGGGCCAACGCACTGTGGGCCCTGGAGACGATCGGGCTGGCCGGCGCGGTGGGCCAGTTGGGTGAGAGGGTTGCCAGGCAGGGCGTCAAGTCCCCCGAGGGCAGCTGGCTGATGTGTTACCCCGGGGAAGCCTTGGAGAAGCGCTGGGGGGCCGGCTTCGCAGCCGTCCACCGGGCCGATCTCCTGGGCCTGCTCGCCACCCAGCTTGATCCCGCGGCCATCCACCTCGGTGCCCGCTGTACCGGCTTCCAGGACGCCCCAGGGGCCGTGACCGTGCAGTTTGCTGACTCCCGTGAGGTGACGGCCGATGTCCTCATCGGTGCCGACGGGGTGCACTCGGCCGTCCGGGCCACGCTGCTCGGGCCCGCCCCGCTTCGGTATCGCGGTTACACCGGGGTGAGGTCGCTGACCCCCGCGGGATCGGTTCCGCTGCCACGCGACGGGATCGAGACCTGGGGCCAGGGTGCCCGCTTCGGCTTTGCCCCCGCCCGCGGCGACCGGATCATCTGGTACGCGACGTGGAATACGCCGCCCGGCGGGGAACGTGACGGCGGCCTTCGACCGCGCCTGCGCACGCTGTTCGGTGCCTGGCACGACCCGATCCCCGCCGTGATCGAAGCGACCCCAGAAGACGCGATTGTCCGTAACGACATCTACGACCGCTGGCCGGTGCGGACCTGGACCAGGGGAAGGGTGGCGCTGATCGGCGATGCCATCCACCCGATGACCCCAGATCTCGCCCAGGGCGCCTGCCAGGCAATCGTCGACGCGACCACGCTGGCTGACTGCCTGGCCACGGCGGGCGACCCCCGGGCGGCACTACGCGCATACCAACAGCGCCGGTGGCGCAGCGCCGCCCGCACAACCTTGCTCGCGCGCAGCGCCGGCCGCATGGGCCAATGGCAGGGGCGCCTCACCTGCGCTGCGCGCAACGCCGTGCTCCGGGCAA
This sequence comes from Streptosporangiaceae bacterium, assembly GCA_036497045.1. Classification (GTDB taxonomy): domain Bacteria; phylum Actinomycetota; class Actinomycetes; order Streptosporangiales; family Streptosporangiaceae; genus DASXKD01. The sequence goes on along the minus strand of DASXKD010000133.1, from coordinate 5,688 downwards.
CGCCCCTGCCCCTCCAGCTACGCCAGCTCGACCTCCTTGTCGGCCGCCGCACCCAAACGTGACGCCGGCTTCGGGTCCCGCACGCTAACCACGGTCGGCTCACTCTCCGTCATAAGCGCTCCGCATCCTTACGCGCCTGATCCGCCTGCACGGCCATTTGCGGACGCGGGTCGAGTTACTGGGGCTACAGATCTGGCTGATCTGCACGCTCTCGCTCCGCGGGGCCGGTGACGGTCAGGCCGCCGAGGTCGATCCGGGACGACAGCTCATGCGGGCAGTTTGGCTGCCAGTACATCGACCGGCTTGATGTCGGGAGGGGAGGCGAGGAGTTCATCGGCGTGCTTCATGAGGGCTGCGGCGATGGGGCCGTCAAGATGCGCCTGGCGGCCCGCGGCGGCTGGGAAGAAGTCGGCAATGGCGAATGTCGAGGGGTCGATCTTGATCGCGAACCAGGCGGTCGTCTCGGTCTCGGCCTGGGCCAGGGGCAGGGCGGCCGTGAGGAATCCGGCGAGCTCGTCCTCCTTTCCGGGCTTGGCGTGCAACGTGACTAGCAGTCCTACCGTGACCATGTACTCTCTCCTAAATTTAAGGTGGCGGGCCTGGCTGTATCGTCGCCCGGTTGCCCGGGCCGGTATCGATGTAACGACCCATCCTTGGATGCGGTTCAGGGGGCCTTGACTGGCTGGCCCGGCGGACTCCAGAAAAGACCCCGGGCGGTGTCACCCGCGGCTCCCGCCCCCGGAAGCCCACGGGGCGGTTCATGGATGGTGACGGCGGGCCCCTGTGGGGGCCCGCCGTTGCTGCTGGTGGTGTGGTTAGCGTGGGGGGAATTGTGAGTGGGGTGCGGGTGGGGCGAGGTTGGCGGTGGGGGCGTGGGCGGTGAAGCCGAGGACCGCGCAGTTGATGTCGACCCCGTCCGCGCCGTAGGGGGCGGGCTGGCCGGTGGCCGGGTTGACGCCGGTGAGCAGGTCGGGCCGCTGGTCGGCGAGGTTGAACACGACGTTTTCGTCGATCTGCCGGGTATTCAGGCCTTCCTGGACCGCTTTGGGTGTCCACAGGCCGAGCTGGGCGTCCCACAGCGGGCTGTAGGCGTCCGCGTGCCGGGGGTCTTTGAGGGTGGGGAAGTCGCCGAACACGTTCAGGAAGTCGCCGCCGTGGCGCAGCGCGTTGATCATCGCGGTGTTGCCGGCGGAGGCGTCCTGGGCCGCGAACCCGTCCTTGATCAGGTGGACGAACCCCTGGGCGTTCGGGTTGGTGGCGCCGGTCTGGCCGTTGATGAAGCCGAACAGCCGCTCGCGGGCCGAGCCGAGGAAGTCATCGCCGCCGTTGAAGGCGGCGGTGTTCAGCGCGGGCACGTAGACCGAGCGCTCCAGCACCGCGGTCAGCGGCTGGCCGGCGTCGGTGGACAGGTACAAGATCGGCTGCCCGGCGTCGAAGCCCTTGACGAATAGCATGTCCACCCAGGATTCGGCGAACTGGCCGGGCTTGGACGGGCCGGCGAGGTGGATGCCCAGCACCCGGTCGCCAGTGTTGGTGTGGTGCACCACGTCGAACGGGCCGTTGCCGGTCGCGACGATCGGCGCGTTGTAGACGACGTTCGAGCCGGCGAACCGGATGAACGGGCTGTACCCGGGGCCGGCCACCGCGCCGGGGGCGAACTTGGCCAGCGGGAATCCGTTCGGCCCGGGGACCGCGATCCGGGTGGGGGCGAAGTTCGGCGCGCCGGCGAAGTTCACCACCCCGGGGCCGAACGGGTTCGCCGTCGGCGAGGGGTTGGTGAGGGTGACGGTCTGCACCGCGGCCGGGTCGCCGATCGCGATGTTGGCCAGCTTCGGCGCGTAGTTCACGCCCAGGTCATGCGCCAGACCGGGGTCGGAGGCGTCCAGCAGCACGTACCAGACCTTCTCGGCGTGCGGCGTGCCCGCGTACGCGACCCCCGGGTACAGCGGCAGCCGTGCCGTCTCTTTGGACAGGTTGATTTGAATCGCGCTTTCCAACGTCAGGTGATCCCGCGGCAGCAGGCCCGAGGACTGGCCCAGGCCGCCGGGTTTGCCGGTTGTCGCGCCCGCCCCGGCCGTGGCCACCGTGGCGCCCACCGCCGATGCCACCACGGCAACGGCGGCCGCGGCCGCCAGCCACCATCGGCGTCTCAAGATCTTCATGTGCTGTCCTTTCCTGCGGCAATGGCCGGAACGAGGGGCTGGCGGCGGGATGCCGCCGCGCCGTTTCGTTACTTGTTGGCGTCCGCGGCGCCCGGGGTCTTACGCCGCGGCGAAAGAAATCGACCAAGTGACCGCGTGACGCGGCCGGTCCGCTAGGGCCCGCGATCATGCAGCACGGTGGAGAGCGAGCCGGTCAGGGCCGGGGGTCACCGGTCAAAGGCGGGCGTGGCGGTCAGCCCTGGGGCGAGCGGAGCAGCACTGATGGCGGCCTGGGCTCGGGGCGGGCAGCAGCGGGTGGACGGTCAGGGTGCTTCGCTGCGGAGCGCGGCCAGCAGCCCGGCGAAGTCTTCCCCGCACGGCCCGCACGCGCGCAGGTGCGCCGCGACGCCTGGGTACTGCTGTTCCGCCGGTTCGCCGGCGGCCACCAGCTCGGCGTAGACGTGCAGCATCTCCATCGCCTCCGCACACCCCACGTCGCGGGGATCGGTCTGCAGGAAGCGGTCCAGCGCCGGCCAGCCGTTCATGAGCCCTTCTAAGCGTCATCACCTATATACCCGTTAGCAGCAAGGGCTGCTCGCAGCTTACGCCGGGCATCGAACAATGTTTTGTAGATTGCGTTGCGGTTGGAGGCAAGCTCGACGGTCAGCGCATCCAGGGGAACGCCGTTGACCACGATGGCCACGAACACCTGACGCTGCCGGGCGGTCAGCTCCTCCTCGACCGCCCGGCGCAACGCGGCCAGCAACTCCCGCCACTCGGCCTGGTGCGCGGGGTCGAATCCGAACCGGGCCGGCAGCCGGTCCCAGTCCTCGGCCTCCCACGGCACGGCCGGGTGCCGCCAAAAGTGCCGCCCGATCTTGGCCGACACCTCCAAGATGACGAACTTGTACGCCCAGGTCGTGAACCGGCTCTCGCCGCGGAACTGCCCCAGCTTGCCGGTGATGGCCAGCAGCGCATCAGCCGCGGCCTGATAAGCCAAGTCCTCCAGCTCCGGGCCGGTGATGCCCAGGCGCGGGCCACGCCGGGCGACCTCCCCCCGCGCGATGCGCACCAGCAGCTCATGCAGCCGCCCCAGCGCCGCTTCCCGGGCCGGGCCCGCACAGCCCAGCGCCTGCAGCCACCCGGATGACTCCGCATCGAACCGGGCAGCGGCGACACGGGACTCCCCCGCCCCGGAATCCGCCGGGACCATGACCACGATGCTACCCAGGCGCACCACCCCGGCACCGTGAGGCCGATACCGGTGAGAGCCTCCCCGCCACCGAGCTGGGCACCCGGCCAGGCCGCCGTGGCCGTTGGCAGCGCCGCCGCAGGCAAGAATCCGAGACCGCGAGTAGCCGCCGCCCCGAGCGCCGCGCTAACACCGGCGAGGTGCGCTGCACGCTGAGCCTCGGAGAGCGGCCCGATTCCGATTCCGGGCGAGACTCGCCAATTCCTGGACGCCCCCGATTACGTGCATCTTTACGCCGGCTGAGTGTAAGACTCCCGCTGCTGTCGACGCCAACCGAGTAGGGCGAACACCGCGGCCATGCTGCTCGCCAGCCGGGCCGCTCCCGGGGACAACGACAGCGGCTGCGTCGCTGAGTCGCCGACGTCGCCGGTGATCCCAGTTGCGCCGCGGGGAGGAGAAGACGATGGCAATTCCGATTCCGGGCGAGGTTCGCCAGCTCCTTGACGCCCCCAACTATGTGCACCTGTCCACGCTGCGGGCCGATAGCTCGCCGCGAAACTGGGTGGTGTGGGTGGGGCTGGAGGACGACTACATCCTCGTCTGCACCTCTGAGGCGATCTGGAAGGCCAAGGACATGCGCCGCGATCCGCGGGTCGCTATGTCCGTCACGGACACGGCCAATCCCTACCGCATGGCCGCGATCCAAGGCCGGGTCGTAAAGGTGCGTCCCGACGAGGGCTGCCGCTTCATGGACCCGATCTCGATCAAGTACACCAGCGCGCCCTTCCCGAGCCGCGGCCCGGATCGCGTGTGCTTCGTGATCGCGGTCGAGAAGGCGGCGTGCCGGGCCCTCGGCTTCGCCCATCATCCGCCCTCGGATGGACGGCGGATCGGAGCCGGGTGATGAGCTTGCCCCCCCGCCAGCAGCGGGCTCTGGACCGGATTGAGCATTCGCTGCATGTCTGCGAGCCTCACCTGAAGTCCATGTTCGCCGTCTTCACCAAGCTGACCGGAGATGAGGAGATGCCCCGGCTGGAAGACCTCCGGCCCCGGCCGCTGCCGTTTCCCCGCTGGCGCAAGCGGCCGGCGCGGCCAGGCGGAAGGGACAGGCGGTCACCGGCGCCGGGGCGACCGGCGCGGCGGGCGCCAGGCTGCGCGCGCTGCTCCTGATCCCGGTCATACTGCTGGTGCTGGCACCCGCCGTCCTCGTCGGCCTCGCCATACACAGCGAGAGCCCATGTGGGTCGGCGATCCGGCCGCCGCATACCGCGGTCGCGCTGAGCCCGCCCAAGACCTGCCCGCCGAAGTCCCAGATTCTCGTGCACCAACGGCTGCCGAACGGATGACTTCATCGGCACGGCAGGCACGCACAATCGCCGCGGTCTAGCGGATAGCCCGGACCGCCCACAGCAGCCAGGCCCTACGAGAGGCGTTAGCTACAACTCCGGTACGCCATATCGCTGACCAGGGCATCCGGCAGCGAATCCAGCGCGCTGGGCTTCGTGTGGGCGGCGCCTCGACCGGCGGGAGCGCCGGCCGACGGCGTTCCGGTTCGTTGAGGGTGAACATGCCGGGTGCCGCCGGGCCTGAAGCGTGCCGCCGGGGCTGAAGATGGTGCGGTCAGCGCTGGGCCGTCGCCACCGGTTCCTGGCCGCGCCGGGCCAGCTGGGCTGGGCGCGTGGTGGGCGGGCGCTCAGCGGGAATCTGCCGGGCGGCACCGGCGAGATCGGCCTCGCGGCGCTCCAGCAGCTTCAGCCAGATCTCGCTGCGGGTGGGGAAGGCGGGAACGGCCTGCCACAGCAGCTCGACCGGCGTCTTGCTGACGATGGCGATCGTCGCCGCCTGCAGCCACTCCGCAACCTCAGAGCCGGTGAACGTGGCGCCGACGATCACACCCTGCCGCTCGTCCACGACGATCCGCGCAGTGCCCGGCGTGCCGGTCCCATAAAATGCCCCGCCGGCCGTGCCCGAGCTGGGCACATCGTAAGCCCGTGCGTCCGCGCCCTGATCCTGGGCGGCCTGCAGCGTCAGCCCGACGGCGGCGACCTGCGGGTCGGTGAAGACCACCCGGGGCGCGGAGGCGTCGTCGCCGCTGATGACCGCGGGGTGCCCGTCGAGGATCTCCGCCAGCACGTGCGCCTGGTATTTGCCCATATGGGTCAGCAGCGAACGCCCGTTGACACCGATCGCATACAGCCACGGCAGGCCGGGAACGGCCAGCCGGTCGGTGACCTCGACCGGCGCGCCGGGGCGAAGGCCGACGGTCTCCAGGCCCAGGTCCCACGTCCGCGGGCGGCGGCCCACGGCGACGAGGATCTCCTCGCCCCCGATCTGCTGCCCGTCGCTCAAGGTCAC
>DASXKD010000132.1:0-15613 GCA_036497045.1 Streptosporangiaceae bacterium | reverse complement strand
AGGTGCTCGACTTCGAGGAGGCCGACCCGGACACCGACATCTTCGGGCGCGGCAAGATCGAGGACTTCACCTGGAAGGGCATGCTGGACATGGCGACCTGCACCGAGTGCGGGCGGTGCCAGTCGCAGTGCCCGGCGTGGGTGACCGGCAAGCCGCTGTCCCCCAAGAAACTGATCATGGATCTGCGCGACCACGCGCTGGCCAAGGGCCCGTACCTGCTCGCGGCCAGCGACGAGGAAAGGGAGAAGCTCCCGGAGCGCACCAAGCAGGAGGCGCTACGGCCCCTCGTGGGTGATGCGGATTCGCACGGCGTGATCGACCCCGACGTGCTGTGGTCATGCACCAACTGCGGGGCTTGTGTGCAGGAATGCCCGGTGGATATCGAGCACATCGACCACATCTCCGACATGCGCCGCTACCAGGTGCTTATCGAGTCCAGCTTCCCGGTGGAGGCCGCCGGGATGCTGAAGAACCTGGAGAACAAGGGCGATCCGTGGGGCATGGGCGACGCCCGCAGGACCGAGTGGATGCAGGGCCTCGACTTCGAGGTGCCGGTCGCCGACGGGCCACTCGGGGACGACGTGGAGTACCTGTTCTGGGTCGGCTGCGCCGGGTCGCTGGAAGACCGGGCCCGCAAGACCACCCGGGCCATCGCGACCCTGCTGCACACCGCCGGGGTGAAGTTCGCGGTGCTCGGCCCCGCCGAGACTTGCACTGGCGACCCGGCCCGGCGGATGGGCAACGAGTTCGTGTTCTCCATGCTGGCCCAGACAAACATTGCGACGCTCAACGAGGTGAAACCGCCTGTGATCGTGGCGTCCTGCCCGCACTGCTTCAACGCCCTGGCCAACGAATACCCGCAGTTCGGCGGCAACTACGAGGTGATACATCACACCCAGTTGCTGGCCCGGCTGGTGGCCGAGGGCAAGCTGACCCCGGTCACCCCGGTGGCCGAGAAGATCACCTACCACGACCCGTGCTTCCTCGGCCGGCACAATAAGGTGTTCAGCCCGCCCCGGGAGATCATGGAGCAGGTGCCCGGAGTCCAGCCGCAGGAGATGCACCGGTGCAAGGAGCGCGGCTTCTGCTGTGGCGCGGGCGGGGCCCGGATGTGGATGGAGGAGCGGATCGGCAAGCGGATCAACACCGAGCGCATCGACGAGGCGCTGGGCACCAACCCGGACACGGTGTCCACCGCGTGCCCGTACTGCCTGGTCATGCTGGGCGACGCGATCGCGGCGAAGAAGGCATCCGGGGAAGCCCCGGAATCGCTGGAGATCGTGGACGTGGCCCAGTTGCTCGCCCGCTCGGTGCAGCCCGCCCAGGCGCCGGACACACCGCCCCCGGCTGGCGGATAAACAGGGACTATGTCCACCGGGCGGGCAGAGGCGTTCAGCGACGGCGTGTTCGCGATCGCGATCACACTGCTCGTGCTCAGCCTGCGGCTGTCCGGGAACGGCACGGTCACCAGCCAGTTGCTGGCCGCCTGGCCGCAATACTTCGCCTACGTGGTCAGCTTCCTCACCATCGGGATCATGTGGATGAACCACCACACGATCCTCGCCCACGTGCAGCGGGTGAACCGGCCGCTTCTGGTGATCAACCTGCTCCTGCTCATGGGCGTCGTGGTCATCCCGTTCCCTACCGTCCTGGTCGCGCAGCACCTGACCCACCCCGGGGCCACCGCCGCGGTGGTGACCTACGGGCTCGTCATGATCGCGATCTCGTGCGGGTTCGCCGGCTTGTGGATCTACGTGGCGACCCATGCCCCGGCCCTCGGCGGGGCCTTGCCTCCCGAGGCGCTGCGCAAGTCCATCCCCGGGTTTACCGGCGGCCTGATCGCCTACGTGCTGGCGACTCTGATCGCGTTGTTCTTCTCGGCGCTGGCCGCTCTGATCATCTTCGGCCTGCTCGCCGTCTACTACCTCTTCGATCACCTGCCCAACCCGGCCGGAGCCGGGTCGTAGGCCAGCGGGGGTTCCAGGGGGTCGCCCCCCAGGCCAGCAGAGCCCTTCCCAGGCTGCCCCAGGAGCCGGGGCGCTAGCGGCCTCACCCGGCCTCGTCACCTGGTCGCGGGCCCCAGCTGACGCGGCCGTGGCGGCCCGGCGGGGGTAACCGCCGCCAGGGTGCGACGGGCGGCGGCGCGGCATGACCGTCGCCGTCGCGGGCGGCATTACGGTCCGGCGGGCCCGGTGGCGGAACTGGCTGCGGCGGGTCCCCCCAGTCGTGGTGCAACTCCGCGGGCCCCTGCTGGACGTCGCCGGAGTGTGGCGCGGGCGATGCCGGCGCGGGCGGTGCCGGCGCCGGCGGAGCGGCGTACATCGGGGCCGGAGGGCCGGGATGATCCCTGGCGCGGGATAACCGGGGCGTGGCTGCCACAGGGGGCGTGGCTGCCAGACGGGGCGTGGCTGGTGTGGCGGGCGTGGTTGCCGGGAGCCAGACGCGGACCCTGGTCCCGTGGCTGGGGGCGGATTCCAGGGTGGCCTGGCCGCCGTGTGCCTGGGCGATCGCTGCGACGATGGCAAGGCCGAGCCCGCTGCCACCGCTCTCGGCGGCTGGCCGGCTCCCGTTCGCCGAGTGGGGGCCGGCCGCGCCGGCGCCGTGACTCGTACCGTAGCCGACCGCGGGACCGGCGGCCGGCCCGCCGTTGTGGCGCTCGGCGCCCCGGTGGAACCGGTCGAACGCCCGCGCGGCGTCGTCGGCGGCCATGCCCGGGCCGCTGTCCGCGACCTCAACCACCACACCGCCGCGGACCTGGGCGAGCCGCACCGCCGTGGGCGTGGTCACCGGGGTGTGCTCGCGGACGTTGCCGAGCAGGTTGGCCAGCACCTGCCGGATGCGGGCCTCGTCCACGACAGCGACCAGTGACTCCGGGGCCTCCGCCCGCACCGGCCTGGCTGGTTCCACCGCCCTGGCATCGGCGGCCGCGTCCCGCACCAGCACCGCCAGGTCTGTCTCGGTGATGTCGAGCGAGGAGGTGCGGTCCAGCCGGGCCAGTTCGAGCAGTTCCGCGACGAGCGTGCCCATCCGCCTGGCCTCCTGCTCGATGCGGCGCATGGCGTCGGGTAGCTGCTCGTCGTCGAGCGCTCCCTGGCGGTACAGCTCGGCGTAGCCGCGGATGGTGGTGAGCGGCGTGCGCAGCTCGTGCGAGGCGTCCGCGGCGAACTGCCGCACCTTGGTCTCGGAGCGGAGCCTGGCCCCGAACGCCTGCTGGATCCGGTCGAGCATGGTGTTGATGGCGGCACCGAGCTTGCCTACCTCGGTGCTTCCGTCCGCGTCCGGCATCCTTGCGGTCAGGTCGCCCTGGTTGGTGATCCGCTGCGCGGTGCCCGCCATCTCGCTCAGCGGTGCCAGCCCGCGGCCGATGAGCCAGCGGCCGCCCAGGGCCAGCAGCAGGATCAGCGCCCCGCCGGTAATCAGCTCCGCCACCACGATGCCGCCCACCTGGCCGGTGACCGCGTTCACCGGGCGGGCGACGACGAGCACGGCGGCGAGCCGCCGGACGCCCGCCTGCGCGGACAAGGCCGGCCGCACCACGGGCCGGGCCACCGCCCGCAGCCGCGGTGCGGTCCCGGGCACGGTGAAGGGAACGTCCTTGATGTTGCCCCGAAGGTCGCTGGTCGCGGCCATCTTCTCGATGGCATCCACCAGTTCCGCGGTCGTCCCGGTGCTCCCGGTCAGCGGCTGGAGGGCCAGCGGGAAGCGGTGGGTGATCAGCACGGCGACGTAGTCGCCGGGGTTGGCCTGGATCTGATCCGGCGTGCGTGCCGCGGTCGATATCAGCGAGTCGTCGAATTGCGCGCCGAGCCGCTTGCTCAGCACGAACGCGGTCACCCCGCCCATGACGAGCAGGAACGCCGCGGTCACGGCGATCAGCACGACGAGGAGTCGGGCGCGCAGGGAGAGGCGCCCGGGGCCGTTCATCCCGGCTGCCCGGGCCCCGGCGGCGCGCCCGGCTGCGCTTCCCCGCCCGCGGGGGCGGCACCGCCGGGTGCCCGCAGGCTGTAACCCACCCCGCGCTGGGTGTGGATGAGCGGTGGGCCCAGCGGATCCAGCTTGTGGCGCAGGTAGCTGACGTATGTCTCGACTATCTGGGACTGCCCCGCGTAGTCCCAGCCCCAGACGTTCTCCAGCAACTGGGCCCGGGTGAGCACCCGGCCATGGTGGCGCATCAGGTAGGCGAGCAGCCGGAATTCGGTGGGTGACAGGTCCACAGGCACGCCGGCCCGGTGCACGCTCCACCGTGACTCGTCGAGTTCCAGGTCGCCGATGCGCAGCACGGGGTCGCTTTCCAGGCTCGCCTCGGGGCTGGACCGAGAGGCCCGGCGCAGCACGGCGCGCACCCTGGCGACCAGCGCCTCCACCGAGAACGGCTTGGTGACGTAGTCGTCCCCGCCCAGCGCCAGCCCGGTCACGGTGTCGGACGAGGTGTCCCGGGCGGTCAGGAAGATCACCGGCACTTCGTTGCCGCCGGCCCGCAGCCGCCGGCACACCTCGAAGCCGTCGAGGTCCGGCAGTACCACGTCCAGGACGATCAGGTCCGGCCGGGACGACTCCGCCAGCCGCAGCGCGTCGGCCCCGGTGCCAGCCGTGCTCACCGCGCAGCCGTGGAACTTCAGCGCGACCTGCACAAGCTCACGGATGTTCGGCTCGTCGTCCACGACGAGCACCTGTGGAATCCGGTCGCTTGCTGTCATCTGTCCAGGACCATTCTGCCGGTTGCTGCCCGCACCATTCTGCTGGTTCCCTGCCCCGTCTGCTGGTTCCCTGCCCCGCTCGGGCCAACGCATGCCACCGCCTCCCGCGGGGCCCATCCCGCGGGAGGCGGTGCTGGCCCCCGAGGACGAGGTCGGCAGATCCCTGGCCTGCTGAGACGGCGAGATCTGCGAGACCTGCCTACCCCCCGCGGGGCCCATCCCGCGGGGGCAGGGGGCACCGGCCTGCTGTCAGTTACCCGATGTGGAGGATGGGGACATCGAGGCTGGCTGCGGAGGCCGGACAACTATGAGCCTTGCGTCTTTCGTGCCCTGGACCACCGGGCCGCCCACCCAGACGGGCGTTCCCGAGGTCAGGGCGCTCTGACCGATCTTTCCCTGACGGTCGCGGATGACCGTCGTGCTGACCAGGTCCCAGGTCCAGGTGGTCCCGTCGCTGGCCTTCACCGTGATGGACTTCCCTGTGGTGACCGACTGGATCACGCCACGCTCGTAGGCGAGCGTCTTGATGCCCTTCTTGGTCTGAATGGTGAACTGGCCATCCACCCCGCGCAGCAGGAAGAAGGCCAAGACCCGGCGGCGGGCCAGCCGGCAACGGGCCGCGCCGATGCCGATCCGCCGGGACAGCGTGGGCAGCCCGGCCCGTCGCGCCACCCGGGAACCGTGGCGGGCCCTGGCGCAGGCCGGGGCCTTCGCGGCGGCGGCGGCCGCTGCGCCGCCCGCGGAGGCCCCGGTGCCTCCGGTAAGGGTGGCACCCATGGTGAGCGCGCCCGGCGATGAGGCGTCGCTGAGCGTCTCGTTGAGCAGCGCACCCTGCTGCGGGGTGCCGGCCGAGCCGGCTTGACCGGTGGTCGCCCCGGACGAGGTACCTGGCGACGAATGGGCGGCCAGCCGCATCCCCGCGATAGCGCCGCCGCCGGCCAGCAGGACGGCGGCCAGCAGCCCGGCCGTCCAGTGGAGCGCCTTACGGTGGTCCTTCCGCAGGTGCTCAGCCGGGCCCGGCGCCGGGTGCCCGGCGCCGGGCGGCCCGGCCGCACCGGGCTGGCTTCCCCAGGCGGGTATCGCGGTGGGCGCGTCAGGGCCTGCCCAGAACTGCTGCGTGGGCTGGTTGCCTGCCGGGTCGGCGTCCGGCCGCCCATACTCGTTGCTCATGTTGCGATCATGACCGCCGGGCCTGGGACATCAGCGCGCCGAACCTGGGATTTCTATGAGAGATGCGCCCGGATTGCCGATGCCGCCCGGGTGGCTTCGGCTACATCCGCTCCGGGACGGGAACGCCGAGCAGGCCCAGGCCGGTCACCAGCACCCGAAGGGCCAGGGCGCAGAGCGCCAGCCTGCTGTCGCGCACCGCCGGATCGTCCGCCTTCAGCACCGGGCACGCCTCGTAGAACGTGGTGAACGTGCTGGCCGCCTCGAACAGGAAGCCGGCCAGCCCGTGTGGCTCGGCGGTCTGGGCCGCCAGGTGCACGGACCGGCCGAACCCGAGCAGGGTCAGCGCCAGGGTCCGCTCGGCGTCCTCGGTCACGGTGATCGGCCCGGTCGCCTGCCCGGGGTCCAGCCCCGCCCTGCGGAAGATCGACCTGATCCGGGCGGTGGCGTACTGCAGGTACGGGCCGGTGTTGCCGGTCAGCGCCAGCATCCGGTCGAAATCAAAGGTGTACCCGGAGTCGCGGGCAACCGAGAGATCCGCGTACTTGAGCGCGCCGATGCCGACCGCATCCGCGATCTGGCGACGCAGGTCAGGGTCGTCGTACCGGTCAGCGATCACCTCTTCGGCCCGCTCGACCGCCTCATCGATGAGAGTGATCAACTTGACCGATTCGCCGGTGCGGGTACGGATCCGCCCGCCATCCGACCCGGTGACCAGGCCGATCACCGCGTGCTGCGCCCTGACCTCGTCCGTCAGCCACCCGGCCTGGCGGGCGACCGCGAACAGCATCCGGAAGTGAAGCGACTGCTCGGCGCCGACCACGTAGATGAGCCTGGTGGCTTTCAGGTCCTTGATGCGGTACCTGATCGCGGCCAGGTCGGTGGTGTCGTAGCCGTAGCCTCCATCGCGCTTCCGCAGAATCATTGGCTGCGGCGTCCCGTCCCGGCCGGTGAAGCCGGGCGGAAAGGCAACGAGCGCGCCGTCGCTGATCACCGCGATCCCGGCTGCCTCCAGTTCCGCGCAGACGTCTGCCAGCATGGAGTTGTAGAAGCTCTCCGGCGCCAGGTCCGCATCCGTCAGGGTGACACCCAGCCGCTGGTAGATCGTGTTGTAGTACTGCCTGGAATCGGTCACCATGAGCTGCCACAGGCGCAGCGTGCCCGGGTCGCCCGCTTGCAGCGCTACCACCCGGTGCCTGGACCGTTCGGCGAAGTCGGGGTCGGCGTCGAACTTGGCCCGGGCAGCCTGGTAGAAAGCGTTGATCTCACCGGCGGACAGCGCCGCGCGGGCAGCCTCTTCGCCGACGTCCAGCAGGTGCTCGATGAGCATGCCGAACTGGGTGCCCCAGTCCCCCACATGGTTGGCCCGCACCACCGTGTGCCCGAGGTATTCCAGGATGCGCACGATCGCATCCCCGACCACGGTGGTCCGCAAATGCCCGACGTGCATCTCCTTCACCACATTGGGCGAGGAGTAGTCCACCACCACCGTTTCGGCCGGGACGGCTACTGGCACGCCGAGGCGCTCGCCGGCGAGTTGCCCGGACGCCTGGCCGGCGATCCAGTCCGCGGCCAGCGTCAGGTTCAAGAACCCGGGCCCGCTGATCTCGACGCCGTCGCATACCCCGGTGACGTCCAGATGCGTCTTGATCCGCTCGGCCACCTGGCGCGGCGGCATGCCGAGGCTCTTGGCGAGCGGGAGCGCCACGTTCGCCTGGAAGTCCGCGAACTGCGAGGGGCGGATGAGCGGATCGGCGCCCGCCTGGCCGGCGCCGAACGCGGCGGTGACCGCCGCGCTCACCCGTTCCGCCAGAACCTCCTGTGGATCGGCCATGACAACAAGCCTATCGGCGGCCGGAGCCCCGGCGCCGCTCTCGCGGCGCCCTATGAGCGCCGCAGGAAGTGGCGGTCCCGGCCGGGGCCGAACCGTTCCCTGATCTTCTCGGTGATCTGGCCCTTGGCCAGGTCCGCCGCCAGCCGGCAGGCCGACGTGATGCCCTTGGCCGTGGACGCGCCGTGCGCGATCACCACGGTGCCTTCCAGCCCGAGCAGCGCGGCGCCGCCGTAGGTTTCCGCATCCATGCGTCCCACCAGGTCCCGCAGCCCGCGCCGCTGGAACAACGCGCCGAACCGGGCAGCGGCCGAGCCGGTCAGCGCGGCCCGCATCTGCTCGGTCGCGAAGGCGGCCGCCCCCTCCAGGGTCTTCAGCGCGACGTTGCCGGTGAAACCGTCGGTCACGATCACATCCGCCTTGCCGGACAGCAGGTCGCCGCCCTCCACGTTGCCCACGAAGCGCAGTGGCTGGCTCCCGTGCGGAGGCGCACTGGCCAGCAGTTCGTGGGCGCGGCGGGCCACCCGGTTGCCCTTTCCCGGCTCGGCGCCAATGGTGAGCAGCCCCACCCTGGGGTCGGCGATGCCGTACGCCACCTGGGCATAGGCGACTCCGAGCTGGGCGAACGCCAGCAGCATCTCCGGCTTCGGATCCGCGATGGCCCCCGCGTCCACCAGCAGCGTGGGCCCTGGCGTGGTCGGCAGCGCCACCGCGAGGCCGGGCCGCATAACCCCCGGCACCGACCGCAGCCGCAGCCGGGCGGTCGCGACGACGCCTCCGGTGGACCCGGCCGACACCACCGCCTCCGCCTGCCCCCGCCGGACCAGCTGGCACGCGATGGCCGCACTTGAGCGCGGCCGCCGCCGGCTGGCCAGGGCGCCCTCATCCATGGCGAGGGAATCTTCCGCGGCCGATATCTTGACCTGGCCCGGGGGTGCCGGGCGCTGCGCCCCGTTCCGCGAGCCGGCCGGGGCCTGCGCGGTGAGCAACGGCCTGAGCTGTGAGTAGCGGCCGGTGAGGATGACGTCGATGCCGAAGGCCGCCGCCGCGGCCACTGCACCCTCGACGATCACGGCCGGGGCATGGTCGCCGCCCATGGCGTCCACCGCGATCGTGATGGGCCGGGCCGGGACGCCCGGCGTGGATTCTCCTGACACGGCGTGATCCGTCCGGCCGCGTCAGGATGCTGCCGGCAGGGCCGGAATGTGCCGCATGACGTCAAGCTTCTCACCTGGCGCCTGCCTGGGGCCGCTGGCACCCCTCTGCACTGCGAAGTTCCGCGGCTCCCCGGGCACCGTTCGCCGCTGCTCGGTCTTCATGATTCATGACCAAAACGTGGGGTAACGATCTCCCCGAGGGCGCGGGGATCAGCACAGGCCGGCGGCGCTCGCGCGCAGGCCGGCTCCGACAATGAGGCCGGGAAACTCCCGGGCGCCGCGGAGCGGCCCCGGGCGGGCAGAGTTTGGGAATGGTGCGGGTGACGAGACCGTGACCTCAGCGTTGCTGTCGTGACGATCTTGCAATCCCCCAGCTATGGCTTCCTGTGCCGCCTTGAGCGTCATAAAGGGCGCACGCGGCGGACAACGCCTTCCGGTCACAGGCTGACGGCATTTGCGGCCCTGGCAGAGCCCAGGGCCGTACCCGACCCCGAGGGAGACGTGTGACTCAACCCGAGATCGAGCCGGCGGGCCGCCGGTTTCGCGCCTTCACCGCGAAGCACCTTGATGCGCTGGTGCAGCGTGCCGGGCTCAGCGCGACCGAGCGGATGGCCATCAAGGCCGTCGGTATGGTGCTCCCGTTCCGTACCAACTCTTACGTGGTGGACACCCTCATCGATTGGGACGCGGCGCCCGACGACCCGATATTCCGGTTGGTCTTCCCGCAGGCGGCCATGCTGGACGCGGCGGACGTGAACCGCGTCGCCTGCCTGCTGGCGAACGGGGCGCCCGAGGCGGAACTGCGGGGAACCGTGCACGAGATCCGGATGCGGCTGAACCCGCATCCCGCCGGGCAGCTCGCGCTGAACGTGCCGGAATTCGGCGACGAACCGCTGCCCGGCGTGCAGCACAAGTACCACGAGACCGTGCTGGTGTTTCCCAAGCAGGGCCAGACGTGCCATTCGTACTGCACGTACTGCTTCCGTTGGGCGCAATTCGTGGACGAGCCCGATCTGAAGATGGCCACCTCGGACATCGACCGGATCACCGGCTACCTCCGGGCGCACCGCGAGGCGACGTCGGTGCTGATCACCGGCGGAGATCCGATGATCATGGGTGCCGGGGTGCTGCGCCGCTACATCGAGCCGCTGCTCGGCCCCGGCCTTGAGCACGTGGAGTCGATCAGGATCGGCAGCAAGTCACTCGCCTACTGGCCACAGCGGTTCGTCACCGATCCCGACGCCGACGACACGCTCCGGCTGTTCGAGCAGGTAGTGGCCACCGGCCGGACGCTCGCCTTCATGGCGCACTTCTCCCACCCCCGCGAGCTTGAACCGGCCGTCGTGGCGGAGGCGGTACGCCGGATCCGCGGCACCGGGGCCATGGTCCGGACCCAGGCGCCGCTGATCCGCACGATCAACGACGACGCGGGCACATGGTCGGGCATGTGGCGGGCCCAGGTACGGATGGGAATGATCCCGTACTACATGTTCGTCGAGCGGGATACCGGCCCGCAGGACTACTTCGCCGTGCCGCTGGCGCGGGGGTACCAGATCTTCCGTGACGCCTACCGGAACGTTTCCGGGCTCGCCAGAACGGTTCGCGGGCCGTCCATGTCCGCGACGCCCGGCAAGGTGTGCGTGGACGGCATCACGGAACTGGCCGGGCAGCAGGTGTTCGTGCTGCACATGATCCAGGCACGGGATCCGGAACTGGTGGGCAAGCCGTTCTTCGCCAGATTCGATCCGGACGCGACCTGGATCTCGGACCTGGAGCCGGCGTTCGCGGATGGATGGCCGTGGGAGCCGGAGCCTGAGATCGTGCCGGATTTGTGGGCCGGTGAGCTGTTCGAGCCGGCGTGAGTTACTGAGGGCACGGACACGGATTAAGCGGCGGGGGTGGCGGGCTCGGTGACGACTGCCTCCGTGACAGGTGCCGCGGCGGTGCGCTTGGGCTCCTTGATGGCCAGGCAGCTCAGGGCGCCCACGGCCAGCAGGATGATCGGCATGAGCATGGTCTGGCGCATAGCCGTGACGAAGGCGAACGTGAAGACATCGTGCGCGATGCGGGCGATCTCTGCGACGACCTGCGCGGGAAGGCCGTGTGCGAGGTGCGTGCTGCCGCCACTCTGACCGGCGCCCACCTGGATGCCGCTCTGTGCGGATCTGTTTATCTCGCTGACGAACCGGCCGCGTACCCGGGGCGGCAGCGCGGCCGACCGGACGCTCGCCTGGTACGCGATCGAGGAGACCAGCCGGTTCTGCAGCAGGGCGCCCACGGCCGCCACGCCGATCACCTGGCCGACCTGCCGGACGGTGTTCAGCACGCCGGAGGCGGCGCCTGCCATGCGCGGGTCGACGTTGCGCATGGCCACCGTGGTCATCGGCGCGAAGATGCAGCCGATGCCGAACCCGGCCACCGCGAGGGGCGCCACGAACATGGGCCAACTCGAGGCCGGGTGCGCGATCAGGGCCAGCCAGCCCATGCCGATACCGAACAGGGTCAGGCCGGACATGAGGATGTACTTGCCGCCGATTTTGTCGACCATCCGGCCCGCCACCGGGGCGACGAAAATCGACACGACGGAGGCCGGCGCCATGACGAGCCCGGCCTTCAGCGCCGAGAAGCCGAGCACCGACTGGAAGTAGATGGTGAGCGGCAGGAAGATGCCCATCATGCCGATGGCCAGCACAAAAGACACCCAGTTGACCACCGAGTAGTTCCGGTTGCGGAACAGGGCGAACGGGACCAGTGGCTCCTTGTCCTGGGTGAGCTTCTGGACCAGCAGGAAGGCGAGCAGCAGCGCCACGCCCAGGCCGAGGATCAGCGGGATGCTGATGAAACCGGTGATCGTGCCCCAGTTGTACTTCTGCCCCTCGACCAGGCCGTAGCAGATCGCCAGCAGCCCGGCGCTGGCCAGCAGCACGCCGGGGATGTCGATCCGGTGCCGGCGGCCCAGGCGCAGGTCGGGGATGATGATCGGGGTGATCACCAGCACGAGCACGCCGACGGGCAGGTTCACGTAGAAGATCCACCGCCAGTCGAACGCGGTGACCAGGAGCCCGCCCAGGGTCGGGCCGGCGATCGTGGCCACTCCGGCCACGGCGCCCCAGACGCCGAACGCGGCGCCGCGCCGTTCCGCCGGGAACGTGTTCGTGATGATCGTCAGGGTCTGCGGCATGAGCATGGCCGCGCCCAGCCCCTGGACCGCGCGGAACGCGATCAGCCAGCCAGGGCTCGGGGCCAGGCCGCAGGCGGCCGAGGCGGCCGTAAACACCGCGACGCCGCTGGTGAACATGATCCGCGGCCCGACCAGGTCACCAAGCCTGCCCGCCGTGATGACCAGCACCGCGAGCACCAGGGCGTACGCGTTGATCACCCACAGCACGTCGTCGAGTGAGGCGTGCAGGTTGGTGATCAGATTGGGGATCGCGATGTTGACGATCGTCAGGTCGAGCAGGGTCATGAAGAACCCGAGCGAGACGACGATCAACACTGCCCAGGGGTTCCCGTGGAACTTACGCACGACTTCTCCTCGCCTTCATGCGCACCGTGCCGCGGCCACGTAAGGTGCCGGCTCGCAGGGCTGCCCGCTCGAAGCGGCGAGCCCAATTATCTCGGCTGGCTAACCAATATTCAAGATATATCTTGACCATGGGCGGACGCTAGCCTTTATCCAGGCCATCCAGCCGTGGCGCCCCATATCTACCCAAGACCCAAGATAGAGGCAGGTGCCGACATTCCCGGCCCCGGCTTGCTACCGGCGAGTAGCAAGCAAGTATGCTCCGGCCATGGACCTGACAGGAACCGCAGCAATCATCTCCGGCGGGGCAAGCGGCCTGGGCGAGGCCACGGCGCGCGCGCTCGCCGCCGCAGGCAGCACCGTGGTCATCGCCGACCTGAACGCCGACCGCGGCGAGGCAGTCGCCGCCGAGGTCGGCGGCAAGTTCGTCCAGACAGACGTCGCGGACGAGGCATCGGTCACCATGGCCGTGGACGTGGCCGCCGCGCTGCCCTCGCCGTTGCGCGTGATCGTGAACTGCGCGGGTATCGGCTGGGCGGAGCGCACCGTCAACCGTGACGGGTCACCGCACTCCTTCGCCACCTTCCGCAAGGTGATCGACATCAACCTGATCGGCACCTTCAACCTGATGCGCATCGGGGCCGCGGCGGTCGCGCGCACCGAGGCGGTCGATTCCGACAACCAGCGCGGCGTGGTCATCAACACCGCGTCGGTGGCCGGCATCGAGGGGCAGACCGGCCAGCTCGCCTACTCCGCGTCCAAGGGCGGGATCATCGGGATGACCGTGCCGGCCGCACGTGACCTCGCGGCCATCGGGATGCGGGTGAACACGATCTGCCCTGGCATCATCGACACCCCCATCTACGGCACCGGGCCCGGCAGCGAGGACTTCAAGGCGAGGCTCGCTGCCCCGATCGTGTTCCCCAAGCGCATGGGCACTGCGGCGGAGTTCGCCCAGCTGGCCCGGTCGCTGATCGAGAACGACTACATGAACGCAGAGGTCATCCGCCTCGACGGCGGGCTCAGGTTCCAGCCCAAGTAGGCGCAAGGCAGCGGCCCGCCGCAGGGGAAGCCCCGCGGCGGGCGGCCGATCTTTCCCACGAGCGATGGGGAGGCACGACGTGCCCGACGTGGTGTCGGCCGAGGTGGCCGACGGCATTGCCATCATCACCATCAACCGCCCCGAGGCGCGCAACGCGGTCAACGAGGCGGTGGCCCGCAGCATCGCGGCGCACCTCGACGACTTCGACTCGCGCGGCGAGATCACCTCGCTGATCATCACCGGCGCTGGCGGCACCTTCTGCGCCGGGATGGACCTCAAGGGGTTCGCGGCCGGCGAGGACTCGACGGCAGGCGGCCGCGGTTTCGGCGGTATCACCCAGCGCCCTCCGGCGAAGACCATCATCGCCGCGGTGGAGGGGTACGCCCTGGCCGGCGGGTTCGAGATCGTCTTGTCCTGCGACCTCATCGTGGCCAGTGAGGAGGCCGTGTTCGGCCTGCCCGAGGTGAGCCGGGGGCTGGTCGCGGGCGCCGGTGGGCTGTTCCGCCTGCCCCGGCGGATTCCCTACCACCTGGCGATGGAGATCGCGCTCAGCGGTGCCCGGGTTCCCGCGGCCCGCCTGCATGCGGCCGGGCTCATCAACCGCCTGGTGCCAGCGGGTGAGGCGCTCGCCCAGGCCCGCACGCTGGCCGCCGAGATCGGGCGGAACGCGCCGCTGTCGCTGGTCGCGACCAAGCGGATCGTGGCCGAGTCCGCGGACTGGCCGCTGGCCGAGGCATTCGACCGGCAGTCCGGGATTGCCGGGCCTGTATTCTTCTCCGCTGATGCCATGGAGGGCGCGGTGGCGTTCGCGGAGAAACGCCCGCCGGTGTGGCGCGGCGAATAAGCCGCCGATCGTGATCATGCCTTTTGGGAGGCTACCGCGCCGCCAACGTCATGATCATCAGCGCCGCAGCAGCGGTGGCCGGCAGGCCGGGTCCGCGAAGCTGGGGCACATGGCCGCCGAGCCCACCGTAGGATCGATGACCGGACCACTCGCGGACACTGTTAGGGACGTCGATGTGTGGAATCGCCGGCTGCCTGGCCCTTGACGCGGGCCCGGACCAGGCCTGGCTCACGCGGGCCCTGGACCGGATCCACCACCGCGGGCCGGACGACGATGGTGTGTACACCGACGCGGATGTCGCGCTCGGCTTCCGGCGGCTGTCGATCCTGGACCTGTCGAAGGCCGGGCACCAGCCGATGCGCTCGGCCGACGGCCGCTTCTGGATGGTCTTCAACGGGGAGATCTACAACTACGTCGAGATGGCCGCCGAACTGCGGGAGCAGGGGGTCATCCTGCGATCCAACGGCGACGCCGAGGTGCTGCTCGAGACCTACGCCCTGGTGGGCAAGGACGTGGTGCACCGGCTCCGCGGCATGTACGCGCTGGCCATCTGGGACACCTGGACCCGCGAACTGTTCTGCGCCAGGGACCCGTTCGGCATCAAGCCCTTCTTCTACCGCATCGACCGCTGGCCCGGCACGGTCTCCGGCGGCGAGGCCAACGGCGCCCGCGGCGTCAGCAACGGCGGCGCGCCCGCCCCGGGCCTGCCGCCCCGCCCGCGCGGTGGCAGGCATGCGGCGCCGGCAGCAGCCAGCGAACCGGCCGCGCCGGAGCAGGCTGACCCTCCCGCAGCCCTGGATGACTGGTTCGGCCCCGCCGTGCGGCCGGCCAGGCAGCCAGGCCGGCATGCGGCCGGAGAGCCTGGTGGGCCCGGCGTAACGCACAAAGAAGGTGCGCCGGGGGCTCCTTTCGCGGTGCCCCCGCCCGCCCCGGCCACCGCGGCCCAGCCGGCCATGGCCGGCGTGCCCGGCACGGCGGGCCTGCGGCTGCGCTTCGCCTCCGAGCGCAAGGCGCTCGCCGAGCCAGGAGAACTGCGGGACCTGGACGCCGCCGCGCTGCGCAGGTACCTGGCCTTCCAGTACGTGCCCGCGCCGGACACCATCACGCCGCCGATCCAGGTGCTGCCGCCCGGCCACGCCATGATCGCCCGGCCGGGCCGGCCGGTCGACGTCTACCGCTTCTGGCGGGCTGACCTGCGCCCGGCCCGCCAGCCCAGCGAGTCCACCCCGCGTGCCATCCTCGCCGCGATGCGCGACTCGGTCGCGGTTCACCTGCGTAGCCACGCCCCGCTCGGGGCGTTCCTGTCCGGGGGCATCGACTCGGCGGCGATCTGCGCGCTGGCCGCCGAGCAC